>NZ_JBIICB010000007.1:0-36965 GCF_044239095.1 Aestuariivirga sp. | reverse complement strand
CCGAGGTCGAGCCCCATCAACCGCCTGTCGGCGGGAATGGCGGCGAGTGCGTCACGCAGTGAGATGTCGGTAGCGGCCATCTGGCTCCCTTCAGTCCCTTCTCCCGTTGCGGCACGCAATGGGAGAAGGTGCCCGAAGGGCGGATGAGGGCCTCTCTCCGCGTATCCTGCCGCCTGAAAGAAGCCCTCATCCGGCCTGCCGGCCACCTTCTCCCATCGCGCCGCGACGGGAGAAGGGAACACGTTGCAGCCGTCTAGCCTATTGCCAGCGCCCCGCAAACCGCCAACTTGCTATCCCCGCACCACCCGGCGCATCATGTCGAGGTCAGGAGTCCGTTCATGAAGATCACCCATCACGGCCATTCGGCCGGCCCCATCGTGGACCCGAAGCCGCCTGGCTCGAAGCCCGACATGCGCCCGCTCCACGGGTTGTGGGTGATGCTCGAGCCCGTTTCGGCGGAAACCCACGCGCGTGACCTCTACGACTCCTTCACCGGCCACGACCCGCACGGCCATGTCTGGACTTACCTCGGCTACGGACCCTGGGAGTCCTTCGAGCAGTTCGAGGCCTGGGCGCGGGATCGCGAGGCCGCGCGTGACCCGTGGTTCTATGCCTTCATCCGCCGCGACACGGGTAAGGCCTGCGGCATGGGTGCCTTCATGCGCTGCGACGCGCCCAATGGCGTGATCGAGATCGGCCATATCTGGATGTCACCCGGCCTGCAGAAGTCGCGCGAGGCGACGGAGGCCATCTTCCTGATGATCCGCCACTGCTTCGATGACTTAGGCGTCCGCCGCCTCGAATGGAAATGCGACGCGCTGAACGCACCCTCCCGCAAGGCAGCCGAACGCTTCGGCTTCACTTTCGAGGGCATCTTCCGCCAGCACATGATCGTCAAGGACCGCAACCGCGACACCGCCTGGTACGCCATGCTGGACAAGGACTGGCACCGGGTGCGGGCGGGCTTCGAGGCCTGGCTGAAGCCCGGCAATTTCGATGCGAAGGGCCATCAGAAAGCAAAGCTGCAAGTCGGCTAACCTTCCCCCCTCGCCCCCGCAGGGGGAGAGGGCAGGGTGAGGGGGTGCCTCCGCGAGTCCGCTATTCCAGGCACCCCGCAAGCTGCACCACCCCCTCACCCCTCCCTTTCCCCCACTTGCGTGGGGGCGAGGGGGAATATTCCTGACAAGAGGGAAGGACATCCGCCGGAAAGCCAAGTTGCAGGTGGGCGGGGCGGGTGCTATTCGGCCACCTCGATCATTTCAAGCAATGGAATCCCGGATGTCCGTCGATCAGAAAACCGTGAAGCGGGTGGCGCGGCTGGCGCGCCTCAAGGTGAACGAGGAGGACGTGCCGCGGCTTGCGGGCGAGCTCAACGCCATCCTCGGCTTCATCGAGCAGCTGAACGAGGTGAACGTCGACAATGTGGAGCCGCTCACTTCCGTCGTCACCATGAAGATGAAGATGCGCAAGGACGAGGTGACGGACGGCCATTACCCCCAGAAGATCACCGCCAATGCACCGGCCCAGGACGACTCGTTCTTCATGGTACCCAAGGTGGTGGAGTGACTGACATGACAGACCTGACGTCGCTCACCATCGCCGCCGCCCGCGAGGGCCTCAAGAAAAAGCAGTTCTCCGCCGTCGACCTGACGGATGCCTATCTCGCCGCCATGGAAAAGGCGCGCGTGCTCAATGCCTATATCGTCGAGACCCCGGAGAAGGCCCGCGAGATGGCGAAAGCCTCTGACGCGCGGCTGGCCGCAGGGCAGGGTGGTGCGCTCGAGGGCATTCCGCTGGGCATCAAGGATCTTTTCGCCACCGAGGGTGTCCACACCCAGGCCTGCAGCCATGTGCTGGATGGCTTCAAGCCGCAGTATGAATCAACCGTCTCCGCCAATCTCTGGCGCGATGGCGCGGTGATGCTGGGCAAACTCAACATGGACGAGTTCGCCATGGGCTCCTCCAACGAGACGAGCTACTACGGCAACGTCATCAACCCGTGGAAGCGCAACGGCTCCAACGCGGCCCTTGTGCCTGGCGGCTCATCGGGCGGTTCCGCCGCGGCGGTTGCCGCACATATTTGCGCTGCCGCAACCGCGACCGACACCGGCGGCTCCATCCGCCAGCCCGCCGCCTTCACTGGCACGGTCGGCATCAAGCCCACCTATGGCCGCTGCTCGCGCTGGGGCATCGTCGCCTTTGCCTCCTCGCTGGACCAGGCAGGCCCCATCGCGCGTGATGTGCGCGATACCGCCATCATGCTGAAATCCATGGCGAGCGTTGACCCGAAGGACACGACCTCCGTCGACCTTCCCGTGCCCGATTATGAATCCGCCATCGGCCGCCCCATCAAGGGCCTCCGCGTCGGCATCCCCAAGGAATACCGTGTTGACGGCATGCCCGCCGAGATCGACGCCCTCTGGCAGAAGGGTGCCGAATGGCTGAAGGCCCAAGGGGCAGAGATCGTCGACATCTCGCTCCCCCACACAAAATATGCGCTTCCCGCCTATTATATCGTCGCCCCGGCGGAAGCCTCTTCCAACCTCGCCCGCTATGACGGCGTGCGCTACGGCCTCCGCGTGCCCGGCGACGATATCGTCGACATGTACGAGAAGTCCCGCGCCGCGGGCTTCGGCCGCGAGGTGCAGCGCCGCATCCTGATCGGCACCTATGTGCTGTCGGCTGGCTACTACGACGCCTACTACGTCCGCGCCCAGAAGGTCCGCACACTGATCAAGCGCGACTTCGACGAGGCCTGGAACAAGGTGGACGTGGTGCTGACCCCCGCAACGCCAAGCCCCGCCTTCGCGCCCGGAGAGATCACCGATCCGGTGCAGATGTACCTGAACGACATCTTCACCGTCACCGTCAACATGGCGGGCCTGCCTGGCATTGCGGTTCCGGCCGGGCTGTCATCCGACGGCCTGCCGCTCGGCCTCCAGCTCATCGGTAAACCATTCGGCGAGGAAACCCTGTTCCAGACCGCTGCCGCGATCGAGCAGGCAGCGGGTGGGTACACGGCCAAAAAGTGGTGGTGATCCTGCCCGGCTTTTCTTAATGCTCCTTCCCCCGAGGGGGAAGGAGAGCAGGATCGCCGTTACTTTCCGCGCTGGGTCATCGGCATGTAGTCGCGGCGCGGTGAGCCCGTGTAGAGCTGGCGGGGGCGGCCGATCTTCTGGCCGGGGTCCTCGATCATCTCCTTCCACTGCGAGATCCAGCCCACGGTACGCGCCAGCGCGAAGAGGACGGTGAACATCGAGGTCGGGAAGCCGAGCGCCCTCAGGATGATGCCTGAGTAGAAATCAACGTTCGGGTAGAGCTTGCGCTCGATGAAGTACTGGTCCGACAGGGCCGCTTTCTCGAGTTCGCGGGCGACTTCCAGCAGGGGGTCGTCCTTGATACCGAGTTCGCCGAGGACTTCGTGCGCCGTCTTCTGCATGATCTTGGCGCGCGGATCGTAGTTCTTGTAGACCCGGTGGCCGAAGCCCATGAGACGGATGTGCGAGGTCTTGTCCTTCACCTTGGCGATGAAGTCCGGCACCTTGGACGGATCGCCAATCTCCGTCAGCATCTGAAGCGCAGCCTCATTGGCGCCGCCGTGTGCTGGCCCCCACAGGCAGGCGATGCCCGCCGCGATGCAGGCGAAGGGATTTGCACCCGAGGAGCCTGCAAGCCGCACCGTCGAGGTCGAGGCGTTCTGCTCATGGTCGGCGTGGAGAATGAAGATCCGGTCCATGGCGCGCGCCAGGATCGGGTTCGCCACGTACTCTTCGCAAGGGACCGCAAAGCACATGCGCAGGAAGTTCGCAGCATAGGACAGGTTGTTCTGCGGGTAGATGAATGGTTGACCAATGTGATATTTATAGGCCATTGCGGCGATCGTCGGCAGCTTGGCGATCATCCGGTGCGAGGCGATCTCGCGCTGGCGCGGGTCGTTGATGTCGGTCGAGTCGTGGTAGAAGGCCGACATGGCGCCGACCACTGCAACCATCACCGCCATCGGGTGCGCGTCGCGGCGGAAGCCCTGGTAGAACCGGGTCATCTGCTCGTGCACCATGGTGTGGTAGGTGATGTTCTTCTCGAAGTCCTTCCTCTGCGAGGGGGTCGGAAGCTCGCCGTAATAGAGCAGATAGCAGGATTCGAGGAAGTCACCGTGCTCGGCCAGCTGCTCGATGGGGTAGCCGCGGTAGAGCAGCACGCCCTCGTCGCCGTCGATATAGGTGATCTTCGACTCACAGGAGGCTGTCGACGTGAAGCCAGGGTCGAAGGTGAAGGCACCCGTCTGTGCGTAAAGCTTGGTGATGTCCACCACATCCGGGCCGATTGTGCCGGACTTCACCGGCATGTCGACCGCCTTGCCGGCGAGCGTCAGGACCGCTTTTTTCGGATCGTCAGCCATCGGGGGCTCCCATTCATGCGCATATGATCAGGAACAATTGCACCGCAACATAAAAAGGTCAATGTCACTGACCTGATGCTTTCGTTAGACCGCCATACCATGTGAGCATGGACCAGCAGTCTTGCGTGAATGTGACAGGTCACCCCGTTACGTTACGCGTCCCGTCAGGCGCACTGGTCGCGCAGGCGGGCAAGGGATTCCTCCTTGCCCAGCACTTCGAGCACGTCGAAGATACCGGGCGAGGTTGAGGTGCCCGTCAGCGCCGCACGCAGCGGCTGCGCCACCTTGCCGAGTTTCAGGCCGGATGAGTCGGCATGTGATTTAACTGCCGTTTCAATGTCTTGCGCCAGCCAATTATCAACCTGCTCAAGCACGCCCAGAACGCCCGCCAGCACCTCGCGGCCACCGTCACGGATGATCTGTGCTGCCTTCTCGTCCATCGGCAAAGGCCGTGCTGCAAACAGGAAACGGCTGCCGTTCATCAACTCCACGAGCGTCTTGGCGCGTTCCTTGAGGCCAGCCATGGCGCGCAGGAGCTTCGCCATCATCTTCTCGTCTATCTTCGCCTTCAGCTCCGGGCCGCCCTCGGCATGGGGCAGGAAGTCGATGAACTGCGTGAGCAGCCTGTCGTCCGGCGTGTGGCGGATGTAGTGCCCGTTGAGGTTCTCCAGCTTGGCGAAGTCAAAGCGGGCGGCAGACTTGCCGATCGACTCGAGGTTGAACCACTCCACGAGTTGGTCCGTCGAGAAAATCTCGTCATCGCCGTGGCTCCATCCGAGGCGCGCCAGATAGTTGCGCATGGCCTCCGGCAGATAGCCCATGGCGCGGTAGGCCTCCACACCGAGCGCCCCGTGGCGCTTGGAGAGCTTGGCGCCGTCCGGCCCGTGGATCAGCGGGATATGGCTCATGTGCGGCACGCGCCAGCCCATGGCCATATAGATCTGCGTCTGGCGGGCGGCGTTGGTGAGATGGTCCACGCCGCGAATGATGTGGGTGACACCCATGTCGTGGTCGTCGACCACGACGGAGAGATTATAGGTCGGATTGCCGTCGGACCTCAGGATGATGAGGTCGTCGAGATCCTTGTTGGGAATGACGACGCGGCCCTGGACGGCGTCTTCGACGACCGTCTCGCCCTCCTGTGGCGCCTTGAAGCGGATGGCGGGTTTCAGGCCGATGGGGGCCTCCGATGGGTCGCGGTCGCGCCACGTGCCATCATAGCGGATCGGGCGCTTCTCGGCCTCGGCCCTGGCCCGCATGTCGTCGAGTTCCTGCGGCGTGCAGAAGCAGCGGTAGGCCTTGCCCTGGGCAAGGAGAAGTTCCGCCACTTCGCGGTGGCGCGCTGCGCGGCCGAATTGCGAAACGGGCTCTCCTGCCCAGTCGAGGCCGAGCCAGGTGAGGCCCTCAATGATGGCGTCGATTGCCGCGGCAGTGGAGCGTTCACGGTCGGTATCCTCGATCCGCAGCAGCATCTTTCCGCCGGTGCGGCGGGCATAGGCCCAGTTGAAGAGCGCCGTGCGGCCACCGCCGATGTGGAGATAGCCCGTTGGCGACGGGGCAAAGCGCGTGATGACTGGCGATGACATGGCGCCGTTCTCCGTATTGACTGACCTAAGGGAAGGTGGTTGCGTTGGACCTGGCGCCGCTTAGCACAGGCAAGAGCGGCCTGTTAAGGGGAGTGGCATGTCCGCTGGCGTCCTCGCGCGGCAAGGGCTGCAGGCAGTGGCGGCGCAGGCAGGGGTTTCCCGCATCCTTGGCAAGGTGGCGGCAGCACAGGAGGGGCGCCTGCTGCTCTGGTGCCCCGCCGCACTTGCCGTGGGATCGGGCCTGTATTTCTCCTTGCCGGGTGAGCCTCTTGCCGCACTTGCGGCGGCCCTCGCTGCGCTGGCGCTATGTTGCCTCTGGCTGGGGCGGCGGGCCCCCGTCCTGTTGCTGGCCGGGGCGGTTGCCCTCGGCTTTTTCCTTGCGAAATTTCGCGCCGATATTGCCGCAACGCCGCTTCTTGCGGCAACCACGGGCGAGGTTGCCGTCACGGGCCGCGTGATGGCCGTGGACCGCGCGACGGCCAGCCGCCTCATCCTGATTCTCGCTCCCCAATCGATCGAGGGTGTTGCCAGCGAGAAGTTGCCGCGCCGCATCCGCCTGTCGCTGCCGGAGAAATGGGGAGGGCCTAAGCCCGGTGCGGTCATCGCCTTCAAGGCGAGGCTTGCCCCGCTTCCCGCGCCGGTGATGCCCGGGGGCTTCGACCATGGGCGCAAGCTCTGGTTCGAAAGCATCGGCGCGACGGGCCGCGTCACCTCGGCCCCCGCCAGTACGGGCGCGTCGCCAGGACTTGGAGACTGGCTGGACACCCGGCTCTCGGGGCTCCGCGCGCTCATGGGCGCCCGCATCCATGCGGTGCTTGACGAGCCCTACGCCTCATTCGCGGAAGCCCTCATCACGGGTGAGCGCAGCACCATACCGCCGGAGATCAACCGCAGCCTGCTGGTATCGGGCCTGTTCCATATTCTTTCAATTTCCGGGCTCCACATGTGGCTGGCGGCGGGCGGTGTATTCTGGGCGGTGCGCGCGGCGCTGGCTTTGGTTCCGGCCCTGGCGCTCGCCTGGCCCATCAAGAAGTGGGCTGCCGGTGCGGCGGTGGTGACGGGCCTGTTCTATCTCTTGCTTGCCGATTCCGGCGTGGCGACGGAGCGCTCCTTCATCATGGTGGCGGTGGTGTTTTTTGCCGTCATGGTGGACCGGCCCGCCCTGTCCACCCGCAATCTCGCCATCGCGGCGCTGATCGTGCTTCTCCGGGAACCGGAGGCCGCCGTCGATGCCAGTTTCCAGATGTCCTTCCTGGCTGTGCTGGGGCTCGTCGCGTTTTACGAGGCCTGGTCACGCCGGGCCTCGTCCCGCCGCCGAGACGACACCCGTCCACGTCACTGGGCTATTCGCCTGGTGGTCTGGGGCATGACGGCGGCCGCGCTGAGCCTGGTCACCTCACTTGTTGCCGGGGCTGGGTCTTCCTTGCCTGCGGCCTATCATTTCGGAAGGCTCTCGCCCTATGGGGTGCTGGCGAACGGGCTTGCCATCCCGGTGGTCGGGCTGGTGGTGATGCCGGCAGCCCTCTGCTCCGTCCTGCTGATGCCGCTCGGGCTCGAATGGCTGCCGCTCCATGTGATGGCGGAAGGCCTCTCGCTGGTGATCCTCATTTCGGATCGGATCGCAGCCTTGCCAGGGGCAGACGCGATCATGGCGCGTCCTTCGGCTGCCGCCATGGTGCTGACGGCTGCCGGCTTTGTGTGGCTCACGCTGCTGGCCGGGCCTGCGCGCTGGGCGGGTCTTCCCGTGCTGGCGTTTGGCGGTGTGCTGGCGCTTCAGCCTGCTGCCATGCCCGACCTGCTCATCTCACGGGCCGGAGAGAATGTGGCTCTGCGGACGCCTGAAGGCCTCCTGGTTCCTGCCCATTCGCGGCGCGCCCGCTTCAGCGTGGAAAAGTGGCTCGCCGCCAATGGCGAGGAGGAAAGCCCGTCCGAAGCCGCCCGCCGCGCGGGCTGGGACTGCCAGGAGAACCGCTGCCGCGCGGTGGTGAAGGGCAGGCCCGTGCTATATGTGAGCCGGAGCGAGGACCAGCCAATCGACTGCTCCGGGGTGGCCATATTGATCGCCGATTTTCCGCTGCGGGGGGCTTGCCGCGGCGTGGCGCTGCGCATCGATCGCTTCGACCTCTGGCGCAACGGCGCCCATGCGCTGCACATTGGGGAGGCGGATGTGACGGTCAGGACTGCGCGCCAGGAGCAGGGGCGCAGACCCTGGGTTGTTATACCGCAGCCCCGCGCGGCGGCATTCACAACGCGCTCTCCAGAAGATGATCGGCCCCTCGATTGACGAAGGGGCGGTTTGAAGGCATGAGCGGGCCATGAGCAAAAACGCCCCTCACCTCACCATGAGCGACATCCGGAAGGAGATCGACCGGATCGACGAGAACCTGATCAAGTTCCTTGCCGAGCGGCAGCGCTGGGTGGAGCGGGCGGTCGAGGTGAAGAGGCGCGACGGCCTGCCCGCCCGCGACGAGGCGCGCGTGCGCCAGGTGATCGACCATGTCCGGGTTCTTGCGCGGGGCCACAATGTCGATCCGGCGCTGGTCGAAGCCATGTGGACCGAGATGGTCGAATGGTTCATCGCCTACGAGGAACGCTCGATGTGAGACTCGACGGGGTCAAGCGTGCGGCGCTAGACTGTCCGCATCATGGCTTTTCCAAACCTTTTCTCACCCTACCGCATCAAGTCGACTGAATTCCGCAATCGCATCTTTTCCACCGGGCATGACACCTACCTGCCCGAGGAGGGCCTGCCGTCCGAGGCGCTGATTGCCTATCAGCGCGCCAGGGCGCGGGGCGGGGCGGGGCTGATCGTCATTCAGGTCGTCGGCGTGCATGAGACCGCGCGCTACACGGAAGCCCTGTTGATGGGAACCTCCGATGACTGCATCGCGCCGTTCAGGCGGCTGATTGATGCCATTCATGCGGAAGGAACCAAGGTTTTCGTCCAGCTCTTCCACCCGGGCCGCGAGTTGCTGGGCAGGCCGGACGGTGTGGTGCAGCCTGCCTTCGCCCCCTCGCATGCCCCTTCCGAGCGTTTCAAGGTGATCCCGCGTGAAATGCCTGTTCCGCTCATCGGCGAGATCATTGCAGGCTTTGGCCAGGCAGCGCGGCGGATGGCGGAGGCAGGGGCAGACGGCGTCGAGATCGTGGCGAGCCATGGCTATCTTCCCGCGCAGTTCATGAATCCGAAGGTCAACAGCCGACAGGACGAATTTGGCGGCAGCTTCGAGAACCGCCTGCGCTTCACCCGTGAGGCGATTGCCGCGATTCGCGCGCAGGTGCCGCAGGAGTTCATCCTCGGCATGCGCATGTCGGGCGACGAACACGACGAGGACGGGCTGGTGGAGGATGATTCGGCTGCCATCGCCCGCGCCCTTGCGCCTGACCTCGACTATCTCAATGTCATTGCGGGCACCTCCGCTACGGCGTCTGGTGCCGCCCATATCGTGCCCTCCATGGCCAATGCCCATGGCTATGTTGCGCCCTTTGCCCAGAGGGTGAAGCAGGCGACAGGAAAGCCCGTGTTCGTTGCGGGCCGCATCAACCAGCCGCAGATCGCCGAGCAGGTGCTGGACTCCGGTGCTGCTGACATGTGCGGCATGACCCGCGCCATGATCGCCGACCCTGAGATGCCCAACAAGGCGCGTGCCGGCCGGGCGGACGATATCCGCGCCTGCATCGGCTGCAACCAGGCCTGTATCGGTCATTTCCAGCTCGGCCTGCCGATCTCCTGCATCCAATACCCCGAAACCGGGAGAGAGCTTCAGTATGGGGTCAAGCCCCGCGCCAGCATCCGCAGGAAGGTTATCGTGGTGGGCGGGGGGCCGGCGGGGCTGAAGGCAGCGGCGGTGGCCGCCGAACGCGGGCATGAGGTGCACCTTCATGAACGCGAGGCGCAGACCGGCGGTCAGGCGCGGCTGGCGCAGCTGCTGCCCAAGCGGGCGGAGTTCGGCGGCATCATCACCAACCTGACGGCGGAGGCCGAACGCTATGGCGTCACCATCCACCGCCGGAGCGAAGTGACGCGCGCGCTGCTTGAACGTGAACGGCCGGACGCGGTCATCCTGGCGGCGGGCTCCCGGCCCCACATGCCGCCCGTCGAGGGGGAGGCCCGGCAACTTGTGCATGCGGTGGACATTCTGGCGGGCCGGGCAGCGGCAGGAGCCAGCGTCGTGGTCTATGACTGGATGGGCGACTGGACGGGCTGCGGCATCGCCGAGAAGCTGGCAGGTGAGGGGGCGCATGTCCGGCTTGCCGTCAACCACCATTGCGCCGCCGCCAGCATCCAGACCTATATTCGTTTCGAGACGGTCGCCCGGCTGCATCGCCTGGGGGTGGAGGTCATTCCGTGGCTGAGACTCTACGGCGCTGACGGCCGCACCGCCTTCTTCATCCACACGCCATCGCGGGAGGCGGTGACGATGGAGGAGGTGGATACCCTCGTCGTCAACGCTCCGAATCGGCAGGAAGACACGCTGGTGAAGGTTCTGGAGGACATGCGGGTGGCCCATCACCTGGTGGGAGACGCGCTGAGCCCCCGCACGGCTGAGGAAGCGGTCTATGAAGGGATGCGGGCCGGACTGGCGGTCTAGACTTATTCTATGTTGCTCTTATGCAACATTGCGGTGATTTGTGGCGTTCGCTCAATTCCGCCTGAATCCCAACCTTTTATCCGCCCAAATTACTCCCTAGCGGTGATTGCCAGCGGGCTGTACCGCGTGAGAACAACAATGATGGCGTCGACAGTCATGCACCTTCCCTGCCTTTGCCGGTTTGACGGACCGGCGCGTTTGTTCCGGGGAGCCTGACAGATCGTGATCCTTCGGGTGGCGTGCGGCATGCGGCGTTGGACGGCGTTCGGATTCGATCCCGTCCTGCTGCCCGTTCTGGCCATCTTCGCCATCTATGCCTTGCTGGTTCCGGCCGCCGCCGCCGATGACGAAGACGGTGGTCCGCTTGCCGAGTTTTATTCCTATCTGCCCGCCAAACCCGACATCAAGCTTCCCGAGATCTCGATTCCGTTCTGGACCGACGACCTCAAGAAGGCGAAGCGCGCCTACAGGAATGGCAACTATGACCGCGCGGTAAAGCTGTTCCGCAACGCCGCCGACGACGGCAACCTGGTGGCCGACTGGTACCTGGGGCACATGTACCGCCAGGGCCGTGGCGTTCCGCGCGATGATGCCATGGCTTACAGCTATTATACGCGCGTCGCGGAGCACTACGACCCTGACGAAGACGACCAGAACCGCCTGCGCATCACGGTTGACGCGATGGTGCGGATCGCGGACTACCAGCGCACAGGGGCCGTCAATGCCGGGCTCCAGCCGGACCCGGCCGGCGCTGCCCGGAGCTACCTCAAGATCGCGACCGCCTACGGCCACCCCACTGCGCAGTTCTGGCTGGGCGTCATGAGCATCAGGGGTGAGGGTGTGAAGCGCAATCCGAACCAGGGCCTCAAGTGGCTGATGGCGTCCGCCCGCAAGCGCTACCCGCCCGCGGAGGCCTATCTGGGCGAACTCTACTGGGACGGCAAGATCGTGCGCGCCGACCGGACGCGTGCGCTGATGTGGTACATCCTTGCGCGCGAATCATCGCGGCCCGAGGAGAACCCCGAGATCTTCGACCGCGCCCTGCAGATTGAGGCAAACATCGGCGAAGACGAGCGAATCGAAGCCGCAGCCCGCGCCAAGGTATGGGATGACCGCTACCCGGTGGACCGGGCCAAGTCGGCGGCGGGTGACTGAGGTAATTCAAGGTATCTTACATTAAGATTTGACAATTTTTTGCCGTTAGGTAACATTATTTTGTGAGTAAATTTTGTTTTTCTAAACAACGATGCTGCTGGGCTGTTTCGCGAAGAACAGAAAATCTCGCTGAGCATAGATGCCCCATAAATCAGTAATGAAATTGCTATCACTGTTGCGTTTTGGCGGTAGTGGGTCTGCTTTCGGGTTCATTACTTCAGCCCTTTTCGACATCAGGTTTTATCTGTGCTTCCCTTTGGTGCTCTTGATTGGGGTGCCCGCATTTGAGTTGACGAGGTTTCTGTTCTCCACAGACCAGGATGGAGTTCAGGACTATGAGCGGTTCGGTAGCACGTACCTTGTTCAGGCAGGCGCCGAGGAATGGGTGCGCGTCGCGACGGAAGACAGCCTCTTCTTTTCGATATTCATTTCCATAAAGATCGTCGTGTGCCTTTTGGTGCTGTTTCTTCTCACGAAGGTCTTATCGGCAACCGTTTCGAAACGCATCGCAGGGGGTGAATGGCACGCTGTCACAGCTGTGTTTGTTCTACTGATACTGGGCATATCAGTGCAATTCCTCATCTTTGACACGCCGTGTGGTGATGCCAATGAGGACGCAATCTTGCGAAGCGCTCAGATTACGTTTGCCGGCTTGATTGTAGCTGCGGCACCAACCCTATTCTTGGGCCCAATCTTCGAGGAATTGGAAATCCGCGGCGTTATCTTCAAGGTTCTCCAGAACCGGACACCTTGGTCGCGTATCGTGATGTCTTCGATCGTCTTTGTTTATCCTCACCTTGTGAATCGTACCGGAGAATTTTTTCCGCTGGAGGCCTTCCAGGATCGTGTTCTCATCTTGAGTTCGCTCTTCATCTGGTTCCCGCTCGGGCTGGTATTGGGGTATGCGCGAGAAGTCAGTGGAGGACTGCGACTACCAATTCTCCTGCACATGCTGTTCAACATCGCGTTCACATTTTTTGGGTTGTTCGTCGTGGCCTGGGGGCTCTGCTAAGTGGAAAGCCTAGAGTTGGTGACGCCTCCCCGGTTGTTGGTCGGGACGTAAGGTTGGCGAACCTTCCTCGGTGTCAACCTAAATAAAGAGGATACTCATAGCTGCCGCTCCGCTTGCCCGGCCGCGACAATACGAGGGCTTCTGCCTTTAGGATGGTCAGGTTCGCGGTGCGACCCGAGCGGATTTTGTGCGTAATCTTGGTGGAGGAGCGGGAAAAGGCTTGAAGAAGAAAGCGGACTTGGGCCTCAAGTGGCTGATGGCGTCCGCCCGCAAGCGCTACCCGCCCGCGGAGGCCTATCTGGGCGAACTCTACTGGGACGGCAAGATCGTGCGCGCCGACCGGACGCGTGCGCTGATGTGGTACATCCTCGCGCGCGAATCAGCGCGGCCCGAGGAGAACCCCGAGATATTCGACCGCGCCTTGCAGATTGAAGCAAACATCGGCGAGGACGAGCGAATCGAAGCCGCAGCCCGCGCCAAGGTATGGGATGACCGCTACCCGGTGGACCGGGCCAAGTCGGCGGCGGGTGACTGATGCCTGAACGTTGTGGCAAAGTGGAAATCGATTGCTACAAGTAAAGAGGTGTTGCTCATATGGTCCGCCGCAACCTGATCCTGGGACACAGGGGCGTGCCATACGAGCGCGACTTCAAAGAAATCGCGAAGAAGGTCAGCCAGCTCAATCCAGCCATCACGGTCATTTCTCTGCCGGCGCTACTCAAGGCCTTCTTGCCGGAGCAGCACTGGCTGTCTCCCACCCTCACGGTCGTTCTGCAGAAGACGTTTCACCTGCAGGTGATGCGCGGTCCGGTTCTCCGGAATGGGGCCATTGGCAAGTTCAGGCAGCAGGCCCTGTTCCGAAGGCATGGAATTTCGACCCCGCCGGCCTTGCCGTTTTCCTTCGGCATGCCGCTCGATCCGGCCATCTTCGGGGACTTCGTGTTGCTGAAGCCGGGCGATCTCAACAAGACATCGAAAGGTGTGGGGATCTTCCTGTTCAGGCGCCAGCGCCTATCCTTGCTCCGTGATCTGGATCTGCCTGCTACCCATCCGCTGCGCCTTCACCCTCAGGACTATATTGCGCAGCGCTTCGTCGATACCGGACCCTTTCCTTGCCACTACCGCGTGCAGATGCTGTTTGATCAGCCGCTCTATTGCTGGCGGCAAACGCTGAACGAGCAGCGCCCGCCGCTCGATGCACCCGATCACATCATCGAAAGCGCAGTCGTTGCATCTCAGGGCGGGGAGCGGCGCTTTGCTCTCTGCGCCGATGACGATGTTCTGAAGCTTGCCGTTGACGTGCATCGTGCTCTTCCGGATGTGCCGAGTCTCGGTGTGGATATCGTCCGGGACCAAGTGACCGGCAGGCTTCATGTTCTTGAATGCAATGCTGGTGGAAACACGTGGCATTTCTCCTCCGAGATGGGAGCGACGTGCCGCGCGAAGCTTGGGGGTTATCTGGCGTGCCCCGAAGCGGAGGCCGATGCCAGGGGCCGGCTGGCGCTGATTGGGCAGTTCGGTGCTTTCGACCGCGCCGCGGAGGTGCTGGCCAAGAAGACGGTGGAACTCGCTTCCTGAGGGGAACTCCTGTCATGCCCGCGCCATTGGTTCGGTTAAGGGCAGTAAAAGTTAGCCAAGACATACAATGCTTGGTTGTTTGTGCGCCGCTGGTTTGGCTGCGCAGCCTGCTTCCCGGCGTGATGAACACTTCCATGCATTGACGGGCATGGTACGGCGGCCTATTCGCCATGCCGCCTGGCGAGCGATCGTTTCATTCTTCTCACGATTTCCTGCACGCTGGAGTGGCTGTCGCTTTCCGGATGCTGCGTTCACGCGCTCAACTCACCACGACCCAATTGGACGAGTTCAAGATGAATCGTATGAAGTTATTCCTGATCGCCTGCGTGTGCATGCTGCTTGCCGCGCCGATGATGGCGCTGGCTGAGGAGAGATCCGATTGGACGGGCGAATGGGACAGCAGATGGAGAGGCGGTGGCGCGCGGCTCTATCTTGAGCAGGCCGGCGACCAGGTGACGGGAACTTATCCCCTCTATAACGGCCGGATCGTTGCAACCGTGAAAGGGCGCCAACTCGAGGGCCGCTGGATCGAAGGCGCACGCGGTGGTGATTTCCTGTTCGTTCAATCGGAAGATGGCAGGAGTTTCACGGGCCGGTTTGAAACGGGGGAGTGGTGGACAGGCAATCGCGCTGCGTCTCTTGAAGAAGCGGACCGGCTGCTGGACCAGTCGACCCCCCAAAGCACGATGAGATCATTCCTCAACATCATGAACAGCATGGAGACGGGTTCCGTCGACATGTTGGGGCTGGCAGCCAGGGCGCTTTGGATCGGTGAAGAAATCGGCGGGCAAACGAACATCGTCAACCAGACGGAGCTGTTCTATCGGGTTCTCGATCGCCTGACGTTCCGCATCTGGAGTCTCCCGGAGGTTCGTGACCCGGCACAGACAAGCGCCGAAGCCGAGCTTTCGCAATCGGGAACAGGCGTCAAGGTCACTGTGTCCTTCGAGAAGCATGGCAATGATTGGTTCATTGTTCCGGAAGACACTGCGGAACTGGAGCGGCATCTTGAAGCCCTTGAGGCTGCAAGGCCTCGTGCCAAGCCAAGCGAGCAGGGTCCGGTGAGCCCGCGCGATGTGTTCCGGGACTTCATTCTCGGTTACAGGTCCAATGTGCCTCAGGTGCGTGCCGCAGCAATGAAGGCTCTCGACCTGAGCGGGATCAGCGCTGTCTCGAAGAGCAGCGAGGTCTATGTTCTGGCAGGTTATCTGCAGCGGGTGCTTGACCGGGTCGGATATATCATCTGGCAGGAAATACCGGACGATCCGAATTATCCCGACGCGTTTGTCCATTTCGAGCACGCATCAGGACGGGTTGAGGTATCGCGAACGGACATCGAGGGTGGCGCCATCTGGCGCTTCTCACCCGACACCGTTTCGAAGATCAGAGATCTCTATTCAGCCGTGCAGGATATGCCGGTTGACAGTTTCATTGGCGGCATCGCCGAGAGGGAACCCTACTTCAAGATCAGGAATGTAATCGAGGACCGTGCGCCTGGCTTGCTGCGGCCATACGGCATACTCGAAGCCTGGCAGTGGCTGGGCCTCGTCAGCTCCATCCTGCTCGCCTGGGTCGCGGGCCGGGTCTTGTCGATGATCAGGTTCCGAAAGGCGCAGAAGGACGAAAACGCGGGTTGGCTCAGTCTGTTTGTGCGCGACAAGGCTTTGCCCCTGCTGCTGGCCGGCGTTGCTCTGATCCTTGTCCAGCGGGTCTTCGGACTTCCTGACATCATAGGCTCGTTCACCACGACGGCAGGCTGGGTGCTGACGATCATCGCTGGCACCCTCATTCTCTTTCAGCTGATCAACGTGATTGCTGACAAGTACCGCTCAGCGTCCAACCTGAGTGGGCAGGCCCGCACGCTCATTAGCCTTTTTGCAGGCTTGTTGAGGATCGCCGTCACCATCAGCGCCATTCTTCTGCTCGCAGACATTATGGATCTGCCCTATCAGGGCGTGATTGCTGGTTTGGGCATTGGTGGTCTTGCCGTTGCGCTGGCAGCCCAGTCGACCTTGCAGAACTTCATCGCCGGCATCACGCTCTATGCCGACCGCCCGATTTCGGTGGGTGACTTCTGCAGCTTCGGCGACAAGCTCGGGACGGTTGAGTATATCGGGTTTCGCTCGACGCGCATTCGAACGCTCGACAGAACCATGATCATCATTCCAAATTCCGACTTCTCCAACATGACGCTGGAGAACTACGCGCACAGGGACCGCATACGGCTGAAGACCGTTCTGCAGCTGCGCTACGAGACGACGCCGGACCAGCTGCGCTACGTCATCGCGGAGTTGCGGAAACTGCTGATTGCCCATCCCAAGGTCGCGCCGGAGCCCACCAGGGTGCGATTCATCGGGTTCGGCGAATACTCACTGAACATTGAAGTCTATGGGTATGTTCTGACATCTGATTACAGTGAATACCTGGCGATACTCGAGGACATCAACCTCCATATCATGACGCTGATTGAGCAGGCAGGCGCACAGTTCGCATTCCCCTCATCGGTCGAGTACCAGGCGAGCGATCAGAAGAGCGATCCGTCTCTCGTGAAGTCAGCTGAATCGGCCGTTGCGAAATGGCGCAGTGACGGGAAGCTGCCTTTCCCCGACTTCGACTGGCGCGACAAATCCGAGATGAGTGGAAAACTTGAGTACCCGCCTGAGGGCTCGATCCTCTCCGAGGAACTGAAGACGCCCTCTGGTCAGGTCCCTGAACGGGACATCACCAAGAGCTGAGCGGACGTGAGGCTGGGGTGGGGTATTGGAATGGGCACTCGCGCGCGGTGGCATATCCCTGGTGGATATCCTTGCCCCAATGGGCAGCTGCCATCTTGACGGCCTATTCAGAATTGGCATTATGCTCAATTTTAAGTATTTCGTTTCGAGTTGACATCTGAGCGCGCGTGGCGGGCGCGGCGCGGATAGTAGCGCGTTTTTGGCCCGTTCATTCAGATCAGAAGGTCAGGAGATATCGTGATGGATTATGCGGCTGATATTGCGAAGTATACGGCAAATGTTGATGAGAAGGCGGTTGAGAAGATCGTCAAGTATTGCGGGATCGCCCTGCAGTCACGGGACGCGTCCTTGGTGTCCTGCACGGATGACGCCGAGCTTGATCGTATCAGGAAGGGCTTCGCAGTGAAGATGCTGGGCCTCGAGGGTGTGGCATGCGACGAGGCGATGAATGCTGTTTGCGAGAAGATGAAAGCAGACAAGATGAAGCATCGCGTGACCTTCTACTATCTGCTTGCCGAGGCTGCTGACAAAATGGACGCACTCGCCTGACAGTTCGTGGGCAGCGTGCCGCGCTGTCATGCGGATGCTAACCGCTCCGCCGGCTCGGGCGTGAGAGAATGTAGACGCCTGCAACGATCATCACAGCGCCCGCGGTGAGCACTGCCCAGCCGGGCAAGCCGGAACCGAAGTGAAGGAAGCCGAGCATGGCTGTCATCATGGTGATGGCGAGGATCTTGGCGCCGAGGGGGATGACGCCATCATCCTCCCAGTCCCGCACATAGGTTCCGGCAATCGGGTGGTTTCGGATTTTCGCGGCGATCTCGGGCGATGAGCGCGAGAAGGCCCACAGGGCGACCAGCAGGAAAGGGGTTGTCGGCACAAGCGGCAGCACGATGCCGATGGCGCCCAGTCCAACGCAGAACCAACCGGTCGCGAGGAGCAGGGGCCGCCGCAACGATTTCACGTCCGTGTTCCGCGGCGTCTTGCGGTCGAGCGCCGCTTGATGTCTATTCGTTCGCGCATGCGCAATTCTTTCAGCCAAGACACTGAGGTGAAGACGGTCGACGTCGAAGTCAAGTCGCAGGCATCATTCTTCGGCAGGTTGCGTGCCTATTTCTTTACAGGCCTTGTCATTACCGCGCCGATCGCCATTACCGTATGGGCAACCTACTGGTTCGTGACGATGTTTGACGCCTGGGTGAAGCCGCTGCTTCCGGCGGCCTACAACCCGGACAATTACCTGCCGATCCAGGTACCAGGTTTCGGGCTGATCTTCGCGCTGATCACCATCACGGTGATCGGCTTCATGGCGGCCAATCTGGCGGGCCGGACCATGATCGCCATCTGGGACAAGACGCTTTACGCCATGCCCGTGGTGCGGTCGATCTACAAGGGGTCCAAGCAGATCTTCGAGACGCTGTTCTCGCAGAAGGGTGCCTCCTTCCGCCACGTGTGTCTTGTCGAGTGGCCGCGCCGCGGCGCCTGGTCCATCGCCTTCGTCTCGCGAGAGGTCGATGGCGGACAGATTGGCCTCGAGCCGGGGCGCATGATGTATGCCGTCTACATATCGACGACGCCAAACCCCACCTCAGGATATGTGTTCTTCGTCGATATGGCGGACGTGAAGATCATCGATCTCAGCGTCGAGGACGGGCTGAAGCTGGTGATCTCGATGGGCCTCGTATTCCCCGACCGGCCGCTTCCCCCCGAGAAGGAAGCCGCAACCGCTAGCCTGCGGCCAGAAGCCTGATCGCCTCGTCCCGCTCGAAGAGATAGAGGAGCAACCGCAGCGCTTCGCCGCGCGGGGTTTGAAGCTTCGCGTCCCTGGCGAGCACGAGTTGCGCGTCATCGCGGGCGGTGGCCAGCAGGTCGCCGTCGATCGAGAGATCGGCCATGCGGAAGATCGGCAGGCCGGATTGGCGTGTGCCGAGCATCTCGCCCGCGCCGCGGAGTTTCAGGTCTTCCTCGGCGATTCGGAAGCCGTCCTCGGTTTCGCGCATGATCGAGAGGCGCGCCTTGGCCGTTTCGCCCAGCGGCTCCTGGTATAACAGCAGGCATGAGGATTTGCCCGTTCCCCGGCCGACCCGGCCGCGCAGCTGGTGCAACTGGGCGAGGCCGAATCGCTCTGCGTTCTCGATCACCATGACGGTGGCCTCGGGCACATCGACACCGACCTCGATCACTGTCGTGGAGACAAGGAGCGACAGTGTGCCGTCCTTGAATTCCGCCATGACCCTGTCCTTGTCCGGCCCCTTCATGCGGCCGTGGACGAGGCCGGCCTTGCCCTTGAAGCGGGAGGCGAGTTGCAGGAACCGTTCTTCCGCGGCCGCCAGGTCCACCTGCTCGCTCTCCTCGACCAGCGGGCAGACCCAATAGGCGCGGTTTCCCTGCGCCATGCTGCGAGACAGTCCCTCGATCACGTCATCCATGCGCGACATCGGGATGACGCGCGTGTCGACCGGCAGGCGGCCTGCCGGCTTCTCGGTGAGCTTCGAGACATCCATGTCGCCATAGACGGTGAGGGCCAGCGTGCGTGGAATGGGCGTGGCCGTCATCACCAGCAGATCGGTTGCTCCGCCAGCCTTCGCCTGCAGCGCCAGCCGCTGGTGCACGCCGAAGCGGTGCTGCTCGTCGATGACGACGAGGCCCAGGTCGCGGAAGGTTACGCCGTCCTGGAACAGCGCATGGGTGCCGACCACGAGCTGGGCTTCGCCGGATGCGATGCGGGCCAGAACCTCTTCCCGTGGCTTGCCCTTTTCGCGCCCGGTGAGGAGCGTCACCTGAATACCCGCCGCCTCGCAGAGCTTTGTGAGCGTCGCGTGGTGCTGGCGGGCAAGGATCTCGGTGGGCACCATCAGGGCCCCTTGCGCCCCGCTCTCCACGGCGGCGGCAAGCGCCAGCAGCGCAACCACCGTCTTGCCGGAACCGACGTCGCCCTGAAGCAGGCGCAGCATGCGCTCGTCCGAGGCCATGTCGCGCAGGATCTCCTCCACCGCCCCGGCTTGCGCGGCGGTGAGGCTATAGGGCAGGGCCCTGATGAGCTTTGCCCTGAGATCGCCAGTGCCCGGAAGCCTGCGCCCCTGTGCCCGCTTCATGCTGGCGCGCACCAGTGACAGGGCGAGCTGGTTCGCCAGCAGCTCGTCATAGGCGAGCCTTCGCCGTGCTGTGGCATCGGGGCCTGTCGCCGCGGGTGTTTCCGGCCGGTGCATGGCGTGAAGCGCTGCGCCGAATGAAGGCCAGCCGTTGCGCTGCAGGTAGGCCTGATCCTGCCATTCGGGAAGATCTGGAAGCTTCTCGAGTGCCTGTGCGATGGACCTGGCGAGCACCTTGGCCGAGAGGCCCTCGGTCAGCGGATAGACTGGCTCGATCAGCGGCATGCGGCCGAATTCTTCGCCCGAGACGATGTGGTCCGGGTGCGCCACCTGTGGCTCGCCGTTGAACCAGTCGATCTTGCCGGAAATGAAGCGTGTTTCGCCTTCCGGCAGGGCGCGGCGGATCGTCTCGGCATAGGCGTGGAAGAAGACCAGGCTCAGCACTCCGGTTCCGTCGGACACCTCCACCCGGTAGGGAACGCGTTTGTTCGCAGGCGGTGGCGGCCGGTGGCGGATGACCGTGGCCTCGACCGTCACCACGCCCTCGGGCGGCAGGTCCGCGATGCGCGGCCGGAATCGGCGGTCAACGAGGCCCGAGGGCAGGTGGAACAGCAGGTCAATGATCCGCGTGGTTGCCCCCGGCGTTGCCTGGGCTGGTCTGAGAAACCGGGCGAGGAGCTTGTCGAGCTTTTCGCCGATGCCTTTCAGGCCCGAGGCCCCGGCGAACAGCGGATTGAGGAGCGGTGGACGCATAGCCCTATTTCACCTTGAACCGGTTGCGGCGCAAGGGCGGTTGGGGCAAGACACCTCCGGCATGATGAGCTCTCCCGATCTGGAATTTCGCCGCAAGCGCCTGCTGTGGCGCGCCACCCACCGCGGCATCAAGGAGATGGACCTGATCCTTGGAGGGTTCGTGACCCGAAATCTCGGCCATTTCAGCGCAGATGACGTCGCCGAACTTGAACGTATCATGGATATTCCCGACCAGGACATGCTTGCCTGGGCCACGAAACAGGTTCCCGTTCCAGCTGAATACGCCTCCGGCATGCTCACGCGCATTATCGATTTCCAGCCATGATCGACTTATCGAAGCTGAAGCCCTCGCTTGCCCGGCCGGGGCGCACCGCGCTTTCAGGTGTTCCGCAAGGGCTTGATGCCATGCTTCTGCCGGAGATCGCCAAGGCCGCAGGCCTGCGCGTCACCGTGCATGTGGCGGTCGATGACCAGCGCGCCGCCGTGCTGTCTGACCAGCTTGCCTATTTTGCGCCGGGGCTCGAGGTGCTGCGCTTTCCCGCCTGGGATTGCCTGCCCTATGACCGCGTCTCGCCGGTGGCCGATATCGTGGCGCGCAGGCTCTCCACGCTCGCACGTCTGCTGGAGCCGCGGACGAAGCCGCTTCTGCTGCTGACGACCGTTCCCGCGATCCTGCAGCGTGTGGCGCCGCGCTCACTGGTTGAAGGGCAAAGGTTCTCCGCCGCCCCCGGTAACCGTGTGAACTCGGACCAGCTTCTTGCGTTTCTCAGCGAGAACGGCTTCTCGCGGACCGGAACGGTGGTCGATCCTGGCGATTTTGCGGTAAGGGGTGGAATTCTTGACATCTTCCCGCCCGGCGCAGACGAGCCGGTGCGGCTCGACTTCTTCGGGGATACGATCGAGACGATCCGGAGCTTTGACCCCGAGACGCAGCGCACCACTTCGACCCTCCGGCGCTTCACGCTCAACCCGGCCAACGAGGTGCTGCTGAACGAGCAGGCGATCGGCCGTTTCAGGGTCAATTACGCAGCAGCTTTCGGCGGCATCGACACAAGCGATCCGCTGTATGAGAGTGTTACCGCAGGCCGCAAATACCAGGGCATGGAGCACTGGCTGCCCCTGTTCCACGACAGTCTTGCGGCATTATTCGACTATCTGGACGATCCCGTGGTGACGCTGGACCAATCGGCTGACGAAGCGGTGGCCGCGCGCCAGGAACAGGTTGCCGAGTTCTACAATGCCCGCAAGGAGGCCCTCGACAGGAAGGAGACCTTCGGCGCAGCGCCCTACAAGCCGGTAAAGCCTGAAACGCTGTATCTGACGGATGCGCAGTGGTCGGAGTTCCAGTCCAACCACACGGTGCTGGCCGTCTCTGCCTTTGAAACTCCGAATGCCATTTCGTTCGGCGGCAGGCGCGGGCGCAGTTTCGCTGCCGAACGCGCGCAGGCCGGAGGCAATGTCTATGAGGCGGTCAAGGCCCATGCCGACGACATCCGCCGGGGTGGAAGGCGCATCGCCATCTCGACATGGACGGAAGGCTCGCGGGAGCGGCTCGAGACAATCCTGAAGGACCATGACGTTGCTCCGCTTGCGGCTGCCAAGGACTGGCCGGAGTTTCTATCGTGGGACAAGGCCATCGCGGGCCTCCTCGTGCTGGGTCTCGAGGAAGGTTTCGAAACGGATGGCTTCGCCATCATCTCCGAGCAGGACATACTGGGCGACCGCATGGTGCGGCGCGGGCGCCGCAACAAGAAAGCTTCCGACTTTATCAGTGAGCTGTCGGCCCTGACACCGGGCGACCTCGTCGTTCATGTCGACCATGGCATCGGCCGCTTTGAAGGCCTGAAGACCATTGAGGTTCAGGGCGCGCCGCATGATTGCCTGTTCCTTTCCTATGCCGGCGGTGACCGGCTGTTCCTGCCGGTCGAGAACATCGAACTTCTTTCCCGCTATGGCTCTGACGAGCAGGGCGCGCAGCTGGACAAGCTCGGTGGCGGCGCCTGGCAGGCCAAGAAGGCGAAGCTCAAGGAACGTATCCTCAAGATCGCCGAGGGCCTGATTCGGACCGCTGCCGCGCGCGAGCTCAAGCCTGGTGACGTCCTGCCACCGCCTGAGGGCGCCTATGAGGAATTCGCGGCGCGCTTCCCCTATGAGGAGACGGAAGACCAGCTTACCTCAATCGAGGCCGTCATCGATGACCTGCAGAAAGGCCGCCCGATGGACCGCCTCATCTGCGGCGACGTGGGCTTCGGCAAGACGGAAGTGGCGCTGCGTTCAGCGTTCGTTGCCGCCATGAACGGCAAGCAGGTGGCGGTCGTGGTGCCGACGACACTGCTCGCGCGGCAGCATTTCGCCACCTTCCAGGCCCGCTTCAAGGGGCTGCCCCTCAACATCGCGCAAGCCTCGCGTCTCGTGCCGCGCAAGGAGCTCGAGCAGGTCAAGGCCGGGATCGCGAGCGGCGACATCGACATCGTGGTTGGAACGCATGCGCTTCTGGCCGAGTCAATCAGGTTCCGTGACCTTGGACTGCTGATCATCGACGAGGAACAGCATTTCGGCGTGAAGCACAAGGAGCGTCTCAAGGAGATGCGAACCAACGTGCATGTGCTGACGCTCACCGCCACGCCCATCCCGCGGACGCTGCAACTGGCACTCTCCGGCGTGCGCGAGCTCTCCCTCATCACCACGCCGCCGCTCGACCGTCTGGCGGTCCGCACCTACATCACGCCCTTCGACCCCGTTATCATCCGTGAGAGTCTGCTGCGTGAGCATTTCCGCGGCGGCCAGAGCTTCTATGTCGTGCCGCGCATCAGCGATCTCGACGAGATTGCCGCCTTCCTGCGCGAAAGGGTGCCGGAGGTGAAATTCCGCACGGCGCATGGCCGCATGCCGCCAACCGAGCTCGAGGACATCATGACCGGCTTCTACGACCGGACCTTCGATCTTCTGCTCTCAACCACCATCGTCGAATCTGGCCTCGACATCTCGACGGCAAATACGCTCATCATTCACCGCGCAGACATGTTCGGCCTCGCGCAGCTCTACCAGCTGAGGGGCCGGGTGGGCCGCTCCAAGCAGCGCGCCTATGCGATCTTCACGACGCCGGCAAACCGGCCGCTCTCAGCTGCTGCGGACAGGCGCCTCAAGGTTCTGCAGTCGCTTGATTCACTGGGGGCGGGGTTCAGTCTCGCCAGCCATGATCTCGATCTGCGTGGTGCTGGTAACCTGCTCGGTGACGAGCAGTCCGGCCATATCAAGGAAGTGGGCTACGAACTCTACCAGCAGATGATCGAGGAGGCCGTCGTCAAGCTCCGGACCGGCGAGGATACCCTGGAGGCTGACGGCCAATGGTCACCGCAGATCAACATCGGCACGTCCGTGCTGATCCCTGAGTCCTATGTCGAGGACCTGCAGGTGCGCCTTGGTCTCTACCGGCGTCTCGCAGACCTGCAAGACCAGCAGGCGGTCGACGGTTTCGGCGCGGAACTGCGGGATCGCTTCGGGCCGCTGCCCGAAGAGGTCAACCACCTGCTTTCGGTGATGTCGATCAAGCTCCTCTGCCGCGCCGCGAATGTGCAGAGCGTGGATACGGGCCCGAAAGGCGCCGTCATGGCTTTCCGTGGCGATGCCTTCTCCAATCCGCAGGCTCTCGTGCAGTGGATCACGGGGCAGGGCGCGCAAGCCAAGCTCCGCCCTGACATGAAACTCGTGGTCATGCGGAACTGGAACTCGGCGGAAGATCGTCTGAAAGGCACGCGGCAGTTGATGCAGACGCTGGTGAAACTGGCGGCGTGAGTTCCTCTTTGCGGCTTTAACCTTCTTCCGCGATCTCTTTGGCAACGCGGCCGATCGCATCCGCCAGCACATCGGGTGACTGCGCCCCGACGAGCGCATAGCTCTGTCCGAGGATGAAGGTCGGGACGCCCGTGACGCCGATGTTGGTGGCGTGCTGGATTTCGGCCTTTGTTTCGGCAACGTCCTGCTCGCTGTCGAGCAGCTCGCGGATCTGCTGGGCATTGATGCCGGCTTCTCCCGCGCAGGCTGCCAGCACGTCGCGGTCGCTCACGTCGCGTCCCTCGCTCCAATAGGCCATGAACAGGCGCTCGGCCATCTCATGCTGGCGCTCCACCGTATGCGACCAGCGGATCAGCCGGTGTGCGTCGAGTGTATTGGGGGTGCGCGAAATGGCCTCGAAATCGAAGGGAATGCCAAGTTCCCCGGCCGCGGCGATGAGCGGATCGTGGATGGTCTTCAGCCGCTCCGGACCGAATTTCGCCAGCATGTATTCGTGCCGGTCGAGGCCTTCGGGCGGAATGGTGGGATCCAGCATGAAGGGTCTCCAGCGGACAAAGACATCGAGATCATCGAGGCGCGCCAATGCCGCGTCGAGCCGGCGCTTGCCGAGGAAGCACCAGGGACAGATGACGTCGGATACGACGTCGAGAATGAAACGGCCAGGCATCGCTCAGGGTCTCTCCAGCGCTTTCCGGATGAGCTTGCCGTTGGCGGTTCGCGGAAGCGCATGCACGAACCATATCTGCTTGGGGCATTTATAGGCGGCAAGCCTGTCCCTGACAAACGCAAGGATGGCCTGTTCGTTCGCCGCCGCATCAGGCTGCGGCACAATGAAGGCGGCGATGATCGATGCGGTTTCCGAGACGCGCCATTCCCGCACACCGGCATCCGCCACCGTGGGGTGTTGCAGCAGAACGGCCTCGACCTCGAGAGGGGAAACACGGAAGCCACCAGCATTCATGAGGTCATCGGCCCGGCCCCGGTACCAGAGGTAGCCTTCGTCATCGATCTCGCCGAGGTCGCCCGTGGCGAACCATGCATCACCGGCTGGCTCTTCCCCCCAGTAGCGCAGGAAAAGTCCGGGATCGGACCGGTGAACGCCGATCTGCCCGTCCGCGAGGACTTGCACGGAGCGGCCTGGCTGGGGTTTTCCGGGCGAGCCAGGCTTCACGGGCACGCCGGGAGAAGAGGAGATGTAGGTTGAAATCTCGCTCATACCCAGGGCCTCATAGAGCTCCCGCCCGGTCTGGCTGCGCCATGCCTCGAGGATGGGAGCTGCGAGGGCTTCTCCCGCCGTCAGGCCATGGCGGAGGCTGTGAGCCGGGTTGAAGCCGGCCCGCAGCATCTGTCTATACAACCCAGGCACCGAGGCCATGATCGTGACGCCATGTTCCATCACGAGACGGGCCCAGATATCTTGATTGCGATCACCTGTATATACAACAGAGGTGGCGGAATTTGCGAAGGGGTCGCACAGCCCTGTGCCGAGCGTATAGGTCCAGTTGAATGCGCCGGTATGCAGCACGATGTCGGAGGCGGAGATGCCGTACCATCCCTGATACATGGGCCGCCGCCCCCACACCGCGCGCTGCGCATGGAGGACGCCCTTCGGTGTGCCAGATGTGCCGGAGGTGAAGATGAGATAGGCGGGATCATCCGCCCCTGTATCTGCATAGGTCCCGGCGGGAGCGCGTTTCATCCGCGCAATGTCATCCGGCGACAGGACTTTGGCGCCCTCGACCCTGGGAAGCGGCAGAAGTCCGTCCCATGCGATGTGCCGCGCCCCGCTGAGATGGACGAGCCTTTCCACCTCGGAGGTCGTCAGCATGGGCGATGCGGGGATCGGCACAGCCCCGATCGCATTGGCCGCGAAGAACACCAGCGCGTAGTCGAGCGAGTTGCCCATGCGGATGAACAGCCGCTGGCCCGGCTCGACACTGGACCGCCGAAGCCCCTGTGCGAGACGCAGCACCGTGTCTTCGAGTTCCCCGTAGCTCCATCGCTCAGTCGCGTCAGGGCCGGCGACGATGAGGGCTGTCTTCTCCGCCGGTTTGGCGGAAAGACAGTAGCGCGCGAGATTCAGCCGTTCCGGGGGTTTTTCGCCCGTATAGCTCAACGTTCACGCCAGAGAGTCGTCGCCTCGAAACCCGGGAGCGGCTGAGTGCTCGGGCTACCGATGTAATTCCACCGCGCCACCCACTGTCCGCCTGCGTCGTAGAGCGGAACCACATAGAACCCAGAGACGAGCAGCCTGTCCTCTGCGCGCGCGGCCGCCACAAAGTCGTCCCGGTCCCTGGCGTCCAGCATGGATTTGATGGCGGCGTCGACGGCTGGATCCGCGATGCCCGGATAGTTGCGCGTCCCTTCGACGGTGCGTCCCTCCGACCCGAAATACAGCATCTGCTCGTTGCCGGGCGATAGCGAGTTGGACCATGTCGCCGGGATCATGTCATAGTCGTAGCTGGTCTGGATGGCGGAGAATTGCGCGGGATCAACGATCCGTAACTCCGCCTTGATGCCAATGGCCTGGAGCGTGCGCTGGTAGTGCAGCGCGATCTTCTCATGGTCACGGGTCTGCCCGGTGATGGTGAAGGCGAAGGGTTCTCCCGCGGCATTGACGAGGCCTTGGTCGCCGACGGTCCATCCCGCCTGTGCGAGGAGGTCCACTGCCTTGCGGAGCACGTTCCGGTCGCGCCCGGAGCCGTCGCTCACCGGAAGCCGGTAGCTGCCGTCAATGAAGTCGGGCCTCAGCCGGTTGGCGGCTTCACCCAGAACGGCGCGCTCGCGCTCGTCCACGGGCCGTGCTTCGGAGGAGAGCTCCGAGCCCCCGAAAAACCCGTAGGTTCGCCGGTAGGAGTTGGCGAAGAGATTGGCATTGGCCCATTCGAAGTCGAAAGCCATGGCCAGCGCTTCCCGAACACGCGGATCCTCGAAGATCTTGCGCCTTGTATTGAAGGCGAAGCTCGACGCCGCTGCGGGGGTTTTCTGCTCGATCTTCTCGCGGATGATCTTGCCATCCTTGGCGGCGGGGAAATCATAGCCGGTGTTCCATCGCACCGGATCCGTCTCGATCCGGACATCGGCGAGGCCTGACTTGAAGGCCTCGAAGGCGGCGTTGGCGTCGCGGTAATAGTCGAAGCGCACCTCGTCGAAGTTCCACAGGCCTTTCTGGATGGGAAGGTCCTTGCCCCAATAATCCGGGTTCTTGCGGTAGGTGATGGTCTCACCAGCCTTGATCTCTCCCATCACATAGGGCCCGGAGCCCACGATCGGGTCGAGCGTGGTCGCCGCGAAATCCTTGCCCTGCCAGAAGGCCTTCGAGAGCACCGGCATGACGCCGATGATGAGCGGAAGTTCACGGTCACCTGAGTCCTGCGTCAGCGTGATGGTGTGTTCGTCGGGGGTCTCGATGCGCTTGATCTTGCCGTAGTAGTTCCGGTAGTTCGGGCGCCCGCTGTCGCGCAGTGTCTCGAGCGAAAAGACGATATCCGCGACGGTGACGGGGGTCCCGTCAGAGAATTTTGCCTCTGGCCGCAGCTTGAAGGTGAATGTCTGCCGGTCGTCGGAAACCTCAATCGATTCCGCCAGCAGGCCATAGAGCGAGAAGGGCTCCGCCCAGTTCCGCCCCAGAAGGCTTTCGAATACATAGGACCTGACGCCTGCCGCAGCCAAACCCTTGACGATGAAGGGGTTCACGCTGTCGAAGGACCCCGTCAACGCCTGCCGGAGCTGGCCGCCCTTGGGCGCATCGGGGTTGGCATATGGCAAGTGTGCGAAGTCCGGCGGCAGTGCCGGCTCGCCATGCATCGCGATGCCATGCAAGGGTTGAGCGGAAACGGCGGACGCAAAGAAAAACAGAGTGGCGGCCACGAGGGGCGCAAGACGGTTAGGTTTCATGGTGCCTCTCGGTCCATTATTGATGAAAAGCCCTCCCCGAGGCGGGGAGGGCCGCAGATTCGTCAGCCTACCAGAATATTCTGGAACTGCCATGGGTCGCGCCGGTCGAGATCGGGCGCGAACAGCTCGAGCACGGAGTCGAGCGGCGTCCAGTCCGTGAAATAGCCGCGCAGCGGGCCCAGATAGGGTGCCTGGATCTCCATGCAGCGCCGGTAGTCCATCTCGTCGGTTTCGACGATGCCGGATGCGGGGTTCTCGATGGCCCAGACCATGCCCGACAGCACGGCGGAGGTCACCTGCATGCCCGTGGCGCTCTGGTAGGGTGCCAGCTTGCGCGCGTCCTCGATCGAGAGCTGCGAACCGAACCAGTAGGCGTTCTTCTTGTGGCCATAGAGCAGCACACCCAACTCGTCGCGTCCGTCTGCGATCTCGCTCTCGTCCAGCACATAGGCGTGCTTCAGGCGCTTGCCGCCATTGCCAAGCATTTCATGCCAGGAGAGAACGGCATCGTTGGAGGGGTGATAGGCATAGTGGCAGGTCGGCCGGTAAGTGACCTTGCGGCCATCGCGCACCGTGAAGTAGTCGGAGATCGAGATCGCTTCGTTGTGCGTCACCAGGAAGCCGAAGTGGGCGCCTTCGGTGGGCGTCCATGTGCGCACCCGCGTGTCGGCGCCAGGGGTTTCAATGTAGATCGCCGCGCCGCAGCCTGTCTTGTGGCGCTTGCCCTTTGGCGGCAGCTTCTTCTCATGGGTGCCCCAGCCAAGTTCGGCGGGCTGGAGCCCTTCCGAAATGAAGCCCTCGACCGACCAGGTGTTGACGAAGGTGCCGAAGGGCTTGGGCTTCTTGGTGCGCTGCGTATCGCGCTCGGCCACGTGGATGCCCTTGACGCCCAGCCGCTTCATCAGCTTGGCCCAGCCTTCGCGCGTCTTTGGCTCGGCCACCTTAGTCTTCGTCGCCTCGGCGATGTCCATCAGCGCCTTCTTGACGAACCAGGAGACCATGCCGGGGTTTGCCCCGCAGCATGACACGGCCGTGGGGCCGAGGCCCAATTCGCGCTTGAGCGCCGTCAGCTTCTCGCGCAGGCGGTAGTTGGTGCGGTCGGCCTGGGGCGTTTTGGAATTGTAGTAGAAGCCGGGCCACGGTTCGATCACGGTGTCGATGTAGAGCGCACCGGTCTCGCGGGCCAGCCGCATGATGTCGAGGCTGTCGACATCGACTGAGAGGTTCACGATGAAGGCAGGGCCGGGGCCGGCGGTCAGCAGGGGCTTCAGCACCTGGCGGTGGTTCTTGGCGGTGATCGCCGCATTGATGAAAGTGGCGCCCTGCTTTTCGGCAAGCTGGCTGGTCGACGCGTCGGGGTCGATGACCGTGATCTGCTGCGGGTTGCATTTGATGTGGCGGAGGATCAGCGGTAGCGTGCCCCGTCCGATCGAGCCGAAGCCGATCATCACGATGGGGCCATTCCAAGCGGCGTGCGCGGGCCAGTTTGTCATTTCATCGGAACTCCTGTGTTTGAAATCGACGCCATCGGATATATCGATTGGTCAACTGCTTGCACAGAAAAATGTGTTGCGGATGTTTGGCGGCCGCCTATTGCTCCGGATTGGCCGTTCCGCCCGGGTGGGATTGCGCGAACTTCCATTGTTCCCAGTTCACCCGTGCCAGCTTGTAGGCATCGATGACGGACATGCCATAGATGAAGATGCCGCCGACGTGCCGCGCGAAGACGCTGGCCGTTTCGGGCATCAGCCGCAGGCTGACCCAGCCCAGCACGATGGTGAAGAACAGGAACATCAGCCCGCGCTGCGGCTTGCCCTGGATCACGTGGCCGGCACCCGGCACCAGAACGGCCGCGGCGAGCACGATGTAGGGATTGACGGGCTTTTGTGTCATGCCTGCTGATCGTGCCATGTAAGGATGTCCTGCCGCAAGTCCAGCAGGTGTTCGATGCCGCGGGAGAGCAATTCCGGATCCACGGTGGTGCCGCCGAAATCGGCCTGGCGGAACACGCCGTAACGCGCGCGGTCGGCCTCGGCCAGCAGCATCACCAGACGCAGGCCCTTGGGCGTGATCAGCAGCTCCTTGCCGCGCCGGTCCTCCAGTGGCCCGATGTGGCGGGCCACGAGGTCAAAGGGCAGCGGCGGCTCAGGCTGGTCGCTCCGCGCCACGAGGTGTGCTGGAACGCCGGGCGGCGTTTCGAGCGTGAAGGGCAGAAGATCGAAGTTGGAGAAGCTCGTGACCCCTGCGGGCCGCATCATCATGTCGAGGGTGGCGGTAACGGGGAGCGGGCCGGGCAGGGTGATCATCAGCCATAGCCCCGGCAGCTTGCGCACCGCCAGCGTATCGGCAAGTGCTGTGACGCGCACTTCATGGCCGCGGAAGGTGCCGGCAAGCAGGAAGGTACCCGCCGTCTCGCCCGCCTTGGGCTCTGCATTGTCGAGCACGGGCATGGCGTCCCGGAACAGCCGCTCCGGCTCCGCCCGGCGTGCTGCGTTCGCCCTCAGGAGATGGCGCACGAGGAGCCCAGCGAGAAGTGCCGCGAGCAGGATGCCGAGAATGGTTTGCCACATGGTCAGTTACGGGTGCTCAGCAAGGAAACGGCCCGCCCCTTCACGAGGCGGGCCGCATGGGTTGGTGTTGCGGCTCAGTAGCCCTTGGGCTTGGGCCAGGGCATGGTGAACTGGTCGCCGCGCCGCACATAGCGGTAGCGGTAGAAATGGAACCACAGCGACATGATGATGTAGAACACCACCATGGCGGTGAGCTGCGCACCGTACCCCAGGAAGATCGCGAAGTAGGTCACCACGCAGAGCAGGAACAGCACAATGGCCGGCAACGGGTGGAAGGGGTGGGTATACCCCCGCTGGATCGTACCCAGCGGCCACTTGTTGCGGAACATCATGATGTTGATGCTCATGAAGGTGTATTGCAGCACGCCCGACAGGATCGAGAAGGTGATCGCCTGGCCGAGATTGGCGATGAAGGCGAAGGCCAGCGCGATCGGCACCAGGAACATGATCGAGCGGTAGGGTGTGCGGTACTTCGGGTGCACCGCCGAGAACCAGCTGGGCAGGTAGCGGTCTCTGCCCAGCGAGAACCAGGCGCGCGCCGCATCATTGATGCAGCCGTTGGCCGAGGCGAAGGCCGCGAGGATCGTGGCGATGAACATCATCGTCTCGAGCAGCGGGCTTCCCGTGAGCTTGCCGGCGTCCAGCAGCGGGTAATAGGTATAGCCTAAGTACTGCCACGGCATCAGCGAGGCGCAGATGTACCAGGTGAGCGAGGCGCCGATCAGCAGCGTGATCATGCCCGCCATGGTGCCATAGGGCAGCGAGCGCGGGGGCGAGCGGACTTCTTCCGCCGCCTGCGTCGTGCCCTCGATGCCGAGATAGAACCAGATGCCCCAGTGGAAGGCGGCGATCACGCCGATCCAGCCATAGGGCAGCGCGTTCTCCGGCGTCACCATCTCGTTCAGCTTCAAGACCGTGCCCTGGGCCCACGGCTGCACCGAGAAGAACAGCACGATGATGGCGGCATAGGCGATTGCCGTGATGACGAAGTTCACGTTCAGCGTCATCAGCACGCCGCGGTAGTTGAGAGCCGCGAGGCCCACGATGACCGTGGCGATGATGCCCTTGTAGTGCCAGTCAGTGAAGCCTTCGCCCGCATAAGCCTTGATCGTGTCGGCGATCAGGATAGCGTTGGACACCTCCAGCATGGTGTAGGCGAAGACCAGGTAGAGGGCTACGTTGAAGGCCATCAGCGGCCCCACGATGTGCTTGGCCTGGGCATATTGCCCGCCGGCTGCGGCCACTGTGGAGGTCACTTCGGAATCGATCATGGCGACCGAGGTATAGAGAAGTCCGATCACCCAGCAGATGATCAGCGCGGCGAGCGTGCCGCCCTTGTCGGCGGCGAAGTTCCAGCCGGTGTATTCGCCCACGAGGACGATGCCGACCCCTAAGGCCCAGACATGGCCGGGGCCGAGGATGCGGAGCAGGGAGACGCGCTGGACGCTGCCTGAGGAAGAGGCGCTTTTGCTTGACATGTCTTTCCCCCTCACACCCGGTGCTTTTCCTGGACGGCCTCGATCTCACCCTCGCGGGATGAGGTCAGGACATCCTCGGGATAGGTCGTATCGACCCGAAACCAATCATAGAGCATCCACAGAACGAGGGCGGCGGACAACACCCATCCGGCATTAGCAATTGTGATCCACATGGCCTTACCCCTTCTTGCTCTTGTGGTTGAACTTTTCGTCGATCACGTCCCGGTATTCCTTGTCTGAGGCCTTGAAGAGGAAAATGAAGTAACCGGCGATGACGATGGTCAGGATGATGAGCTGCACCCAGTCGATGGTGTAGTCGAACTTGTTCTGGATGATGTCATGTGCGGCGGCGGCATCGGCGAAGCCGAGCTTCACCCACTGTTCGACCTGGGCAGGGGTCTGCCCGAGGGCTTCCCAGGTCGGGTTCTCGATCTTCTGGATGGCGCGCGAGACGCCTGCCCAGCCAGCCTGCAGCGGCAGCCAGAGGGCGAGGAAGATCGCAGCCACGACGAAGATGATGTCCACCCACTGCATGAACCTGCTTTGTTCGGGGGGCGTGTATTTGGCCATGGATCAGAGCTCCTTCTTCGTGGCGTCGAGGTGCTGGATGTCGAGGCCGTATATGAAGCGCTTGTCCTCGGCGTAGTGGCGCAGCATGGCGGCCATTGAGGCGGTGTTGAAGATCAGCACGGCGGCCGCCGCGATGACGACGACGGTGCGCACCCCTTGGTCGGGAATGTGCGGCCAGGACATGATCAGTACGAACAGGATCACCACCCAAAGGGCGGCAACGAAGAACCACGCACCTCGCCTGTCGGCTTGGTACATGGCCTCAATGCGACTATTGAGGTCGGACATGCGTTTTCTCCCACTTGGCCAGCCATTATTCTCCGCAGCGGGCTTGGCCATCCCTTGAGTTGTTTGCTGCGAAGCAATTTTATTGTCTTTAAGGAAACTCCCGGCTGGATGCGAAGTCAAGAAGAACGACGCATGCCGTTGCGTCAGTGGTGTTGTCTGCGGACGCCGGCCAGTCACCTGTTGCAAGCACCCCCGGTGGGGCGTTAGTGAGCAGCTGAAACGATTCGGGAACAAGAATGGCCAAGCCAGCCAAATCCGCCAGCCTCTTTGACGATCTGCCCGCCGCCGCGAAGCCTGCGGCGCCCAAGGCCTCCGCCAAATCACGCGGGGAGGAAAGCTATACCGCTGCCGATATCGAGGTTCTCGAAGGTCTCGAACCCGTCCGCCGCCGCCCCGGCATGTATATCGGCGGTACGGACGAGAAGGCGCTGCACCATCTCTTTGCCGAAGTGCTCGACAATGCCATGGACGAGGCGGTGGCGGGCCATGCCACCTGGATCGACGTCAGCTACACAACGGACGGCTATCTCTCCGTCACCGACAATGGCCGCGGCATCCCCATCGATCCGCACCCCAAGTTCAAGGACAAGTCGGCCCTTGAAGTGATCATGACCACGCTGCACGCGGGCGGCAAGTTCGACTCCGGTGCTTACGAGACCTCGGGCGGCCTCCATGGCGTGGGCGTGTCGGTGGTGAACGCGCTGTCCGACCATGTGGTCGTCGAGGTGGCGCGCGGCCAGCAACTCTACAAGCAGGAATTCCGGCGCGGCAAGCCAACGGGCCCCATCGAGAACCTCGGCAAGGTCTCAGGCCGCCGCGGCACCAAGGTGTCCTTCCACCCGGATGAGCAGATCTTCGGCAAGGGCAACACCAGCTTCCTCGCTTCGCGGCTCTACAAGATGTCGCGCTCCAAGTCCTATCTCTTCGGCGGTGTGGAAATCCGCTGGTCCTGCGATGCCTCCCTCATCAAGGACAAGGACACGCCGGAAAAGGCCGTCCTCCACTTCCCCGGCGGCCTGAAGGACTTCCTGGCCGAGCGGCTCGAGGGCATGACCCGCGTGGCAGACGAAATCTTCGCCGGCCGCGTGGAGAAGGAAGGAAGCCACGGCACGGTGGAATGGGCGGTGGCCTGGTTCGGCGGCGAGGACGGCTTCTCGTCCTCTTACTGCAACACCATCCCGACCCCTGAGGGCGGCACGCATGAGCAGGGCCTGCGCACCGCGCTCACCAAGTCGATCCGCAACTATGCGGAAATGACCCAGAACAAGCGCGCTGCGGTGATCACGGCGGAAGATGTGATGACCTCGTCCGGCGCACTCCTCTCCGTCTTCATCCGCGAGCCGGAGTTCCAGGGCCAGACCAAGGACAAGCTTGCCACCGTCGAGGCCATGCGCATCGTCGAGAATGCGGTGCGCGACCATTTCGACCATTGGCTCACCGGCCACCCGGCCCAGGCGGACAAGCTCCTCAACTTCATCATCGACCGTGCCGAGGAGCGTATCCGCAGAAGGCAGGAGAAGGATGTTTCCCGCAAGACGGCGGTGCGCAAGCTCCGCCTTCCCGGCAAGCTCGCCGACTGTTCCGCCACCCAGAAGGAGGGCTCCGAGCTCTTCATCGTCGAGGGCGACTCGGCTGGCGGCTCCGCCAAGCAGGCCCGCAACCGTGAAACACAGGCCGTGCTCCCTTTGCGCGGCAAGATCCTGAACGTCGCTTCCGCCACCAAGGACAAGCTGGCGGGCAACCAGCAGCTCACCGACCTCGTCCAGGCGCTGGGTGCCGGCACCGGCTCCTCCTACCGGGAGGATGACCTGCGCTACGACAAGATCATCATCATGACGGACGCCGACGTCGACGGCGCCCACATCGCCTCACTCCTGATGACCTTCTTCTACCGCCAGATGCCGCTCTTGATCGACCAGGGCCACCTCTATCTGGCCGTGCCGCCTCTCTACAAGCTGGCCCAGGGGCCGAAGGTCGCCTACGCCCGGGACGACAAGCACCGCGAGGAGCTGATGCGCACGGAACTCTCGGGCCGTGGCAAGGTAGACGTCAGCCGCTTCAAGGGCCTGGGCGAAATGCTGCCTAGTCAGCTGAAGGAAACGACGATGGATCCCAGGAAGCGCCATCTCCTCCGCGTCACCCTCGAAGACGCCGCCCGCGCCGCCACCGCGAAGACCGTCGAACAGCTCATGGGCAACAAGCCCGAGGAGCGGTTTAATTTCATCTCGGAGCGGGCGGAGTTCGTGAGCGAAGAGGGGCTGGATATCTAGACCCGGAGCGCCGTCCGCCACTCTCCAGCGCCGTCACCCCAGCAAAAGCTGGGGTCCAGCTTTGGACGGCAACGACGCGGAAAGACAGCTGGTTTCCGGCTTTCGCCGGAATGACGGCAGGATGCGGGAAGTGCCATCATCCCCACCCCCTGTGAGCTGGGTGGGCTGCCGCGGTTCAAACTTCATTTCGAGCCTGTACACGGGGACATCGACGGCTTGACGGGCTTCCACTATCATCTTTCCATGCAGGCCGTGGCGTATCAGAATGGCGTGTGAATCAGCGGAACCTTGAAGTGCGCAACGGTGGAAGGATCGTGAATGGCCGGTCGAAGCGCAATCCTCCGCCGGAAGGCTGAGGGCGGGGTTCAGTACGCAAGAGTGTTATAGGGAGAAGCAGAATGTCCAAGGTCATCAAGGGAGGCACGATCGTTGCGGCCGACCGCACATATGTTGCCGACATCCTCATCGAGGGTGAGCAGATCGCCGAAATCGGACCCAACCTGAAGGGCGATACCGTCATTGATGCGGAAGGCGCCTACATCATGCCGGGCGGCATCGATCCCCACACCCATCTCGAAATGCCTTTCATGGCGACCACGGCGGCCGAGACCTGGGAGAGTGGCACCTTCGCTGCCCTTTCCGGCGGCACGACGATGGTGGTCGACTTCGTGATCCCCGGCAATGACGGCATGGTGGCGGCGATGAATGACTGGGAAGGCAGGGCCACGCGCCAGGCCTCCTGTGACTATTCCTACCATATGTGCATCAACGGATGGTCTGAGACGCACTTCAACGAGATGGCCGAGGTCGTGAGCCGCGGCATCAACACCTTCAAGCACTTCATGGCCTATAAGGGTGCGTTGATGGTCAATGACGACCAGATGTTCGCGTCATTCCAGCGCTGCGCCGCACTTGGCGCGCTGCCGCTCGTCCACTGCGAGAACGGCGACATCGTGGCCGCCTTGCAGCAGAAATACATGAGCGAGGGCAACACCGGTCCTGAGGCGCATGCCTATTCGCGCCCGCCTGAGGTGGAAGGCGAGGCCACCAACCGCGCCATCATGATCGCCGATGCCGCGGGCGTTCCCGTCTACATCGTGCACACATCGAGCGAGCAGGCGCATGAGGCGATCCGCCGGGCGCGCCAGAAGGGCATTCGTGTTTATGGCGAGCCTCTGATCCAGCACCTGACGCT
>NZ_JBIICB010000150.1:0-10064 GCF_044239095.1 Aestuariivirga sp. | reverse complement strand
GAGCGTTGACCTCGGCGCCTCCATCGCCTGCAATGGCTGCTGCCTCACCGTCATCGAAAAGGGGGCGAATTGGTTCGCCATTCAGGCCTCTGCCGAAACCCTGTCCAAGACCACGCTGGGCGGCTGGGCTGAGGGTACCCGCATCAACCTCGAGCGGGCGCTCAAGATCGGTGATGAATTGGGCGGGCACATCGTGTCCGGCCATGTGGACGGGCTGGGCGAGATCGTGTCGATCACGCCCGAAGGCGCCTCGCAACGCTTCCGCTTCCGCGTGCCCAATGAACTGGCCCGCTTCATCGCGCCCAAGGGTTCGGTGGCGATCGACGGCACCTCGCTCACCGTCAACGAGGTCGAGGGTAATCACTTCGGCGTCAACATCATTCCGCACACCCAGGCCGTCACCACATGGGGCACCATGGTTGAGGGGCAGCGGGTCAACATTGAAATCGACATGCTGGCGCGCTATGTGGCCCGCCTCACCGAGTACAGACCGACATGAAATCCGAAAAGTCCAAGGCCTCCGTCGAACACACCCGCGCCCACATGCTGATCCTTGAGGCGCGCTTTTATGGCGACATCTGCGACGAGCTCTGCCGCGGCGCCATCGCGCATATCGAGATGGCTGGCGCCACGTGGGAGCGGCTCGCGGTTCCAGGCGCCCTCGAAATTCCCGGCGCCATCGCCATCGCGCATGAGACGGGCCTCTACCACGGCTATGTCGCGCTGGGCTGCGTGCTGCGCGGCGAGACCACGCATTATGATGTCGTGGCGAACGAAAGCTCGCGCGGCATCATGGATCTGACGCTTGAGGGCCTGTGCATCGGCAATGGCATCCTCACCTGCGAGAATGATGACCAGGCCTGGGCCCGCGCCCGGGTGGACGAGATGGACAAGGGCGGCGGCGCAGCCGAAGCCGCCCTGACCATGATCCGCTACTCGCGGCTGATGAGCCGCAAGGCCGCAGGCCTCGACGTGAAAGCCGGCTCGTGAACGCCAGCGACAACAAATATCCGCGCGAGCGCCGCTCTGCCGCAAGGCTGGGCGCGGTGCAGGCGCTTTACCAGATGGACCTGTCGGGCTCGGACGTGGGCGAGACGCTGGCCCAGTTCTCCGCCCGCGCCGTGGGCGAGAATTTCGAGGATGGCCAGTGTGGCGAGGCCGACTACCGGCACCTCAAAGAGGTGGTGGATGGCGTGGTGCGCGAGCAGAAGGCCATCGATCCCGTGGTTGACCAGATCCTCGACAAGGGCTGGCCGCTGCACCGGCTCGATTCCACGGTGCGTGCCATTCTGCGCGCGGGGGCTTATGAGCTGATGTTCATGGAGCGCGTTCCGGCACGCGTGGCGATCAGCGAATATGTCGACGTGGCGGATGCCTTCTTCGGCACGGAGGAGCCGCGCTTCGTCAACGGCGTGCTGGACAGGCTGGCGCGCCAGAAGCGGCCTCGGGAATTCGCCGCGTGACGGCGGAAGACACAGTCTTCGACGACAGCAAGGCCCGCCGCAATGCGGTCATCCTCGCCAGCGCGCAAGCACTCTATGGCGCAACGCTGACGGCGGTCGTGGTGACCTCGGGGCTGGTTGGCGCGCAGCTGGCGCCCAGCCCCTCCTGGGCAACGCTGCCCATGTCGCTCACCATCGTCGGCACCGCGCTCACCACCTTCCCCATTTCGCTGCTGATGCGCCGCGTGGGCCGCCGCGCGGGCTTCGTTGCCTGTGCGCTGCTGGGGGCCGCCGGCGCACTCATCGGCATGGTGGCGATCTTCCAGCGCAGCTTCGGGCTGTTCCTGGCGGGTTGCCTTCTCGTCGGCATCTATCAGGCCTCGGCCTCCTATTACCGCTTCGCGGCGGCGGATACGGCAAGTCCGGCCTTCCGCCCCAAGGCCATCTCCTGGGTTATGACGGGCGGCATCGTGGCCGCTCTCATTGGCACGCTCATCGTCATGTACACGGTTGACCTGCTGGCGCCGGTCACCTTCGCGGGCACCTGGGCGGCGATGGCGCTTCTGGCGGTCATCGGCGCCGTGCTGCTGCTCGCCGTCGACATTCCGCTGACCGAGAAGCATGACGCGCCCTCGGGCCGGCCTTTGGGCGTCATCGCCCGCCAGCCGCGCTACATCGTGGCGGCCCTCACCGCCATGCTGGCCTATGGCATCATGATGCTGGTGATGACGGCCACCCCCGTTGCCATGCTGGGCTGCGGCTTCTCGGTCAAGGATTCGAGCTGGGTCATCCAGTGGCATGCGCTGGCTATGTTCGTTCCCAGCTTCTTCACCGGCAGCCTGATCAACCGCTTCGGGGCGGAGAAGATTTCAGCCCTGGGCATGCTGCTGCTGGTGGGTGCTGCAGTATCGGGCCTGATGGGCATTCATTTTGAGAATTTCGCCGCCGGGCTGATCCTGCTGGGTCTGGGCTGGAACTTCGGATTCATCGGCGGCACGGCGCTGCTCACCGATACCTATGAGCCGGAGGAGCGCAACAAGGCCCAGGGCCTGAACGACTTCCTCGTCTTCGCCACGACGGCCTTGACCTCGCTCAGCGCCGGAAAGCTGCTCGCCTGGTTCGGCTGGAGCGGCGTGAACTACGCCGTGCTGCCCATGGTCGTGCTGGCACTCGTCATGATCGCCTGGCTGGCGCGCCATCCGGCCCCCTTGCCACGTCACCCCGGCGAAGGCCGGGGTCCAGCTTTGGGCGCTGACAAGAACGCTGGATCCCGGCCTTCGCCGGGATGACGGTCGTAGCGCGTTCCGGCCAGGTGGACTCACCTGGTCGAAAAGAACTCGCGCAAGATCAATCTGTTAATGGGAAATTCGGCGACTTTTCATTTATCCGCGATACTTCACGTAGCGCGAGTCCGCCACGTGAGTCGGAGCGCGCGGGGCAGACACGATCCCTGCCCCCACGCCGCAGGTGGGCATAGCAACCTAAGGCATGTCTTCCAGTATCGCGGCCGTTAGCCGCGAAAATCCGCCATTTATCTCGACCAACTTTTCTTCTTGCAGCCAATACGGCAGAATATCCGACAGCACGGTCGATCGCGACGTATCAAGCGTCCTGAGCCATGCAATGAACTTGACTCCAGTTTGCTTCAGATACTGATTGCTGACGATTGGATGCTTCAGATGCAACGCTGCTGGCTTACTGATTGCGAGACGCTTTACGGGAAAGCCACTGGCGAGCGCCAGGATCGGAATGGCATAGTCCCACCAAGGCTCGCCGATCCGGAAGAAGTCTGGAAGTGATCTTTCCAGGTTCACTGACCGGACGAACTCCGGCGGCAGAATGAAATAGTCGAACCCCCAGTGGTAATAGCCTAGAGCCGTATATTTCGCCTTGGGTTCCCTGGGTGCGACGACATCGACACGTCGCCCATAATAGAGGACGCTGTCGCAAAGTGAGTGCTGCAAGTCGCGGAGGGACTGCGTGATCACGATGTCCGCATTCACGAGCAATACCGGTTTCTTGTTGTCCGGAGGAATGGCAGCAATCAGTTCGGCGATCTTCGGTTTTGCTTCAACCTTCGCCCATTCGATCCCCGAAAGAGATGGCGCAATCTCCGAGACCGAGCGCACCACTGGCGCTGTCATTCTCCAGGAGGCCGCACAGTGCTTGAGCCAGTGCTCGCCAAAATCCATCTTGGTCGCCGAGATACGTCTGGGTGTTGGCCCCAGCGAGGTCACGACAGAACCGATCGAGAAAGGCTCTTTCTGAACGGGTATCGCGCGTGCGCCCGTATGCCGTTCATAGAGCCGGAGACCTGCTGAATGCACAGCCGCCACCTCGTGAAATGCGTGGGCGTCCAACCAGGATGGCGGAACCAGGACTTCAGCCTCCTCCTTCCCATCCATCTTGCCCCTCACGAGGCCGACGACCTTCAGCGATGGTAAAGATTCGAGCAGCCGGTCCAGGTTGCGGGCCTTCAAGAAGCGAGAACCGATAACCACGGAATCGAAACTGGCCCGCAGGCTTTCGGTGAGCCCCCGTCCCGCAAGGATGTCGATGAGTTCCTCAATCGCCAGGTGAGAACCGTCCTGCACGTTCCATGCTCCGGGCTGCGGCAACATGATCCATGCGGGGTTACTATCCAGAGTCTTTCCCACGCTTCTCCTGTTCTCCGCCGCCGAGGCAAGAGACATGACCGTCCCTGCATAGCCAAAGGTGAAGAGATCGTTTGCCTGCATCCCGCGGCCACAGGAGAGGTCGAGCATCGATCTGCACCCCAACCTGGCGAGTTCCTCCTCAATAACCTGCGCGACTTTTAGTTCCTCAGGCAGTCTTGCCTGCACGGCGGTGCGACCGCGCGGCACGGGGGTATAGTGGTAGGGATAATGCACCAGCTTTGCCTCGCGCCACCCCTCGGTCGAATAGTCCTTTGCAAAGCGCCGATCTTCGAACGGAACTTGCGTGAACCAGCCCGGACTCAGCTCCTGCAGTATCGTCATGTCATTGATGTCTTCGGTTTTAAGGCGACCTCTCAAGACGGGATTCTTGACGAAATCGACGAAGAGGTTGATCACGCTCTTATAGTCGGATGAGCGCAAGAGACCGACGGCGCCCGCATTCGAGATCAGCAGGGGCGCCTTCGCTTCTGCCATGAGTTCGGCTGCATCTTCAGGCGTGAATCCGTAGTTCAGGACATCGAAGTCACAGAAGGGAATCCCTTCCACGGCATAGGCCAGCCAGCGCATGTAGCAGGCGCGGGCATAGGACCACTCATTCTTTGTCCTGGCGAGGATTGTGTCTCTGCGGGAAAAGAACTCATACAGGGGGTGCCTGCGCGAGGTTTGCTCGCTCAGCCGTACCGGCTCCCAACCGTTGCTCCGGAATGTGCGCTCGTGCAAATCGATCAGCACTCCCTGATCATCCAGTGCCGTGAAGGTTGTCATGATCGGTTCAAAATAATAGGCGATGCGCATTGCAAAAGCGGCTTTCAGTATTGTCCAACATTCGCCGGATGACCGACGTTTCGGGGTTGTTGTTGCCACGTTGGTGGTCGTTTGGCAAAACCCCCGCGCCAACGCGCCCTCCAACGCAGGCCGCCAGGCACTGATGGCGGCAACGATGGCGTGTTCAGCGCCAGAACTGTGGAGACGCACCTCTTCCTTGGTTTTCGTTGGAACTCATCACAACCGGTCCGCTCATGTCGGCACTGGATCAGGCGGTGGCCGCAGTCCGGCAATCAGTCTCAGGATGTCTCTGTGCGATGCAAAAGTCCTATTGCAGCGCAGAACAATAGTGACTGTCTCAGTAACACTACGAAAGCTGTCGTGTTGCATGTGGTCGGTGACTTTTGGATCGATACGTCAGGAAAAGTCCTCTACGGGCCTAGCCTCGGCAGTGGTCGACAACGGCTACCCCAATGGTCGAAAATGGCCAACAGGGTCCCATCCCTTAAACCGACATCCACCAGATGACTGGCTTGTTAGGTCCGGGTGTTGCGCAATTCTGGGCCGGATGCAAGACCGGCCCTTGGCAAACAGCGTCGACGGTCTGCCATGACAGCAATTTCTGCTCATTGTTTGCCGTGTATGTCGATTTTGCCGTGATTGTGCGCTGATCAAGACGCACCTCTCCCTTGGTTTGATCTGGAACGCAGGACAACCGGGCCTTTCACGCCGGTGATGGATCAGGCGGTAGCCGCAGTTCGGCGATCAGCCGCAGAATGCCGGCGAAGAGTTGTCTCGGGATAGCGACTTCGGCCATCTGGACGGCAACATAGCGGCCGTGGCTGATGATCTTCGCGCCGATCTTGATCAGCTTCTCCCCCTGGCTGGTCAGCGAGCAGTCCTTGATCGGTTCGGGTGTTGCAAGGGTGCGCAGGAAGTTACCGAGATTGTCGGCGAGGGCGTGAAGCAGGAGACGGATCGTAGACTTGTAGCCCTCTGTCTCCAGAAACTCATAGATGTCGGGTGAGGCGAAGGCGGCATCGCCCCGGAAGTAGCGGCGCAGGTCCCGTTCCTGCTAACGCTCAACGACAGGCTGCAGCACACTCCTCCAGTCGTCTGCGCTGTGAACATTGCCTGGGCGCAGGGCGCAGCGTTCGCGGTCGCCGAACTGGTTGAACACGAACAGCGGATGGTAGCACGCGCATTCGAAGTGATCGTTCCAGACGCTGCTCTCCTGCTCGCCATGGGTCGGGCTTACGCTCGAATCCATATCCAGTAAGTTGCTGCCTGTTGAACGGCGAGCCTGCACCTTGTCGATCCATTGGCCTGACAGATCGGAGAGCGCAGTAAGGTTCTTCTCCCCGAACACCGGCTGCCGCAGCATGCCGACCAGCGCATGGCGGCCGTTTTTGCCGGTGCGGGCATCGGCGGGCACGTCACAGGCCATCGCGCTGAGGCCCAGTGCATCGTCGAGTTCGCGATAAGCCAGCAGCCCGGCATCGGAGGCGAGCCGCGAACCATGGAACTCAAGCTTCAGACGGCGGTTGAAATCGAGCCTGAGAGCACCATCCCTCGATTCACCCGCCGGGTTCTCCATGAGGGCCTCATGCGGTTCAGGTTAAACGCCTGATATATATACCTTAATCGTGGAAATTCTGCCAGAAATCAGTGTGTCATCTGGCGAATGCGGGGTAATCATGATCCGCAAAAGTGGTTCCCACTTTTGCGGATCATGATCTAGGCGGTAGCAAGTCTTGCCGGCATCGGCGCCATCCAGCGTCCCAACCGCCAGCATAGCCTGGTCACGCCCAGCAATGCCGCCACCACCCACATCAGCATCGAGATCGACCAGAAGGCAGCCGAGGCCGTGACGCTGGCGAAGGTCAGCGCGCCTCCCGCCAGCACGAGAACGGCGCGGGTGGCCTTGCCGAAGCGGGCGGAGAGCTTGGCGATCATGCCCACCTCCTTGACCGACGCGGCCGTGCCCAGTGTCGCCAGCGTGGCGCGGTAACCGGCCTTGCTGCCGATGGTGTAGATGTCCGTTCCCAGGCTCTCCAGAGATGTGGCAAGTCCCTTGATGGCGCGCTTGTCGAGGGCGTCGGCGGCAATCACGGAGAGTTCCTTGGCCAGCGGCTTGGAGAGTTTGCCCGCCCGCTTTACCGCCTTCACGGTGCTGAGGCCGGAGCGCGCCGGGAGTGTGATACCGGCCGAGGCGATGGTGGCGGCCGTCACGCCGAGGCCTATGGTGGAGAGCCCGACCAGGAAGGGGTCCACCTCCTTGCCCGTGAAATAGTTTTCGGCCTGGGTGTAGAGGTCGCGCACATCGCCGATGCCGGTGAGGTCGCTGGCGACCGCGCCCGCAAGGGCTGCCTCGTTGGAGGCATCGCCGTAGAGGAAGCCGTTCCAGGCATCAGCGCCCATGCGGGCATCGGCTTCTGCCTTGGCGTCCGCAACCTTGGCGCGGTAGGTCTCGGGCAGGGGCACGCCACGCTCATCCGCCAGCGCCAGCAGGCTTTCCGCAAGGTCTTCGTCCTTCGCCGCAACCGCCCCGTCAATCCCGCGCGTATAATCGGCGGGGGTGCGCAAGGTGAGGGCGTAATGGGCCACGGCCGCCTCGTCCCGGGGTCCGGCGAGGAGCTGGAGAGCCTCGAGGCCCCTGGGCAGCACGGCCAGCCCGGCAGCCAAAAATGCAATCGTTACAATGCCCCAGACCCAGTTCTTCATGCCGCCGTCCCGTCCTTCGCCACCGGGAGTCTATAGACCATGAAATCCCGCCGCTTTCGTGGCGGAAACACAGCCTCAGGGTGGTATTTCATCTGTGGGCCAATCCGTTCTGCTTGTTGCACTCAAGGCCTTGATTTGGCATACGGACAGCACTTTCCGGGGCAGGGATGAGGCGGAGTGTTCCGCCATTTGGGGCCCTGGGGAAACGCTGAACAAACACAAGGGTTTATCATGACCACTGCACTCTGGCTGATCGTGCTCGCAGGCGCGCTCTCCATCGTGTACGGCATCGTGACGACGCGCGGCCTGATGGCCGCGGACGCCGGCTCGGCCCGTATGCAGGAGATTTCCGCTGCCGTGCGCGAAGGCGCAACGGCCTATCTCACCCGTCAGTACACCACCATCGGCATCGTCGGCGTGGTGATCTTCGTTCTCGCCTGGCTGCTGCTTGGCGTCTGGTCGGCCATCGGCTTCGCCATCGGCGCGATCCTGTCCGGCCTCGCGGGCTTCATCGGCATGCACGTCTCGGTGCGCGCCAATGTGCGCGTGGCGCAGGCGGCCACCAAGTCGCTCGCCGGCGGCCTCGACCTCGCCTTCAAGGCGGGCGCGGTCACGGGCCTTCTCGTCGCAGGGCTGGGCCTCCTCGGCGTCACCCTCTATTTCGGCTTCCTCTCGGGCTCGATGGGCTTCGACCCGACGGGCCGCACCGTCATCGACGCTCTGGTGGCTCTCTCCTTCGGCGCCTCGCTGATCTCGATCTTCGCGCGCCTGGGCGGCGGCATCTTCACCAAGGGTGCGGACGTCGGCGGCGACATGGTGGGCAAGGTCGAAGCGGGCATCCCGGAAGATGATCCGAGGAACCCTGCCACCATCGCCGACAACGTCGGCGACAACGTCGGCGATTGCGCCGGCATGGCGGCCGACCTGTTCGAAACCTATGTGGTGACCGCGGTTGCCACCATGGTGCTCGCGGCGATTGCCCTTCCGGCTGAGTTCAAGCTCGCCGGCATGGTGCTGCCGCTGGCCATCGGCGGCGCTTGCGTGGTGACCTCCATCATCGGCACCTATTTCGTCAAGCTCGGCGCCAGCAACAACATCATGGGCGCGCTCTACAAGGGCGTGATCGCGACGGGCGTGCTCTCGCTCATCGCACTGCTCCCGGTGATCTACCTGGTGTTCGGCAGCATGTCCGTCGATCTCGGCGGCTTCACGCCGATGAGCCTGTTCTGGTGCGGCGTGGTTGGTCTCATCATCACCGCGGCGATCATCTGGATCACTGAATACTACACGGGCACCGGCAAGCGCCCGGTCAACTCCATCGCGGAGGCCTCGATCACCGGTCACGGCACCAACGTGATCCAGGGTCTGGCCGTCTCGATGGAAGCGACCGCCCTTCCGGCCCTCGTCATCATCGCGGGCATCATCGTGACCTACATCCTCGGTGGCCTGTTCGGCACCGCGGTGGCCGTCACCACCATGCTGGCGCTCGCTGGCATGATCGTGGCGCTCGATGCTTTCGGTCCGGTGACGGACAATGCGGGCGGCATCGCCGAAATGGCGGGCCTGCCTAAGGAAGTGCGCCACAACACTGACGCGCTGGACGCAGTCGGCAACACCACCAAGGCCGTCACCAAGGGCTATGCCATTGGCTCCGCGGGCCTCGGTGCGCTGGTGCTGTTCGCGGCCTACACGCAGGACTTGGCCTACTTCACGGCACAGGCCAATGCCGAAGGTTCGACCGTCTACCAGTACTTCAAGGGACTGGGTGCGGTGGACTTCTCGCTGGCCAATCCTTACGTCGTCGTCGGCCTCCTGTTCGGCGGCCTGCTGCCTTATCTCTTCGGCGGCATGTCGATGACGGCCGTGGGCCGTGCGGCCCAGGCCGTGGTGGTGGAAGTGCGCCGCCAGTTCAAGGAAAAGCCCGGCATCATGAAGGGCACGGAGAAGCCTGACTACGGCCGCGCCGTGGACATGCTGACCAAGGCCGCGATCAAGGAAATGATCGTTCCCTCGCTGCTGCCCGTGCTCTCGCCCATCGTGGTCTACTTCGTGATCCTCGCGATTGCCGGCAAGGCGATGGCCTTCGCGGCCGTCGGCGCCATGCTGATGGGCGTGATCGTCACCGGCCTGTTCGTCGCCATCTCGATGACGGCGGGCGGCGGCGCCTGGGACAATGCGAAGAAGTCCTTCGAGGACGGCTTCGTTGACTCGAAGGGCGTCAAGCACTTCAAGGGCTCGGATGCCCACAAGGCCTCCGTCACCGGCGACACCGTCGGCGACCCCTACAAGGACACGGCGGGCCCCGCCGTGAACCCGATGATCAAGATAACCAACATCGTGGCGCTGCTGCTGCTGGCCGTTCTCGCCGGTCACTGAGTCACGCGACAAGCCCCCGCCCGCACCTCAGCGGACGGGGGCATTTTTTTGAGTGGCGTCATCCCGGCGAAGGCCGGGA
>NZ_JBIICB010000406.1:0-2501 GCF_044239095.1 Aestuariivirga sp. | reverse complement strand
TCCTGCACCGTCACCGACAATGGCCGTGGCATCCCCACCGACATCCACACCGGCGAAGGCGTGTCGGCGGCGGAAGTCATCATGACCCAGCTTCACGCGGGCGGAAAGTTCGACCAGAATTCCTACAAGGTCTCGGGCGGCCTGCACGGGGTGGGCGTCTCCGTCGTCAACGCGCTCTCGACCAAGCTCAAGCTCACCGTCTTCCGTGATGGCAAGGAGCACTTCATGAGCTTCAGCCATGGCGAACCGGATGCACCGCTCCGGGTGGTTGGCGAAGCCCCGGATAAGCGTGGCACGGAGGTGACCTTCCTGCCCTCTCCCGAAACCTTCACCATGATCGAGTTCGACTTCGCGACACTGGAGCACCGCTTGCGCGAGCTTGCCTTCCTCAATTCGGGCGTGCGCATCCTCCTCACCGACAAGCGCGGCGTCGAGGACAAGCTGGTGGAGCTCTTCTACGAGGGCGGCATCGCGGCCTTTGTGCGCTATCTCGACCGCACCAAGCAGGCGGTGCTTTCCGAACCGATCATGATCCATGGCGAAAGGGACGGCATCACCGTCGATTGCGCGCTGTGGTGGAACGACAGTTACCACGAGAACGTGCTCAGCTTCACCAACAACATCCCCCAGCGCGATGGCGGCACGCATCTTGCGGGCTTCCGCGGGGCGCTCACACGGGTGGTCAACAACTATGCCAATGAAAGCGGCATCGCCAAGAAGGAAAAGGTGCAGCTCACCGGTGACGACGCGCGCGAAGCGCTGACCTGCGTGCTGTCCGTCAAGGTGCCCGATCCCAAGTTCTCCTCCCAGACGAAGGACAAGCTTGTCTCGTCGGAGGTCCGCCCCGTGGTCGAGAACCTGGTCAACGACCAGCTCGGCGCCTGGTTCGAGGAGCACCCTGCCGAAGCAAAGTCGATCGTCTCCAAGGTCGTCGAGGCTGCGGCCGCCCGCGAGGCCGCGCGCAAGGCGCGCGAGCTGACACGGCGCAAGGGTGCGCTCGACATTTCGTCCCTTCCCGGCAAGCTTGCGGACTGCCAGGAGCGCGATCCGGCGAAATCCGAACTCTTCATCGTCGAGGGCGACTCGGCTGGCGGTTCCGCCAAGCAGGCGCGCCACCGGGAGAACCAGGCGGTGCTGCCGCTCCGCGGCAAGATCCTGAACGTGGAGCGCGCGCGCTTCGACAAGATGCTGTCATCCGCCGAGATCGGCACGCTCATCACGGCGCTGGGGACGGGCATCGGCCGCGAGGAGTTCAACGCCGACAAGCTGCGCTACCACAAGATCATCATCATGACGGACGCCGACGTCGACGGCGCCCACATCCGCACACTGCTCCTGACCTTCTTCTACCGGCAGATGCCGGAGATCATCGAGCGCGGCCATCTCTATATCGCGCAGCCGCCGCTCTATAAGGTGAAGCGCGGTTCTTCCGAGCAGTATCTCAAGGATTCGAAGGCGCTCGAAGCCTATCTCGTGGATACGGGTCTCGAGAGCACCGCCCTCGTGCTTGCCGACGGCACCGAACGCGCCGGCGCGGACCTCCGCTCCATCGTCGAGGAGGCCCTGTCGGTGCGTGCCGCCCTCGATGCGCTGCATTCACGCTATCCGCGCCCGCTGATCGAGCAGGCGGCGATCGCCGGCGTTCTCAACCCCGAAGTGCTCGCAAGCGCCGCGCAGGCGTCCGATGCCGCCGCCTACATTGCCCGGCGCCTCGACATCATTGCGGAGGAAACGGAGCGCGGCTGGGTGGGCGAGCCAACGTCTGACGGCGGCTTGAGCTTCTCGCGCGAGGTGCGTGGCGTGAAGGAGGCCTGGATGCTCGACGGCAAGCTCATCGGCTCCGCCGATGCGCTGCGCCTGGACCGCAAGGCAGAGCATCTGCAGGAAATCTATGCGAAGCCCGCCCGGCTCCGCCGCAAGGATAGCGAAACGGCGATCTACGGTCCCTCCTCGCTGCTCGATGCCATCTTCGCCTTCGGCCGCAAGGGCATCACCATGCAGCGCTACAAGGGTCTTGGCGAAATGAACCCGGGCCAGCTCTGGGAAACGACGCTCGATCCCAACGTCCGCACCCTGTTGCGCGTCAAGGTCTCCGAACTCGACGAGGCCGACGACATCTTCACCAAGCTGATGGGCGACGTGGTGGAACCGCGCCGCGACTTCATCCGCGAAAATGCGCTGAGTGTCGCAAACCTCGACGTGTAATGGCAAAGCAAGGCTGATCCGCATGCCACCGGACGGGAAGCATCAGGCGCGCGCGCCTTAGCGCGCGTTCCGACCAGGTGGAATCACCTGGTCGAAAAGAACTCGCGCAAGTTCAATAGCTTGAGCATGATCTTGTCGCAAAAGTGGTTTCCACTTGTGCGGATCATGCTCTAGTGTCCTGATTCCGAAGTTTTTGTGATTTGATTTTGTCTGAGGCAGAAACGTTTGATGGCGGCGAGGATGTCATCGGCGGACTTTGTCCATACGAAGGGCTTGGGTCTTTCGTTATGTGTTTT
>NZ_JBIICB010000149.1:0-10119 GCF_044239095.1 Aestuariivirga sp. | reverse complement strand
CCGTTGTCAGCGCATCGGCGAAGTTCCAGTTGATCTCGAACTGGCCGTTCGCATCCTCATGGTCGTTCTGGTAGGGGCCCCAGCCGAGGCTGGTCATGGTGGAGCAGATCTCGGCGATGACATCGAGTCGGCGCATGATGGCGGCCTGGTCGTAACAGGGCTTCTCCGCCGTGTCACGGTGGTCGGAGACGGCAGAGCCATCGGCGTTGATGAGGTGGAACTCAGGCTCGACACCGGCCATCAGCTTCATGTTCTTCTTGGCGTAGTGTTCGGTGAGCTTGCGCAGCACAACGCGCGGCGCCTGGGCCAGCGGCTCGCCATTCATCCACGGTTCGCCCGCCACCCAGGCCACTTCGGGCCGCCACGGCAGCGGAATGATGGCGTTGGTATCGGGCATCACCAGAATGTCGGGATGGGCCGGGGTCTGGTCGAGCCAGGTGGCGAAGCCCGCAAAGCCCGCACCCGCCTTCTGCATCTTGGCGGCGGCCTCCGCCGGAACCAGCTTGGCGCGCTGCACGCCGAAAAGATCCGTGAAGTTGAACAGGAAGAATTTGATGCCGTTCTTCTTGGCGTAGGAGGCAAGTTCGCTCATTGTTTGTCTCTCTCCCGAGATTTTTGATTTTTTCCCTCCGGCCGCGAAGGCCGGAGGGTGATTGCCTGTGATCTTAATATCCGCCGCGGCCGGGAATCCAGCCCGTTCCGGCCAGGGGCACCTGCGCCATGGCGGCCGATTCGACCGTCAGCGCACAGAGATCTTCCGGCTCGAGGTTATGGAGATGGCTCTTGCCGCAGGCACGCGCCACGGTCTGGGCTTCGAGCGTCATCACTTTCAGGTAGTTCGAAAGCCGGCGGCCAGCCTTCACGGGGTCGAGCCTGGCGGCCAGCACCGGGTCCTGGGTGGTGATGCCCGCGGGGTCGCGGCCTTCGTGCCAGTCGTCATAGGCGCCAGCCGTAGTACCCAGCGCCTTGTATTCCTCCTCGAGGTGCGGGTCATTGTCGCCCAGCGCCACGAGGGCTGCAGAGCCGATCGCCACCGCATCCGCTCCCAGCGCCAGCGCCTTGGCGACGTCAGCGCCTGAGCGGATGCCGCCCGAGACGATGAGCTGCACCTTGCGATGCATGCCCAGATCCTGCAGCGCCTTCACCGCGGGGCGGATGCAGGCGAGCGTCGGGATGCCGACATGCTCGATGAAGACCTCCTGCGTTGCCGCCGTGCCGCCCTGCATGCCATCCAGCACCACGACATCGGCCCCGGCCTTCACCGCAAGGGCCACGTCATAGTAAGGCCTTGTACCGCCGACCTTCACGTAGATCGGCTTTTCCCACATGGTGATCTCACGGAGTTCGTGGATCTTGATCTCGAGATCGTCAGGCCCCGTCCAGTCAGGATGGCGGCAGGCGGAGCGCTGGTCGATGCCCTTGGGCAGGCAGCGCATCTGCGCGACACGGTCCGAAATCTTCTGGCCCAGCAGCATGCCGCCGCCACCGGGCTTGGCGCCCTGGCCCACAACCACCTCGATCGCATCCGCCTTGCGGAGATCATCCGGGTTCATGCCGTAGCGCGAGGGGAGATACTGGTAGACGAGATGCTTGGACTGGCCGCGCTCTTCCGGAGTCATGCCGCCGTCGCCCGTGGTCGTCGAGGTGCCCGCCATCGAGGCGCCGCGGCCCAGGGCTTCCTTGGCCTGGGCCGAGAGCGAGCCGAAGCTCATGCCGGCGATGGTGATGGGGATCTTGAGTTCGAGGGGCTTCTTGGCGAAGCGCGTGCCGAGCACAACATCGGTGCCGCACTTCTCGCGGTAGCCTTCCAGCGGGTAGCGCGAGATCGAGGCGCCAAGGAACAGCAGGTCGTCAAAATGCGGCAGCTTGCGCTTGGCGCCCGCACCGCGGATGTCATAGATGCCGGTCGTCGCGGCGCGGCGGATTTCAGCCAGCGTATAGTCATCGAAGGTCGCTGACTTGCGCGGGGGCGTGCGGGGAGTGTTCATGTCCATGGGGGAATGCCTCAATAAGCGTCGGCGTGGTCGACGTTGAAGTTGTAAAGCTTGCGGGCCGAACCGTAGCGGCGGAAATCCTGCGGGCGATGCTTCATCTTGGCGCGCTCGAGAAGCTTCGCGAGGTCTTCGAGATGCTCAGCGCGCATGTCCTTCTCGATGCAATCAGCACCCAGATTGTCGGCCCGGCCCTTCACATAGAGGCGCGCCTCGTAGATCGAATCGCCCAGCGCCTCGCCCGCATCGCCGCAGACCACAAGGTTGCCGCGCTGCGCCATGAAGGCCGACATGTGGCCCACCGAGCCGCCCACGACGATGTCCACGCCCTTCATCGAAATGCCGCAGCGCGAAGAGGCATCGCCCTCGATGACCAGCAGGCCGCCATTGGCCGTGGCGCCAGCGGATTCAGACGCATTGCCCTTCACCCAGACGACACCCGACATCATGTTTTCGGCGAGGCCCACGCCGGCATGGCCGTGAATGGTGATCTCGGCCTCCTTGTTCATGCCGCCGCAATAGAAGCCGACATGGCCCATGATGTCGACGGCGAGCGGGCCGTCGAGCCCGCAGGCGATGGCGTGCTGGCCCATCGGGTTCCTGATCATCCAGTGGCGCTCGTTCGAGTCCTTGGGAACCTTGTAGAGCGTCTGGTTGATGGCCGTGACACCCACGGCCTTGAGATCGAGTTCGTTCATGCGATTATCCGTCCCTGCTAGAGCGTGGTGGTGATCAGGCGTTGCCGCCCCAGGTGTAGATCGTTGAGGGCTCGGGCTCCCAGATCTTCGCGTCATCCGCGCCGGGCAGATGCGCGATGGCGCGGTATTCGGTGGCCATGGCGACCCAGTCATCCGTCTCCGCCATCACCGCGTGCTTGCAGGCGATGGGGTCGCGCACCACGGCGAAGCCGCCCGCCGTGCCGACGAGGAAGGTGTAGAAGCCATCGAGATCCTTCAGCCCGTCCTGCAGCGCTTCCTTCAGGCTGGCGCCGCTCCTGAGCTTCCAGGTCATGTAGGCGGCGGCCACTTCCGTATCGTTCTCGGTCTGGAACTCCATGCCCTCGCGGCGCAGGTTTTCGCGCAGGCGGTTGTGGTTCGACAGCGAGCCATTGTGCACGAGGCAGAGATCGGCCCCGGTGGCGAAGGGATGGGAGCCCGCGGTCGTCACCGCGCTCTCGGTCGCCATGCGGGTGTGGCCGATGATGTGGGTGCCGGCCGCCTTGGAGAGATCGAACTTGCTGTAGACGTTCTCGGGAAGGCCCGTCTCCTTGAAGATCTCGATCGTGTGGCCGGAACCCACGACGCGCACCGCCGGGGCGTTCTTCTTCAGCCACTGGATGACGTCGTCTTCCTTCGCCGTGGTGACGAGAATGCAATGGTTGCCGATCTGCTCGATCCGCGCATCGCACTTGAGTGCCTCCTCGAGGCCCGCATCGACGTGCTTCCAATCATAGGAGGCATCGTCATGAGCCAGCGAGAACTTGATCTCGTTGTCCTTCACCGGGTTGCGGTAGATCGCGACGCCGGCCGAATCCGGCCCGCGGTTGGTCATCTCGATGATCATGGGCTTGAACATCGCGCCGAGCTGCGGCTGCAGCTTGGGGTTCTTAAGGTAAAGTCCGACAATGCCGCACATGGGCTGGTCCTCTTCCGGGGTGTTTCCCGGTGATCATATCAGCCTCCGGAATGGCCTTCAACTATGAGGAACTAATTTTTCATGCGATGAATTGGGGGGGTCACTGCAGGCCGACTGGGTCCACGGTCCCGGCGGGACAGCCCATGTCGGTCGGGCCGGAGGCGAGGATCAGATCGGCCACCGGGGTTCCGCCGGAGAGATCGCCCCTGAAGCCGATGGTAAGCTCGGCGATCAGGCGGCGGCGGCCGTCGTCCCGGCAGGCCACGCGAACCCGCTCGCCAGCCCCGGGCCCGAAGGCCTTGTCAAACTGCGCGCGAATCTCGGACGCGGTAACCTCGCGGCCGATATTGCTGGCAAGCAGGTCCCTGACGGGAGACGCGTTGATCGCCGCCAGAAGCCACAGGGAATCGCGGTAATAGGCCGCAGGCTCGCGTACGGGGTAGCAGGTGCCATGCTTCACCCACTCATAGCGGTCGAGGAAGGATTGGCGGCCGGGCATGGCTTCATCCAGGGCGCGCTGGGTTGCGAGCGGCAGCGCCAGGCGGGGAAGGTCGCCCCAGCGGCCATCCGTGGCAGCCTGCCGCTCCGCCTCACTGACCCCGCAGTAGATGTTGGTGCCGGGCTGGGGCCACAGCCCGTGAAGCGTGAAATGCGTGGCATCGAAGCGCGACCCGGTCTGTGATCGGCACTCGCGCTTGCGCGAACTGCCTTCGCAGAAGGCAGGCTGCCAGCTGATCGCCAGCACATAGGCGGGTCCGGCGCCGGCCTGCTTGGCCGCATCCTTGCGGGGCGCCCCGGAGGGCTCCAGACGGCCGCAGCGGGCCTCCACCCACCTTTCCGGCGGATCGGCCTCGGGCATATCGATCCGGAAATGTGTAGGCTTCTTCTGGTTCCGCGCGAGAACAGCATAGCTTGCGCCGGGCTCCGTCATCACCTCGCCGGGGTTCGTCTCCTTGCGGATCGACTGCAGCGCCGGGCAGGCCGCGCTCGCGATGAACGCTCCTTCGGCGGGCATTTCGGCCGCGGCGGAAAAGCTGCCGCAAGCGAGCAGCATGAGCGCGCCGAGACTGCGCCGGATCGAGACCATGCTAGTCCTCACGGCGGTAACTGATGACGGAGAGATAGCGGATCGGCAGCTTGCGCAGCTCTTCCGGACCATGCGGCGCATCAGCATCGAAGAACAGCGCATCGCCCGGGTGCATGTCATAGGTCTTGTCGCCGTGGCGGTAAACGACATTGCCCTCCAGCATATAGAGGAATTCGAGGCCGGCATGCTGGAATGTGGGGAACACGTCTGATTGGTGCGTCAGGGTGATGAGGTAGGGCTCCACCATCACGGGGCCATGCGGGCTGTGGCCGAGGAGCTGGTACTGGTGTCCTGCGCGGGTACCGCGCCGCTCGATGGTAAGCCCCTGGCCGGCCTTCACAAAGGTTGCGTCACGGATTTCCTCAAACCCCTTGAAGAGCGCCGTCACAGGCACCTGCAGTGCGCGCCCGAGGGCCTGCAACGAGGCGAGGGAGGGCGAGGTGGCGCCGTTCTCGATCTTGGACAGCATGCCGGCCGACATGTCAGCCGCCTTGGCGAGTTCGGCAATGGTCAAGCCCAGCTTCTCCCGGAAACCCTTTACCTCCCGGCCGATGGCCTGCTCCAGAAGCTTGCCCTGAACCTCGCCATGGCCATGGGGATCCTGGAACGGCAGGCCGGGGGGCTGGGACGGCTTGCGTGGGTTACCCTTGTCCAATTCTCTTCACTCCTCACAAAACTCTATACCCGTTGCACGAGGACCTCAAGGCAGCGCCCAAAGGTTGAAGATATGACGAATCCTATCAAGTTAACAAATTTTCATATGAATTACCTCTGATTCACCTGTTCGCGCACTATAAAATAGGATACATGCTATTATCGAGCACATTGAAGAGGTAAAAACCTATCATGGACACGGTCGCACAATCCTTCCTATCGGAGATCGAGCGGTTTCTGGAAGGCGCCGGGCTGGAGCCGACCTCGCTCGGCAAACAGGCATTGGGCGACCCGAACTTCGTCTTCGACCTCCGCAAGGGCCGTTCCCCCTCGACGCGGACGGTCGACAAGGTGCGGGCGTGGATGGCACAGCAATCGTCAGCAGCAAGGCCTGCCCGGCAGGCCAGTGCCCCTACGGCAGCGGCCGGCGGCTTGACCCATCTGGAGCGCCTCGAAGCCGAATCGATCCACATCATCCGGGAAGTGGCCGCCGAATGCGAAAAGCCGGTGATGCTCTATTCGATCGGCAAGGATTCCGCCGTGATGCTGCATCTCGCCATCAAGGCCTTCTATCCCTCGAAGCCGCCCTTCCCCCTGCTCCACGTCGATACCGGCTGGAAGTTCCGCGACATGTACGCGATGCGCGCCGCAACCGCGCAGAAATATGACTGGGAGTTGATCGTCCACAAGAACCCGGAAGGTGTGGCGAAGAACGTCAACCCCTTCGACCACGGCTCGGCCCTTCACACCCAGATCATGAAGACCGACGGCCTGAAACAGGCGCTCGACAAATACGGTTTCGACGCGGCCTTCGGCGGTGCCCGGCGTGACGAGGAAAAGTCGCGCGCCAAGGAGCGCATCTTCTCCTTCCGTGACAGTCGCCACCGCTGGGATCCCAAGAACCAGCGCCCGGAACTCTGGGACCTCTACAACGCGCGCAAGAACAAGGGCGAATCGATCCGCGTCTTCCCGCTGTCGAACTGGACCGAGCTCGACATCTGGCAATACATCCACCGCGAGTCGATCGAGATCGTGCCGCTGTATTTCGCCGCCGAGCGTCCGGTGGTGGAGCGCGATGGCCAACTCATCATGGTCGATGACGAGCGCATGCGCCTGAACCCGGGCGAGACGCCGCAGATGCGCAAGATCCGCTTCCGCACGCTGGGCTGCTATCCGCTCACCGGCGCCATCGAATCCAACGCGACCTCGCTTCTCGACATCGTGGAAGAGATGCTGGTCGCCACGTCTTCCGAACGGCAGGGCCGCGTCATCGACAAGGATGCCTCCGCCTCCATGGAAAAGAAGAAGCAGGAAGGATATTTCTGATGACACGTTTCATCGAGTTCACCGGCGGCGACGTCGAGGCCTATCTCCAGGCCCAGGAACAGAAGGACCTTCTCCGCTTCATCACCTGCGGCTCGGTCGATGACGGCAAGTCAACGCTCATCGGAAGGCTTCTCTACGAAGCCAAGATGCTGTTCGAGGACCAGCTCACGGCCCTTGAGGCCGATTCCAAGAAGATGGGCACGCAAGGCGGTAATCTCGATTTCGCGCTGCTGGTCGATGGGCTTGCCGCCGAGCGCGAACAAGGCATCACCATCGATGTCGCCTACCGCGCGTTTACCACCGACAAGCGCAAGTTCATCGTGGCCGATACGCCAGGCCATGAGCAATACACGCGCAACATGGCGACAGGCGCTTCGACCGCCGACCTCGCCATCATCCTGATGGATGCCCGCAAGGGTGTGCTGACCCAGACGCGCCGCCACACCTTCATCTGCACGCTGCTGGGCATCAAGCACCTCGTGGTGGCAGTGAACAAGATGGACCTGATGGGCTTCGACCAGGAGGTGTTCAACCGCATCGAGGAAGACTACCGCGCCTTTGCCAAGTCTGTCGGCGCCGACGGCATCACAGTGATTCCCGTTTCCGCCCTCATGGGCGACAACATGATCGCGCGCTCCACCAACATGCCGTGGTATCACGGCCCCACGCTGATGGCGCATCTCGAAACCGTGCCGGTGGGTGACGATCTGGCGGACAAGGGCTTCCGCCTGCCCGTGCAGTGGGTGAACCGTCCGAACCAGAATTTCCGCGGCTTCTCCGGCACCATCGTATCCGGCACGGTGAAGCCCGGCGATGCAATCAAGGTGCTGCCCTCGGGGCGCACCTCCAGCATCGACCGTGTCGCCAGCTATGACGGCGACCTCGACTCAGGTGTGGCGGGCCAATCGCTGACCGTCACGCTGAAGGACGAGATCGACATCAGCCGCGGCGACGTGATCTGCGCGGCGAGTGATCCGGTCGAGGTGTCGGACCAGTTCCAGGTCGAGATCCTGTGGATGAGCGACGAGCCGATGCTGCCGGGACGAGCCTATCTCTTCAAGTCGTCGACGAAGACGGTTCCCGGAACGCTCGAGGAACTGAAGCATAAGGTGAACGTCAACACCATGGAGCATGTGGCGGCGAAGACGCTGCAGCTCAATGAGATCGGCGTGTGCAACCTGGAACTTGACAGTCCGATCGCCTTCGCGCCCTATGTCGAGAACCGCCACCTCGGTTCCTTCATCATCATCGACCGCTTCTCCAACAATACCGTCGGCATGGGCCTGATCCGCTTCGCGCTCCGGCGCGCGGCGAACATCCATTGGCAGGCGGTGGACGTGCACAAGACCGCGCGCGCTGCCATCGCTGGGCAAAAGCCCGCGGTGCTGTGGTTCACGGGGCTGTCAGGTGCGGGCAAGTCGACCATTGCCAACCTCGTCGAAAAGCAGCTCCATGCCGCGGGCCACATGACCTATCTGCTCGATGGTGACAATGTGCGCCACGGGCTGAATCGCGACCTGGGCTTCAGCGACGCAGACCGCGTGGAGAACATCCGCCGCGTCGGCGAGGTGGCGAAGCTGATGGTGGACGCAGGCCTCATCGTGCTCGTGTCCTTCATTTCGCCCTTCAAGTCCGAACGCCTGATGGCGCGCGAACTGCTTGATGATGGCGAGTTCATCGAAATCCACGTCGACACGGCATTGGCCGATGCCGAGAAGCGTGACGTGAAGGGCCTCTACGCCAAGGCCCGCCGCGGCGAGATCAAGCACTTCACGGGGATTTCATCACCTTATGAAGCGCCGGAAAATCCGGAAATCCGCGTCGATACCGCGAAGGTCACGGCAGAAGGTGCAGCCGACATCATCGTGCAGTACCTGAAGGGCAAGGGCCGGCTGTCGAAGTAGCAGACGCTCGATTCCCTTCTCCCGTCGCAACGCGATGGGAGAAGGTCCCCGAAGGGGGGATGAGGGCCTCTATCCGCGAGTCGTGCCGGTTGAAAGAGCCCTCATCCGGCCTGCCGGCCACCTTCTCCCACGCTGCCGCGCGGGAGAAGGGAACGGGGCAGACAGCTCGCGCAAACAAAGCAGCCCGGCCTTTTGGGCCTCTGGGCCACCATGTTCTGCGCGGCGGAGTAGGCGTCTTTGATGATTGTCCCCTTCTCCCGTCGCAACGCGATGGGAGAAGGTCCCCGAAGGGGGGATGAGGGCCTCTGTCCGCGAGCCGTACCGGCTGAAAGAAACCCTCATCCGGCCTGTCGGCCACCTTCTCCCACGCTGCCGCGCGGGAGAAGGGAACGGGGCAGGCCGCTCGCGCAAACAAAAAAGCCCGGCCTTTTGGGTCTCTGGGCCACCATGTTCTGCGCGGCGGAGTAGGCGTCTTTGATGATTGTCCCCTTCTCCCGTCGCAACGCGATGGGAGAAGGTCCCCGAAGGGGGGATGAGGGCCTCTGTCCGCGAGTCGTACCGGCTGAAAGAAACCCTCATCCGGCCTGCCGGCCACCTTCTCCCACGCTGCCGGCGGGAGAAGGCAATGTTTCAGATCTTCTGTGGCCTCGCCGCACCCGACACCGCGAGTCTCGCCAGTGCCACGATCATGTCGGTCTGCGTTACCAGCCCCATCAGCCTGCCGGTGCCGTTGGTGATGAGTACGCCGTGGTGGCGGCCGTCGCTCAGCGGATCGATCAGGCGCAGCATGCTGTCGTCTGGCAGCGCAGTTACGGCATCTTCCATCATGCCGGAAACGGACGTGAGCGCGTGGTCCGGCTCACGCAGCTCGACAATTCCGGCCACGACATTTTCATCATCGACCACTGGCAGGATGCGCAGGTTATGTGCGGAGAGCAGCGCATGGGCGTCACTCCACGGTGCGTCCGCACGGATGCGCAGCACGTCGCGGGACATAATCTCCGCGCAGCGCGGCACACGCGTTGTGCGCTCAAGGGCGGAGAGCTCCGCACGGCGCATGATGCGGAGAAGATCGGCCCGTGTAATGTCCAGCGGCTCGCCCCCCTCCGCCAGGGCCGCATCGATATCCGCCTCGGTGAGTTCGACGCGAAGCTGCGGCGGCAGGTTCGGCGTGCCGTGGGTTGCCGCCATCACCACCTTTGGCTTGTGTGGATAGGAATGCGCGAAGACGCGGTGAAAGATCAGCCCCAGGATCACCAGCAGGATGGAATTGAGTGCCACGGGCACGAAGGCGAAACCGAAGCTCCAGGACGCAGCGGCAGGCCCGCCCAGCACGGCAAGTAGCGACGCCGCCCCGCCCGGCGGATGGAGGCAGCGCAGCAGCGACATGACCGGGATGGCCAGCGCCACGGCGAGTGCCGCGGCAATCGCCGTGTCCGGCACCAGATGCGCCACGGCGATGCCGACCAATGCGGAGATGGTGTTGCCGCCGATGATCGACCAGGGTTGTGCGAGCGGGCTT
>NZ_JBIICB010000148.1:0-10143 GCF_044239095.1 Aestuariivirga sp. | reverse complement strand
CGATAAGATCATGCTCAAGCAATTGACCTCGCGCGCCAGCGCTCCACCGCCGTGGACATGTTGCCCGCAGCTTGGGCGCGACCGGACATTCAGAGGGGACGATGCAAGCGTTTTCCTTGCCGCCGCGGCACAACCGTGCGTGAATAGGGCATGATGCTGATAACGCCGGGCGGCCACACCATGTCGAGGTTCTGCTTTCTTCTGATCTGGGCAGTCTTCATGCTCGTGCCCGCCACGGCTGCCGAGCCGTGGTCGGGGGAGTGGAAGGTAAGTTGGCCTGGCGGCGGCGGTTTCCTCTCCCTCACCCAGGAGGGGACGGATGTGCGCGGCAGCTATCGCAATGGCCGCGGTGACATTGAGGCCACAGCGCAAGGCGCTGAGATCAACGGCGAGTTCATCCATGACGGGCTGAAGGAGCATTTTCATGCCACGCTGGGCAGCGGCCAAAACAGTTTCTCGGGCTACACCTCCGGCGGAGAATGGCTGAGCGGACTCCGCCTCAGCGCCGACGAGACACCAGGCAAGCAATTGATCGCTGACCTGCGTGCCCCCCGCGCCACTATGCGAAGCTTCCTCGATGCGGGCAATCGCGCCCGGGAGGGAGAACCGCAGGCCCTTGCCGTGGCTGTGGATGCAATCGATTTTGGCCAAGCAACGAACTGGCCAACGCTCAGCGCGAAGTTTGCAGCCGCCGAACAGCTGTTCGGCGTGGTCGACCTCGCGACCTTCAGCCTTGCCCTCATTCCGGAACGGGCCGCCACACCGCGGATCGCCGTATCGCTTCCCCGGCTTGATGCCGCGCCAGCGGTCGAACTCGGCATGGCTCGTGATGCCGATGGTGCATGGCGCATCATCATGCCGGACGCGCAGTCGCTCGCCGCTATGGCCGGGGCCGTTGCCGCGCGCCCCGCCGACGCGTTCCGCCAGTTGCAGAGCCCGCGCGACACACTGCGCAGCTTCCTCGAGGGCATGGCCCTCTGGGACAGGGGCGGGGAACAGGAGGCGCTGTCGGCCCTAGACCTTACCGGCGTGCCTGAGGTGCTCAAGCAGCAACATGGGCGGCTCATGGCACACTATCTGGTGCGCATGATCGACATGGTCGGGCGCATGCCGCTGCAGAGCGTGCCAAATTCGGGCCTGAGCCGGGAACCCTTCGTTTATTTCGAACATCCCGCCGGCAAGATCGTGATCGAGCCCCTGGGCACCGACGCCGACACGCGCTGGAAGTTCTCTGCCCAGACCCTGCAGGATCTGCGGCGGCTGTTTTCTGCCGTACAAGTGCTTCCCGAAGTCCATATGCTGGACCCGAAGCTCATTCCGCCTTCGGCAATGTTCGCAATCCGTGACCAGGTGAAGGCCTATGCGCCCGCCTTGCTGGCAGATATCGCCGGCAGGGGGCCAGTTGAATACTGGCAGCTCCTGGCCACGATGCTCCTGCTCAGCGTCATCGCGGCGGTCGCCTTCACCGTCAAGCGTATCGCATTCTGGGTGCTGGAGAGGCAAGCCCTGAAGCGTCATGTCAGCAATCCAACATTGCTGGCCTGGGCCATCGGCATCGGGTTTGCCGTCCTTACCGCCACGCAGATTGTGCCGTGGCTGGGACTGCCAGTTTCCTCCCGCCAGTATACCCTTCCCTTTCAGGGCTCGCTATTCATGTTGATCGTAGCCTATGCGGTCTGGCAGGTCATCGGCATCATCTCATCCGTCCTTGAAGTCTATACCGACCGCAGCGAGACAGCCATCGACAACATCCTGCTCACCTTCATGCGCGGGGTCTTGCGGCTCGCGCTGATCGCCGGCACCGGGCTGGCGCTTGGCCATTTTTGGTCGGTGCCCACCACGGGGATACTCGCCGGCCTCGGCATCGGCGGCCTGGCCGTGGCCTTCGCATCCAAGGAGACGCTTGCCAATCTCTTCGGAGCCGGAATCCTGCTGGGAGACCGCCCCTTCCGGAAGGGTGACCGCATCATCGCGGGCGATGTGAATGGCTGGGTGGAGGCGGTGGGCCTGCGCTCGACCCGCATCAGGACGCTCTACGACAGCCTGCTCGTGGTTCCCAACAGCAAGCTGGCCGACACCACGATCAACAATCTCGGGGCACGCCGGCGGCGGACGCTGACCACAAGCTTCCTCGTCACCTCCGGCAGCACGCCTGAAAAGCTCGAAGCCTTCACACGCGCCATCTTCAGCCGAATCTCGGAGGATCCCTTCTTCGACCGGCGGAGCGAGGTGAACATCAACGGCATCACCGCCGACGGCATCCAGATCGAGATCTCGACCAGCCTCAACACACGCCGCGGCTTCGAATCCCGCACAGCCACGCATCGGCTGTATCTCGACATTCTTCAGATGGCGGAGGCTGAAGGTCTCACGCTAGGGCGCGGCATGGAGAAGAACCCGGTCTACGTCCTTTAGAAGACGTGAGGCCCAGCCAAATGGAATCACCTGGTCAAAAAAACTCACGCAAATTATAAGCTTGAGCATGGACTTGCCGCAAATATGGTTTCCACTTTCGCAGATCATGATGCAGGCTCGGACAGATAGCCAGTTGCAGAGTGTACTGCCGATTTTAACAGCCCGGAGTTCGTTACGCGCCATCTTGCCGTAGCGTGTGTGGCGACGCGTTTGAACTCCTTGAGGCCGGAGATCGTTCGACGGAATGACGGGCTTTGGCCCGCGCAGGCCGAGTTCCTTGCGGATGGCATTGCTGCTGCAAGCCGCATCCTTCGGCAGACACGGAGCCATCTGATCAAACGAAGCCTCACTCAGCTAGAAACGTTCCGCTATGGCAACTCTCCCGAGGGAGTTTGAACCACCCCCACGCTGAAGTGCAAAGAGATCTGACGGGTTCAGACCCTCATGAAACCTTAAGGCGATTCCAATACGTCATTCTCGCGATGAATGAATCTCGGTTGGTTAAGCTTGGTCACCGGCTCAGGATCAACGCGTGTGTTTACCGGCTACGGCTGTTACTTGATCTTCTCTTTGCACGGCCTGCAGTGGCGCGGAAACCTTGCCAACTGACAGACAACGCGGCAACATCAACTCCGAAGTGTCAGTCATCCGGTGCATACCGGTTGATTTTATTGACGGGCAGCAGGCCACTCAGAGAATGCTGATCATAACCAAATTGGAGAAACAAAATGCTTGGGCTCAAGAGTCTTCTCGCCAGCGCAGCGCTGCTACTCTGCTCTACCCTCTCAATGGCTGCCGGTGAGTTCGGAACGGCGGAGGAAGCCAAGGCAATGCTGACCAAGGCGATCGAGAACATCAAGGCAGATGAGGCGGGCGCACTGGCTGAAATGCAGAAAGGCGGCTTGGAGTCGCGGGACAGGGATCTCTATGTATTCTGCGGACAGGCCGATACAGGCGTTCTGACGGTTCATCCGGCGCTGGCAGGCAAGATGCTCCAGGACATTGTCGACAAGAACGGCAAGAGGTTTGGAGAGGAAATGATGAAGTCCGCCAAGCCTGATGCGATCATTGAGGTATCCTACTTCTGGCCACGCCCCGGCGCAGACACGACCCCGGTCGAGAAGATCAGCTTTGTGACGCGTGTAGCCGATCTGATCTGCGGCGTTGGGTACTACAAATAAGGGCGGCGGCGGCATTTCGATCGCAAGGCTGTTAAGTGATGGTGCCGGTGATGGCTGGTGCGACCGCAGTCAATTCGTGAAGCGTGCCACGTCGACCGCCCCCTTGCCCAGAAACTTCCTAGAACAGCCCGCTCAGCACCGCCCTGGCTAGCCGCTCTCGACCAATCGGCGTCAATCGTGCATTCTTGTTAATCTTCATCCGGTCCTCCTCGACGAGACTGTAGCGTCACAACCACAGCTTCCTTGATCCGGACCAGATGGACAACCTATTGAGAGATCACATCTAGTTCTCGTAATCCGGCGGCGTCTTGCTCCAGGCACCAGGACCCTGCCCCTTCTGGTAGCCAAGGTCATAGAGCTTGCGCATGTGCGCCTGGTCGAATTCGCCCTTGCCCTTGTCCTGAAAGTCGGCAGGGATCGAGGCGAGATTAAAGTCGATGCCGTCGCGCACGGCCTGCGCATACATCTTAAAGACGTCGCCGATGCTCTGGTTCTTGATCAGCGTGCTGATTGAGCGCGCGGCGATGGCGAGCGTCTTGGTTTCGGTCTTTTCAGCCTGTGGCTCGAACGTGCCATTGATGATCACATAGAGGCTTCGCTTACGCGGGAACTTCAGCGCCTTGTCAACCTCCTTGAGGGAATTCTCACCGGAAAGCAGGAAGGCCTGGGTCGTCGTACCGCCGTCCACATGCAGCTCCTCATAGGACTTGCCGTCCGCCTGCACGCGGATCAACTGCGGCGGGAACACGCCAGGAATAGCCGCGCTCGCCACCAGCACATCGCGGAACAACTGAACCCGGTTCGGGTGGCCGCTCGCGGCGATCGCCGTCATATTCCACACCACCGGGCGCTGGGCGTCGAGGTTCGTCGTGCCCACCAGCAGCAGCCGCCCCTTGCCCTTCTCCGCGCCAATCTTGTCCACCAGCTCCGCCGTGACATGCTTGGCGACGAGCGCCTTGAGCGGGCTATTGTCGGTGAGCGAGGACCCGAACAAGGCGCCCAGCGGCCCGCTTGAGCGCAACACGTCCTTCTCGCTGATCGTCGTGTAAATCTCCTTCAGCTTGCCGTCATAGGCGGGGCCGAGGAAGGCATAGGGTGCGGTGAGCGCACCGGTGCTGATGCCTGTCACCACCTCGAACTGCGGCCTTGTGCCGGAGAGCGTCCAGCCAGCCAGCAGCCCCGCACCATAAGCGCCGTCGCCGCCGCCGCCAGAGATGGCAAGGTAATAGGCCCGATCAAGCGGCACGGACGGATCCTTGCGGTGGGCCTCGCGCACCTGCTCGAGCCTGACCGCCGAGACTTCGTTCAACTTCTTGAGTTCGGCGTCACCCCAGTAGCGGATACCCTTATAGCCGTCGGGCGTGGCATAGCTGTTGACAGGCGCATCGTCGAGCCGGGGCACGTTGGTTCCGCAGGCGGCCAGCATGATGAGGACAAAAGCCGTCGCGAGCGGCCTCACCGCAGCGCGCAACGCGGTCCGCCTGCCTGCCTGTGGGCCGATTTCCGTCATCCGTCCTACCGCCTCTTCAATCCGCGCCCATCCGGGGTTCGGACGGTCTGCGCGGCCTTCATCCCCGATCTGGCCACCCGCCGTCAAGCGGGCTCCGCCGCCAGCTGTGATATCTCAATAGGTTGTTCATCCGGTCCGGATCGTGCTGGGATAATTTCACAAAGCATGACTCGACGCCTGCGTATTGTCTCTGACTGCCAGGCAGCCAAGGGTTCGAAACATCATTCCGCCGCCGTTCTCGTGGATTATGCAAACCAACGCGGCGAGCACGCTCGCTGTCGATGGCTTTGCTAGGCGTGCACTGTTGTGAACGGCATGCCAATGAACAGCGCCGCTCCTATCCGTCAACGTGACTGGATGAGAGTTTTCAGAGATTGGATCTCCGACGACAGTTTTGCCGCTTCGGGGCCAAGGCCCGTCTTGCTCTTTGGGCCCGCGATGAATTCGGCTGAAGGCAGCGGGAAGACCGTGATCACAACGTTCTTGAGCTCAATGCTCTCAGACGAGTTGATCTCAAGGATGGAATAAATCATCAACCGCTCTGCGATAGCAACCGGGCTGCCGTATGCGCGCTCATGTTTTCGCAGCAGCCGCAGCAGGCGCGTACGGTCGGATGCAGACATCTGGCGCCTCTGATTGAACGACGTGGAGAAGCGCGGCAACACGCCGACAGTTGCCCTGATATCCAGGCCGGAGTAACCCGTAAGATCCATCAAATTCCTGAAGTCCAGCTCCGTCGACTTCTCGGCCTCGGCGAACCGCCGGGTGATGATACTTGCGGGGACGCTACCGCTGGTCCAGGCGCCAACAACCTGCCGAGTGGTTTCCCAAATCTCTGCGACTTGCGCCAGCGCAGAATCTACATAACCATGTTGAACCGGGGGCACCGTCAAATCCTCGGCAAGCACCGGCTGTTGAAACATGATAGCAGCGAGCGCTACGCTGAAAATGGCTCGAAGAGATTTCTGCATCGATTATTTATCCCCCTCAGCGCAGCAAGCTGTCACGTTGCCATTCACGTTCCGACTTTGGAATGATGGAAAGGCTGAAGCTGCTCAGATATCCGCCTTCACCCAACGCGCGTTCACTCAGCGCCTCAGCCACCCAAGCCTCAAGCGCATTCCCATCCTCACCGGCACCAAGGTTCCCGGCATCCGCATAAAGATATACGGGAATGGCCAGTGTATAATCCTCTGTCATCAAGGCTTCCGGCGTCGGTTCCACCCCGTTGAACCTGAGGAGCTGAAGGCTGTTTCTGTTGCGCTGGTAAGTGTCCATCGTGACGATGGTCACACTCCCAGCAGGAGCGTTCAATACAGCGTCGACACGATCCTGCTCGCTAAAGGCTTCCTCATAGGCGTCTTCCCGCATGCTGCGGCATCTCTCCTCACGGTCCTTCTCGAGGTAGATGTCCTTGATTATGGGGAAGTTCCAGCAGCCGCCGACCATCGCTTCGGTTTCGAAAATGTCCCTCATCACAAAGTCCTTCGGCACGAGCACCATGTGGATCGGAAAGTCCGGAAGGCTCGGGTCGACATCCGTCCAGTTCCTCGCTTCATTCGTGACAAATCCTCCTTCGACGGGGACCTGCTGAGCGAGCGCGAGATAAACAGCCTTGGATGTCAGGTTGAGGCGCGCTTCGCCCGCCTTCTGTACAAGCACGAGCGTGATGTGGCCAAGCCGGGCATTGACCACTTCGTCAATCCCTTGCTTGCCGCATTCGGCGGCAAGACCCGGCGGTATCAGTTCATGCGTCAGATAAATCCGTCTCTCGACCGTGCCGCTGCACAATTCCTCAAGCGCCTTTGCGGAGATCAGGCTATGATAAGCCGACGGCGCCGGCTTGCCGACGGCGACTACGCCAGCGGTCACCGCAGCAGCCAGTTCCTTGGTGATTGGCGTATACGAAACGCTGTATGAAAGACTCTCGGCTTCAGCCGGAACGGCCGCCTGGCCAGCAAGCAGCAGAGCAACGGAAAGGCCGGCAAACAAGCGGCGGAATGAGAACGCGGAACGATCCACCCGTACCGCAGGCAAACATCTAGTCAACGGCGCCCCCCGAATCAGTTGTTAGACATATCAGTAATACCGTGGGTATGACGGGAATTGGTCATCCCGCCGGTCATGCCATTTGAGTTTTGCTGGAGAAGGGCTTTCCTATCCTGAAACGGTGGCAAAACTGCAACACCTGATGGCAGAAACTGCGGCGCTGAGCTTTAACGCCTGGAAATCTATACCCGCGAAGATTGAATCGACCGAAACTCGAATGAGGAGGCAAGTCCATCTTCTCTCTGTTTACTTGCGATTGCAATCATGCCCGAAATGGCACGCCCCGTTCCGGAAGCAACTTTCGCTCGGCAGCAGAGCTCTTGCGGGCGGATCACGCGATGTCAACAGTCAGCAAGGACATGTCAATCCAATGCGTGACCAATCTGATCCATTCGTCAAAGCTAGACTGAAAGCAATGCTTGGCTGAAACCCTTGACCTGTTGTCGCCCCGGAAGACGAACGCGGATGTTGATGTAGACAGGCGTTCGGCTTGACGTTCGTGTGCGGCTCAGGGGACTCCACCCCGTTTGTCATTAACCGGCAGCGGACAGCCTGAACAGCGAGGCATTGGGGCAGGACGAAACGCGATGCATGAGCAGAATGACACTATGGAGTTTCCTCGGGCATGCGCTCCGTATGACCTTTGCTCAACCCAAGGCTGGCGCACTACTGCTGGCGGGCATCGCTGTCAGGCGTTCTTCTATCTTTCGATTCCGCTCACCTATAGATACATCTTCGACGATGAGATTGCCGCCCGGGACATGTGGCTTCTGGGTATCCGGCTACTGATACAGATCGGACTCTTCCCGCTCTTCGGCGCCGCCGGTGTAGCCCATGACTGGGCATCGGCACGGATCGGGTCGTCGTCAGCCACCAATCTCCGTCAAATGCTCTTCGGCCATTTGCAGGCACAAGGCCCCGGCTTCTATTCATGCGTCAACGAGGGAGATGTCGTGGCAAGCTTCGGGCCTGACGTGGCCGCGGTCGAGACAGCCATGGTGCGCGCCTTTCCAAGTTTCATCATGCGCTCGATGAACATCACCCTGAGCACAGAACTGCTGTTTCTGATCGCGAGGCGGCTTGCCAGGAAGCCCAGCCTGCCGCCACCACCGGAACACCAGGCTCACCGCCACGCCATGCCACCAGGCACCGCCGATACAGATCCCGTCTCGCTTTCAGCGGCAATCTGCCGGCGTTCCTCCGCCGTCCACCGCTGCCTCGTCTCGGCTACAACGTCAAAACTTTTCAAAGCTATGTCCAGACATAGTACCGGCATCAGCTCTGCCGATGCTTTGATCCACTCCACGACATCGCTTCAACAGCCATGCATCATCCCGTACAAGGCGGCCGAGGCCGGAAGGCTACGATACAAGGCATAGAGAGCCACGGACTGATTGGTTGATGATACAGTAGTTATCATACGATCATCCGATGCAATTGAGATGATCATCCATAAGCGATCACATGAAAATCAAATAATTATGCGGGTTTCAGTATGCTGCATTCCGCTCGCCTTCGAGAAATTGGACGTCATCTCGGTGCCGTTCTTCTCAGTTCACAGACGATCCAATGCAGCTGCTCGAACATGGGAAATCCTTTGCCGTCAGCTGGAGAAACTGCTGTAAACATTCGCAATCCGGCGCGGATATGGCGTCCCGTCCTGTATGTATCCCGCCAAGCGGGGCTGTATACTGTGCCGATGAATGGAGAGCGACATGACCAGCAATGATGCGACAGCTCCCGGCAGCTCCCCTGCCCGCAAGAGCGTGTTGATTGTTGAAGACAATCATGAATTCCAGTGGTTCCTGAGTGACTGCCTGAAGAAGACTGTGCATGACTGGGAAATTCATGCGTGCTTATCTGTTGCCGAAAGCCGGGCAGTGCTCCGCAAGGGCCTTCCACGCCTTGATCTGGCGCTCATTGATATTGGACTGCCGGATGGTGATGGGACAGACATCATCTCGTATCTGAGCCGAGTAGCTTCGGGTGTTCCGATACTCGCCGTCACCGTGATGCGGAGCGAGAGAGACTTGCTTGAGGCAATCAAGGCGGGCGCCATGGGCTACGTTCTGAAGGACGATGACGCCCTCTCGGTTTCGGCTGCCATCAATCAGGTCATGGCTGGTATTTATCCCGTCAGTCCGTCTCTGGCGCGCCACCTCGTCCGCCTTGCTCAGAAGCCAACGCTTCACTCTGATTTCGTGGATTTGACGGACCAGCAATTCGCGGTTCTTGAGAAGATTGCGACTGGCCACACCTATCAGGAGATCGCCGACGCGCTCGGCCTCAGCATTTCAACCATACGGACACATGTTCAAAAGCTCTATGGAAAGCTCAAGGCGAAAACCGGCTCAGAGGCCGTCGCCAAGGCGAAAACGATTGGCCTCATCTGACACGAGCGAAGCTGCCGGCACATGAAGACGGACTTTCGTGCCATCATGCCTCTCAATGTGAAGAAGGGCATCGATTGAGCGTGCACGCTGGTGCATGTTCCGCAAACCTTGCCCCACAGAGTGGGGGTTGGGCACGAAGCCCGTTCCATTGTCCGAGATGAGGACAAGGACCCCGCCGTCAACCGCTTTGACCTGAAGCTGAATTTCGCTTGCCTTGCTATGGCGCACTGCGTTTGTCAGCGCCTCTTGCGCAATTCTCATGATCTGCAGGATGCTGCTCTGCTTGATTTCGGGCAAACCCTCAGCCTGCAGGTCCCAGGTGATATTGATGCCAATATTCTGCATCCGGCCGCTGATGCGGTGGCGGAAATCCGTCATGGCTGCGTGAAAGGACAGATACTCATCCTTCATGACATCCACGATGAGGTGGAGATCCTCGATACAGTCACTTAGAATATTAATGAATTCCGCCTGAGGCACTTCCGTTCTCTGGGTACGGATCTTCGCCGCCACAAGGTGGGAGCCGAGCCCGTCATGAAGATCCTGCAGAAATCTCTCCCGTTCCTTGAGCCGGGCAGTGATGATCATTTCCTGC
>NZ_JBIICB010000147.1:0-10145 GCF_044239095.1 Aestuariivirga sp. | reverse complement strand
GAGAGAACCTGCCCCAATTGCGCCGCCACCGGGCATGGCGAGCGCGGATCGGTCTTGTGCATGCGGAAGACGTTTTCGTCCTCCACCGCGAAATAGACGTCCGCCAGCGTGATGATGCCGGGGTCGCGGTTCAGCGCGAACCCGCCCGAGCGCCCGGCAATGGACTTCACCAGTCCCGCCCGCTCCAGTTCCGTCATCAACCGGCGGATCACCACCGGATTGGTGTGCACGCTCTGCGCCACCAGCGCCGAACACACCGGCCCCTTGCCCTGAAAGCGCGCAAGGACGCTCATGGCATGGACGGCGACAATGAATCGGCTGCTTGACAACATATCGGTAACTCCACGAGTTACATCGTCATGATCAGCCCAAAGGTCAAGCGAAACTGCTGCGGCTGCAATGGCGTCATCATTGACGCCGTCATGCCCGCCCCAATCCGGCATCCCGCGTTCACTGCCATCGCGGAGGCCGGAAGCCCCGCGCCTTCAACCCTTTCTTAACCCAACCGGCTGAAACCTGCCCTCAGACACCGGAGTCCCCCATGCGCCGCTTCGACATCATCGTCACCACCGTGTGCTGCGCGCTGCTTGGCTATTTCGCCTGGCACGCCTGGATGGGGCCGCGCGGCTTTCATCACAAGGAAGAGCGCGCAGCATGGGCTGCGGAACTCGCCGGGCGGCATGCGGACCTCCATGCCGAGCGGGTCAGGCTGGAAGACAAGGTGGTGCTCCTGCGGCCCGAGAGCATTGACCCTGACCTCCTCGACGAACTCGCCCGCGGAACCCTGGAACTGGCCAAGCCCACCGATGTCGTGGCCTTCACCGCAAGATAAATACCGAACGAAATCCGCCCCATAAACCGAAATTCAGTTAATTCTCGTTTTTGCCTGCGTTCTCAACCGTTTAATGCTATGACACCAGTCATAGATCACGGCTGGAGGAAGCGTTCATGGCGGTAAAGTCGGCCTATATCACGCGCAAGCTGACAAAGGGTGAGAAGGCCAATCTCACCAACAGCGGATTTACCTCTGAGGAGGAACTTCACGCTTACCGCGAAATGCTGCTGATCCGCCGCTTCGAGGAGAAGGCCGGCCAGCTCTACGGCATGGGCTTCATCGGCGGTTTCTGCCACCTCTATATCGGCCAGGAGGCTGTCGTCGTCGGCATGCAGATGGCCCAGAAGGAGGGTGACCAGGTCATCACCTCCTACCGCGACCACGGCCACATGCTGGCCTGCGGCATGGACGCCAAGGGCGTCATGGCGGAGCTGACCGGACGCCGCGGCGGCCTGTCCAAGGGCAAGGGCGGCTCCATGCACATGTTCAGCCGGGAAAAGCAGTTCTTCGGCGGGCACGGAATCGTCGGCGCCCAGGTGCCGCTCGGCGCAGGGCTGGCCTTCGCAAACAAATATCGCGGCAACGACCATGTCGCCGTCGCCTATTTCGGTGATGGTGCCGCCAACCAGGGCCAGGTCTATGAGACCTTCAACATGGCCTCGATCTGGAAGCTGCCCTGCATCTTCATCATCGAGAACAACCGCTATGCCATGGGCACGGCCGCCTCGCGCTCCACCGCCATGGCGGAGCAGCTGGGTGCGCGCGGTGCGGCCTTCGGCATCCCCTTCGAGCAGGTGGACGGCATGGACGTGCGCGCGGTTCGCGATGCGGGCGACCGCGCGGTCGAGCACTGCCGCGCGGGCGAGGGCCCCTATATCCTCGAGATGATGACCTACCGCTACCGCGGCCATTCCATGTCGGACCCGGCGAAATACCGCTCCAAGGAAGAGGTCCAGAAGATGCGCGAGGAGCATGACCCGATCGAGCAGGTCAAGGCCCGCATCCTCAACGGAAAGCTCGCGACCGAGGACGACCTCAAGAAGATCGACGCCGAAATCCGCGCCGTGGTGACGGAGGCTGCGGAATTCGCCCAGAACGATCCGGAGCCCGATCCTTCCGAGCTCTACACCGACATCTACGTGAACGCCTGAGCCACCGGGGAGACAGACAGAAATGCCATCGATCCTCATGCCCGCCCTCTCGCCCACCATGGAAGAGGGCAAGCTCGCCAAATGGCTGAAAAACGTCGGCGACATGGTGAAGCCCGGCGACGTGATTGCCGAAATCGAGACCGACAAGGCCACCATGGAGGTGGAAGCGGTCGACGAGGGCCCGCTCTCCGCCATCCTCATTCCGGCGGGCACCGAGAACGTGAAGGTCAACACCCCCATCGCCGTTATCGGCGAGGCGGATGCAGCACCAGCACCAGCACCAACACCAAAGGCTGAGGCTCCCAAGGCCGATGCTCCAAAGGCAGAAGCCCCCGCCGTTGCTGCACCCGCGGTTGTCACGCAGGCAGCAGCGCCAACGCCCGAAATTCCCGCCGGCACCGAAATGGTCACCATGACGGTGCGCGAGGCGCTGCGCGAGGCCATGTCGGAAGAGATGCGGCGTGACCCGGACGTCTTCCTCATGGGTGAGGAGGTGGGCCAATACCAGGGCGCCTACAAGATCTCGCAAGGTATGCTGGACGAATTCGGCCCGCAGCGCATCATCGACACGCCCATCACCGAGCATGGCTTCACTGGCCTGGCCGTGGGTGCGGCCTTCGCGGGGTTGAAGCCCATCGTCGAATTCATGACCTTCAATTTCGCCATGCAGGCGATTGACCACATCATCAACTCCGCCGCCAAGACGCTCTACATGTCGGGTGGCCAAATGGGCTGTTCCATCGTGTTCCGCGGGGCAAGTGGTGCGGCAGCGCGCGTTGCCGCCCAGCACAGCCAGGACTATGCCGCCTGGTACGGCCACATCCCCGGCCTGAAAGTTGTCATGCCCTATACAGCAGCGGACGCGAAGGGCCTGATGAAGGCGGCGATCCGCGATCCGGACCCCGTCGTCTTCCTCGAGAACGAGATCCTCTATGGCAAGAGCTTCGAGGTGCCGAAGGTTGAGGACTGGCTGGTCCCCATCGGCAAGGCCCGCATTGCGCGGGTTGGGCATCACGTCACCATCGTCTCCTTCGGCATCGGCATGACCTATGCCATGGCAGCGGCCGAGAAGCTCGCCGCCGATGGCATCGAGGCTGAGGTCATCGACCTCCGCACCATCAGGCCGATGGATCTTCCGACCATCCTCGAGAGTGTGAAGAAGACCAACCGCTGTGTGTGCGTGGAGGAGGGCTTCCCGCAATTCTCGGTGACCAGCGAAATCGCTGCCCAGATCATGACCCATGCTTTCGATTACCTCGACGCGCCTGTCGCACGCGTCGCCGGCAAGGACGTACCCATGCCCTATGCGGCCAATCTCGAGAAACTGGCGCTGCCCAATGCCGATGAGGTGGTCGCCGCAGCAAAGGCCGTCCTCTATGTCTGATCACGATCATCACCATCACAACCACCACGGCGAGATGCACCCGCACCAGCTGGAGCCGCCGCATGAAGTGTTTCATGATCCTAAGGCCGGCGAAGTGGCCCGCGCCTGGATCACCGGCGGTGGCTTGAGCCTCTCGCTCCATGCCATGGCCTTCGGCAAGCCCGAAGTCTGGGGCCACGTGCTGGCCGGCATGGCCCAGCAGGTCGCCGCCGCCTGTGCCGAGATGGGCACAGGCAACCCGGCTGATAACTTCGCGGCGATCCGCAAGGTGCTGAACGAGGACCTGAACAAGGTCGCAGCCCAGCTCTCGCCGCTGGCCAACAAGTCGTAACTTGCAAGACTGGGCGCGGCGCAAGCCGCCCCGGCTCCGAAGAGGGGAACGCCGCCAATGCCCGTCAATGTCCTCATGCCCGCCCTGTCGCCCACCATGGAAAAGGGCAAGCTTGCCAAGTGGCTCAAGAAGGAGGGTGACGCCGTCAAGTCCGGCGACATCCTGGCCGAGATCGAGACCGACAAGGCCAGCATGGAAGTTGAGGCGGTGGACGAGGGCATCCTCGGAAAGCTGCTCATCGCCGCAGGCACCGAGGACGTTTTGGTCAACACCCCCATCGCCGTGATCCTGGGTGAGGGCGAGAAGATGGGTGATGCGCCCGCTCCCGCCGCGCCAAAGCCCGTGCCCGTTGCACAAAAGCCCGCAGCACCTGCATCCGCGCCGGCCGCCGCAGCAGCGGCAGTAGCGGCAGTCAAGCCTGAAGGCGCGCGCGTCTTCGCCTCGCCGCTGGCTCGCCGCATGGCAAAGCAGAAGGGCGTGGACATCGCCACGCTGCTGGGCTCAGGCCCCCACGGCCGCATCGTCCTCAAGGATGTCGAGACCGCGAAGCCTGCCGCAGCCGCCGCCGCGCCGAAGCCCGCCGCAGGGCCCGCCATTGCCCCGCCGCCCTCAGACGAGCAGGTGCTGAAGCTCTTCGCCGAAGGCTCCTACGATCTCGTGCCGCATGATGGCATGCGCAAGGTCATCGCCCGGCGCTTGACCGAGTCGAAGCAGACCATTCCGCATTTCTACGTCTCGGTCGACGTCACCATCGACAATCTCCTCGACATCCGCGAACGCCTGAACCTCCAGGCGCCCAAGGACAAGGACGGCAAGCCCCTCTGGAAGGTGTCCGTCAATGACTTCATCATCAAGGCCATGGCCATGGCGCTGATCAAGGTGCCGGATGCCAATGTCTCCTGGACGGAGAGCGCCATGGTCCGCCACAAGCACGCTGACATCGGCGTTGCCGTCTCGATCCCCGGCGGCCTCATCACCCCCATTGTGCGCAAAGCCGAAACCAAGGGCCTCGCCCAGATCTCGAGCGAGATGAAGGACTACGCCGCCCGCGCGAGGAACCGCAAGCTCAAGCCCGATGAATACACCGGCGGTTCCGCGGCCATCTCCAACATGGGCATGATGAACGTGAAGAACTTCGCGGCCATCGTGAACCCGCCGCACGCCTCCATCCTCGCCATTGGCTCCGCCGAGCGCCGCCCCGTGGTGCGCGGCCATGACATCAAGATCGAGCAGCAGATGACCATCACCCTCTCCACCGACCACCGCTGCATCGACGGCGCCCTGGGCGCTGAATTCATCGGGGCCATCAAGGCCCATCTCGAAGAACCCGGCCTGATGCTGGTGTGACCATGAAACAGATCCTCGCCTTCGGCGACTCACTCACCTGGGGCTTCATCGCCGGCAAATGGGAGCGCCACCTGCATGAGGTACGCTGGCCCAACGCACTGGCCGCAGGCCTCGGCGGCACCGCCCGCGTCATCGAGGAAGGCCACAATGGCCGCACCACCATCTTCGATGATCCCACCACCTTCGATGACCGCAACGGCGCCAAGGCGCTGCCCATCATGCTGTCGACGCATCAGCCGCTTGATCTCGTCATCATCCTGCTCGGCACCAACGACATCAAATACGCCAACCGCTGCCGCGCCTTCGATGCCTCCATGGGCATGGCGCGCCTCATCGAGATCGTGCAGAAATTCTCGTTCCTGCCGGCCTACAAGACCCCGCAGATCCTCATCATGTCGCCGCCCGCACTCGTTCCGACCACGGATGAATGGTTCAACGACCTGTGGGGCCACGCGATTGAGGAGTCGAAACTCTTCGCGCACCACTATTCCCGCGTCGCCAGGGAAACGGGCGTGCACTTCTTCGACACCGGCACGGTGGCCAAGGCGGATTCAACCGACGGCGGCCATCTCGATGCCGCGAATACGAAAGCCATCGGCACGGCGCTGGTGCCGGTGGTGAAGGGGATACTGGCGATATAGAACGCGCGGCGAGAGGCCCTCATCCGGCCTGTCGGCCACCTTCTCCCATCCCTCCGGGACGGGAGAAGGGGAAGCTGCAAGACCACATTTCCCTTCTCCCGTCGCAACGCGATGGGAGAAGGTGCCCGAAGGGCGGATGAGGGCCCTTCGTTCAACAAGGGGACTGTTACAAATGGCCGACAACACCTTCGACATCATCATCATCGGCGGCGGCCCCGGCGGCTATGTGGCCGCGATCCGCGCCGCACAGCTGGGCCTCAAGACAGCCGTGGTAGAGCGTGAGCACTTAGGGGGCATCTGTCTCAACTGGGGCTGCATCCCCACCAAGGCGCTGCTCCGCTCGGCCGAAATCTACCACTACATGAAGCACGCCAAGAACTACGGCCTCTTGGCGGACAACATCACCTATGACGCCACAGCCGTCGTCCAGCGCTCGCGCGGCGTGTCGGGCCGCTTGAATGGCGGCGTCACCATGCTGCTGAAGAAGAACAAGGTCACCGTCATCTGGGGCGAGGCCAAGCTCACCAAGCCCAACGAGATCGTGGTCGCCGCACCCACCAAGCCCGCCGTCCAGCCGCAGCATCCGGAACCGAAGGACAAGCTCGGGGCAGGGACCTATTCAGCCAAGCACATCATCATCGCCACGGGTGCCCGCCCGCGCGTGCTGCCCGGCCTCGAGCCCGACGGCAAGCTGGTCTGGACTTACTTCGAAGCCATGGTCCCCAAGGCCATGCCGAAGTCGCTGCTCGTCGTCGGCTCCGGCGCCATCGGCATCGAATTCGCCTCCTTCTACAACGCCATGGGCGTTGACGTGACGGTGGTCGAGGTCATGGACCAGATCATGCCGGTTGAAGACACGGAAATCTCCAAGCTCGCCCAGAAGCAGTTGGAAAAGCAGGGCCTCAAGTTCCGCTTAAGCGCCAAGGTCACCAAGCTCGACAAGGCCGCCGACAGCGTCACCGCCACCATCGAAGCAGGCGGCAAGTCCGAGACCCTCACCGTTGACCGCGTCATCTCCGCCGTCGGCGTCCAGGGCAACATCGAAGGCCTTGGCCTCGAAGCGCTGGGAGTCAAGACCGAGCGCGGCTGCGTGGTCATCGACGGCTACGGCCGCACCAACATCCCCGGTGTCTATGCCATCGGCGACGTCGCAGGCCCGCCCATGCTCGCCCACAAGGCAGAGCATGAGGGCGTCATCTGCGTTGAAAGGATCAAGGGCCTCGACGCCCACCCGATGAAGAAGGAGCAGATCCCCGGCTGCACCTATTGCCACCCGCAGGTTGCAAGCGTCGGCCTCACCGAGGCGAAAGCCAAGGCCGCGGGCTATGAACTGAAAATCGGCCGCTTCCCCTTCCTCGCCAATGGCAAGGCCATCGCACTGGGAGAGGACCAGGGCCTCGTCAAGACCATCTTCGACGCCAAGACCGGCCGCCTCATCGGCGCGCATATGGTGGGTGCGGAGGTCACCGAGCTGATCCAGGGCTTCGTTGTCGCCATGGGCCTCGAGACAACGGAAGAAGAGCTGATGCATACCGTCTTCCCGCACCCGACCCTGTCGGAAATGATGCATGAGAGCGTGCTCGACGCCTATGGCCGCGTCATTCACATGTGAGCCCGGCAGCTTGCCCGGCCACACGGAAACGCCTATCTAAACGAAAAGTCCCCCTCCCCCATATGGGGAGGGCACCACAAACGGGACGGGAGAGACTTGGAATGGAACCGAACAACTTGATGGATCTCGGCGGTGGCGTGGGATTGATCGGCACGCTGATCATCGGCGCGCTCGCGGGCTGGATCGCCGAGAAGGTGATGAAGGCCAACCACGGCCTGCTGATGAACATCGTTGTGGGCATCATCGGCTCCTATGTCGGTGCTTTCCTCGCCAATGCGCTTGGCATCCGGATCGGCGAGTTGTTCCAGGGCTGGTTCATCGGCAATCTCATCGTCGCAGTCGCTGGCGCCGTCGTGCTGCTCTGGGTCGTGCGTCTCGTCAGGAGCAGATAGCAAGCCACCATGGTCACCATCCTCGACAGCAAGGCCAAGCTCCGCCACCCCGAGAAGGCCAACCGGCCGGACACGCCGATCCTCAAGAAGCCGGAGTGGATCAGGGTCAAGGCCCCGGGATCTCCCATCTTCGCGGAAACGCAGAAGATCGTGCGCGAGAACAAGCTGGTCACCGTCTGCGAGGAGGCGGGCTGCCCCAACATCGGCGAATGCTGGTCGAAGAAGCACGCCACCTTCATGATCATGGGCGACACCTGCACCAGGGCCTGCGCCTTCTGCAACGTGAAGACCGGCATGCCGGAAGCCCTGGTGAGGGACGAGCCCGAGAAGGTGGCGGACGCCATCGCCCGCATGGGCCTCGAGCACGCCGTCATCACCTCAGTTGACCGTGACGATCTGGACGATGGCGGTGCGGGCCACATCGCCCGCACCATCCGCGAAGTCCGCAAGGCCTCGCCCGCGACCACCATCGAAGTGCTGACACCTGACTTCCTCAAGAAGGACGGCGCACTGGAGAAGGTCGTCGAGGCCCGCCCTGACGTCTTCAACCACAATCTCGAAACCGTCCCCGCGCTCTATCTCAGGATCCGCCCGGGTGCCCGTTACTTCCACTCGCTCCGCCTTCTTCAGCGCGTGAAGGAGCTTGATCCCGCCATGTTCACCAAGTCTGGCATCATGGTGGGCCTGGGCGAAACGCGTGAGCAGGTGATGCAGGTGATGGATGACATGCGCTCGGCCGACATCGACTTCATCACCATCGGCCAATATCTCCAGCCCACCCGCAAGCACGCGGCGATTGACCGCTTCGTGACGCCTGACGAGTTCAAGGGCTATGAGACCATCGCCTATGCCAAGGGCTTCCTCATGGTCGCCTCCTCGCCGCTGACGCGCTCGTCCCACCACGCGGGCGATGATTTCGCGAGGCTCCGCGCCGCGCGCGCCGCGAAGGGCTGAGCGTTGCCGAACTTCAGCGTCACGCGCAGCGTGCCCTACACGGCGGAGCAGGTCTTCGCCATCGCGCGTGATGTCGCCCGCTACAAGGAGTTCCTGCCGCTGGTGAAGCGCTCTCTCGTGCGCCACGCGAAAACGCATGAGGACGGCACCGAAACCTTCGAAGGAGAGCTTACCGTTGCTTACGACAAGCTCCGCGTCGAGGAGGTGATGACCAGCCGCGTCACCGTAAACCCGAAAGCCCTCACCGTCACCGCGCGCTCCAACGAGGGGCCGGTCAAGCACCTCGAATCCGAGTGGCGTATCGTGGGAACGGGTGACAGCCGTTGCGACATCACCTTCACGGTGGATTACCAGCTCAAGAGCCGCACGCTGCAATTCATGTTTTCAGGCATGTTCGACCTCGCGGTCCGCAAGGTCATGTCCGCCTTCGAGGAGCGCGCGCGAACGCTTTATGGCCCGGCGATCTCATAAGCCATCGCCACCGCCACGCGCACCGTCTCGATCCGCACCTCCTGCCGCCCGATGTCACCCAGCCGCAACTCGCGGCTGACGGTTTCGCGCCCGCGCCGTGCGGCTGCACAGTGCACAAGACCCACGGGCTTGGCCGCGCTTCCGCCGCCGGGGCCTGCCACGCCCGTCACGGCCACCGCCACATCCGCCGCGCTGTTGGCCAGCGCCCCTTCCGCCATGGCGCGCGCCACCTCGGCGCTCACCGCTCCATGGCGCTGGATGAGGTCCGAAGGCACCCCGATCATCCGCGCCTTGGCACCGTTGGAGTAGGTGACGAAGCCGCAGTCCAGCACGTCAGATGATCCAGATACGGAGGTTATCAGCCCGGCGATGAGCCCGCCGGTGCAGCTCTCGGCAGTGGCCAGCATCAGCCTAGCACCGCGCAGGCGATCAATCAGTTCCGCCGCGCGCGCATCGAGGTCTGGTGGAAACATCGTCATGTCAAAGCTCGTGATCGGCCATGAGCCCGATCTTGATCTCGCTTGCGAAGTCGAGGAGAGACCAGAGCAGCAGGAACATCGAGATGATGAACAGTATGGCCACAAACCACACATGCTGCACCCCAACCAGCGCCGCAGTGAAGGCAATCATGATCAGGAACGCAGCAGCCGCCCCGCTGCCGATTGACAGCACAACGGCCCGGTGCAGCAGCTGGGCCCGCTGCTTGAGGCGGCGGAGCTCGGACTGGCCGTCCGCATCGGCGCCATTTGCCGCCTTTTTCTCGCGGATGCGGTGTTGCAAGTCCTGGCTGCGATCGACGAGGATCGACACAAAGCTCGCCACCGCGCCAAGCAGGAATGCCGGCGCCACCACGTGCCCGATGATTTCCGTCAGATGCTCGATAGATCCGGGGTCAACGCTCATGCCGTTCTCCTAGTGGATTGGCCGGGACAAAAGAGTCCGATTGAAGGTTCCCAACGGCTTGTTGACGTGCGAATCTGAAAGGATGCGCAATGGTATCAGTTTCACCGTTTCCGCCGCCGACTGT
>NZ_JBIICB010000405.1:0-2520 GCF_044239095.1 Aestuariivirga sp. | reverse complement strand
CGACGGCTCCAAAACAATCCTAACAGCAGGCTTGCCCATCTCATGCCCCCAAATCAAATCAGGGCATGATCATACATATTTATCGATCAAGACACTAGTGCGCGTTCCGACCAGGTGGAATCACCTGGTCGAAAAGAACTCGCGCAAGTTCAATGGCTTGAGCATGATCTCTTCGCAAAAGTGGTTTCCACTTTTGGCGTTCATGCTCTAAGGCGGGGCGATGCCTGAGCTTCCAGAGGTCGAAACCGTGATGCGGGGGTTAAAGCCCGTGCTCGAGGGCCGCCGCATCGCGTCCGTCGTGCTGCGCCGGACGGGTCTGCGCTTTGCATTTCCGGAGAACTTTGCCGGAAGGCTCCTGGGCCGCAGGATCGAAAGCCTTTCCCGGCGCGCGAAATACATCCTCGCCTCGCTGGATTCCGGTGACGTCCTGCTCGTCCACCTGGGCATGACGGGGCGTTTTACCGTCTTCTCCGGCACAGGCGCCAGAAATCTGGGCGAATTCTATTTCGAGACGGCGGCGGGCGAAGCGGGCGAGGGCCCGCACGACCATGTGGTGCTGCACCTCGATGACGGAACCCGCGTTGTCTACACAGATCCGCGGCGCTTCGGCATCATGGACGTGTTCGCCGAAGGCGACGCGGAAGGCCACAAGCTTCTGAGCCGCATCGGCGTCGAGCCTTTGGGCAATGCCTTCAACGCCGGATATCTCGCACAACGCTTCCGCGGCAAGGCAGCTCCTCTCAAGGCGGCTCTTCTCGACCAGCACATCATCGCCGGGCTTGGCAACATCTATGTCTGTGAGGCCCTCCACCGTGCCGGCCTGTCGCCGCGCCGCAAGGCAAGTACGCTGGTGAAAGGCAAGGGCCACGATCCACGCCTCGATGCTCTGGTGCGCCATATCCGCGAGGTGCTGGCCGAGGCGATCACCGCCGGCGGCTCGACCCTCCAGGACTTTGCTCATGCCGACGGGTCGCGCGGAGCCTTCCAACAGCGCTTCCTGGTCTATGACCGCGAAGGCCAGCCCTGCACGGTTTGCGGAACGCCCATCGAAAGGCTTGTACAATCGGGCCGGTCGACCTTTTACTGCCGCAAATGCCAACGCTGAGGACGGGACCAATGGCCTACCAGAACATCATCACCGAGATACGCGGGCAGGTCGGCGTCGTGACGCTCCACCGGCCGCAGGCGCTCAACGCGCTGAACGAGGCGCTGATCGCTGAATTGAACGACGCGCTCGGCAGTTTCGAGTCGAACCCCGATATCGGCTGCTGCGTCGTCACCGGCAGTGAAAAGGCCTTCGCGGCGGGGGCGGACGTGAAGGAGATGGCAGATAAGGGCTATGTCGATGCCTATCTGGCGAAGTTCCTCGATGGCTGGACACGCGTTTCCGAGACGCGCAAGCCCGTGATCGCTGCGGTGTCCGGCTTCTGCCTTGGCGGCGGGCTCGAGCTTGCGATGATGTGCGATCTGATCATTGCGTCGGAAACCGCCAGGTTCGCGCTGCCCGAGATCACGCTCGGCATCATGCCGGGAGCCGGCGGCACGCAGCGCCTGCCGCGCTTTATCGGAAAGGCGAAGGCGATGGATCTCATCCTCACCGGCCGGATGATGGATGCCTCGGAAGCCGAACGTTCAGGTCTCGTGGCACGCGTCGTCCCGCCTGACAGGCTGCTCGATGAGGCCCTCGCCGCTGCCGCCAAGATCGCCTCCTATTCTCAGCCCATCGTGATGATGGCGAAGGAGACGGTGAACCGTGCGCAGGAAACCACCCTGTCGGAGGGCGCACGCTTCGAACGCCGTCTGTTCCTGTCGATGTTTGCGACCGAGGACCAGAAGGAGGGGATGAGGGCCTTCGTTGAGAAGCGCAAGCCCTCATTCCGCAACCGCTAGCGCGCGTTCCGACCAGGTGGAATCACCTGGTCGAAAAGAACTCGCGCAAGTTCAATAGCTTGAGCATGATCTTGTCGCAAAAGTGGTTTCCACTTTTGCGGATCATGCTCTAAGGCTCAGGCCGGGTAGATTACGCCCTTCTTGACGATGATGTTGCCGTAGAGCCGGGACTCGCTCGACGCGACGACGGCGAAACAAGCCCTTACCTTGGCGTAGAAGGCATCGCCCACCAGTGGCATGATCTTCTGCTTCGGTTCGTGTTTCAGCAGAACCGCGGTGAAGTCATCGAAGACTGGCTCCATGCGCGCGGGGTCGAGATAGGCGGCTGGGCGCCACACCGCCTCCGGTACCATGTCGTCCACAGGCATGACGGAGAGGATGGCGTCGAGAATGCGCGGCGCGCCGTGCCCGTCGAGGCGGACCACGCGCTTGCCGTGTTCCTCCGCCGGGTAATTGCCGTCGACGATGGCGATCTCGTCGCCATGTCCCATGGCGCGCAGTACACGCAGGAGGTCGGGGCTCAGCAGCGGATCGATTCCCTTGAGCATCAGTTCTTTTCCTTGAACAAGACGTTGCGGTTGATGATGAAATTGTCGAATAGCGGCAGGCTGGCCGCGCCCAGTGCCCTGG
>NZ_JBIICB010000243.1:0-6665 GCF_044239095.1 Aestuariivirga sp. | reverse complement strand
TGCTGGCGCCGCTGGCCTATACCGAGATCGTCATGGCGACATTCGCCGGATGGTATTTCTTCAGCGACTTTCCTGACCGCTGGACCTTCCTCGGCGTCGGCATCCTCATCGCGTCAGCGATCTACATCTCCTGGCGCGAGCATGTGCGCCGGGTGGAGCCGATCCGGGATTTCGAGCAGCCGTGAGAGTTTAGATCATGCTCTTGCGCACGTTCTTTTCGACCAGGTGAGTCCACCTGGTCGGAGCGCGCTAGAAGCGCTCCAGGCCGTCGATGCAGACTTCAGCGGTTCCGCTCGAGGTGGGAACCGAACGATAGATCATCTCGATCCGGTCGATGCCACGGTTATTGCCGGGCAGATCGATGACCCGCGAAACGCCCCCTGGTGCAATGAACTCCCGCGCGGGAACGTCCATCCGGGTCCCGTTGCCGAAGGTAACCCGGAGGTTGAGCATCTCGACGGGCGCGCGCCGCACCTTGAGGCGGAGCGCAGTGAAGCGGCCCTGATCACGGCCCACCTTCAGCGTGTCGCGGTCGATCAGGAAGCGCACGTCCTTGCAGCCAAGCCGCGCCCACTCCGCGCTGCCGCCGCCACCGCCGCCACCCGAACCTTGAACGCCGAAAACCATGATGCGGGCCGGGCCACTGGCCACGAAATTGAAGATGATCTGCTTCAGGGCACGGCGGGGCGCGCCGAGCTCGATCACGCGGGAGGAACTGCCGGCACGGAACAACTGGCGCACCCGCACGTCTTCCGTCTGGCCGCTGCTATAGACGATGCGGATGTCCTGCACCTCAACATCGCTCTGGCGAACCTCGAAACGGAAGCCGCGGAACTCGCCCTCGCTGCCACCGACATTGATGACCTCGCGCTCCGGCCGCGCATCATAGGTGATGCTGCCGATCGGAACCTCGCGCGCCTCGGCGGCACCCGTCATCAAGGCGGCAAATCCAAAAACCATTGCCGAAAAGACGATGCTCGAAATACGTGTCATCATAAGCCCTCCCCGGTGCGTCACTGCTGGTTAGCCCGGCCAAACGGCCAGCGTCAAGCCACCGTCAGCCCTCGCCGGGCAGACCCTCGACCAATGGCACGAAGCGGACTGCAAGCAGATGCTCGCGGGAAAATCCTTGCGCATCCCGGGTGATGCGCCAGAGGCCCTGGTGGCCCGGACGCTCCTCGATGGGAAGCACCAGAATGCCGCCCACGGCCAGCTGGTCGAGATGGGCCTGGGGCACTTTCCCGGCGGCAGCCGTGACCATGATGCGGTCGAAGGGGGCGAAATCCGGCATGCCGAGGGTGCCATCGCCCACCTGCTGGGTGATGTTGGCGAGGCCGAGGCGCCGGAACCGCTCCCCCGCGGTCTCGGCCAGCGTCGCGTAGCGCTCGATGGTGTAGACGTGCCGCGCCAGCTGGCACAGCACGGCGCACTGGTAGCCAGACCCCGTGCCGACCTCGAGAACGCGGTGGGAGGGCTCCACCTTCAGCGCCTCCGTCATCAGCGCCACGATATAGGGCTGCGAGATTGTCTGGCCGCAGGAAATGGGCAGCGCCTGGTCGGCATAGGCCTGGTCGGAAAAGGGCGTTTCGACGAAAGCCTCACGCGGGACCTTGGCCACAGCATCCAGCACGCGCTCATCCGAAATGCCCTGCTCGCGCAGCGACTGGAGCAGCTGGAACCTGCGGCGGTCCTCGGTCATTGCGGGTCGAACACCGTCCTTACTGCATCCATGGCTTCGAGCTGGGTCAGGTTCATGTGCAGCGGCGTCACTGAAATGCGGCGGTTGAACACCGCCCAGAGATCGGTGCCCACCGGCGGGTTGCCGCGCTCACGCTTGAAGCCCAGCCAATAGTAATTGTTGCCGCGCATGTCGACCCGCTCGTCCACATGCAGCAGGTTCACGTCGCGCTTGCCCTGGCGCGTCACCTCGACGCCCTGCACCTCGTCGGCGCGGCAGTCGGGAAAGTTGACGTTCATCAGGACGCCGGGGCCGAAGCTCAGCTTCAGCAGCTTCGCCACAATCTCCGCCCCGTGCTTCTCGGCCACCTCATAGGAGAAGCCATTGCCGTGGATGCCGGTGACCTGCGACAGCGCAATCGACTTGAAGCCGAGCTGGGTTCCCTCCATCGCCGCGGCGATGGTGCCGGAATAGGTCACGTCATCAGCGATGTTCTGCCCGCGGTTGACGCCGGAGAGAACGAGGTCCGGGTCACCGGGAAGGATCTTGCGGGCGGCCATCACCACGCAGTCGGTGGGCGTTCCCGCCACCTCGAAGCGCTTGTCGGCGATCTTGCGGTAGCGGATGGGTTCGGCGAGTGAGAGCGAATGCCCTGCCCCGGAATTCTCCTCCGCCGGCGCCACGATCCAGACATCCTCCGAGAGGGTCCGGGCAATGCGCTCCAGCGTCTCGAGGCCAGGAGCGTGGATGCCGTCGTCGTTCGTCACCAGAATGCGCATGTGTTCAGCCCCTCGTGATCTTGTCGGCGCCGCCCATATAGGGGCGCAAGGCCTCGGGGATCGTCACCGACCCGTCGGCGTTCTGGCCGTTCTCGAGAACCGCCACCATCGTGCGGCCAACCGCCAGGCCTGAGCCATTGAGCGTGTGAACGTAACGCGTTCCCTTGCCGTCTGCCGGCTTGAAGCGGGCATCCATGCGGCGCGCCTGGAAATCGCCGCAGACGGAGCAGGAGGAAATCTCGCGGAAAGCGTTCTGCCCCGGTAGCCAGACCTCAAGATCGTAGGTCATGCGGCTGCCGAAGCCCATGTCTCCGGTGCAGAGCCGCATCACGCGGTAATGAAGGCCCAGCGCCTGGAGCACGCTTTCGGCGGCCCCCGTCATCCGCTCCAGTTCCTCGCGCGACTGTTCGGGCGTGGTGATGGAGACGAGTTCCACCTTGGAGAACTGGTGCTGGCGGATGATGCCCCGCGTGTCGCGCCCGGCCGCTCCTGCCTCGGCGCGGAAGCAGGGGGTGTAGGCGGTCAGCCGCAGGGGCAGGTCCTTCTCTTCGAGAATGCTGTCGCGCACCAGGTTGGTGAGGGAGACCTCAGCTGTGGGAATGAGCCAGCGGCCATCCGTGGTGCGGAACAGGTCGTCGGCGAATTTGGGAAGCTGGCCGGTGCCATACATGGCGCTGTCATTCACCATGAAGGGCACGAAGTGCTCGGTGTAGCCGTTGGCCCCCGTCTGATGGTCCAGCATGAACTGGGCGAGCGCCCGCTCGAGCCTTGCCAGCTGGCCCTTCATGACCACGAAGCGGGCACCCGATATCTTCGCCGCCGCCTCGAAATCCATCAACCCCAGCCATTCCCCGATGTCGAAATGCTGGCGCGGCTCGTAATTGAAGCCGGGAGGCGCGCCCCAGCGGCGGACCTCGACATTGCCCGATTCGTCCTTGCCGTCCGGCACGTCCTCCAGCGGCAGGTTGGGGATCACCGCCAGTGCCACGGTGAGCCGCTGGTCGATATCCCGCTCAACTGCCTCGCCGGAGGCGATGAAATCCTTGATCGATCCCATTTCGGCCTTCAGGGCATCTGCCTTGGCCTTGTCGCCCGTCTTCATGGCCTCGCCAATTTCCTTGGAGGCCGCGTTCCGGCGGGCCTGCGCGTCCTGAAGCTTCTGCACATGCTCGCGCCGTTCGGCGTCGATCCTCAGGAGGTCCGCCGACATGGGGGACAGCCCCCGGCGAGCGAGGCCTGCGTCGAAGCTTGCGGGATTTTCGCGAATGGCCTTGATGTCGTGCATGGTCCTCGGTTCCTTGGGTCGGAACCTCCTATAGGACGCCGAGGGCACGGCGTGAAGCCATTGCAGAAACAGTGACCAGGCCAAGCGGGGACAGATTCCCGCCGCCATCCACCGCGGCTGAACGCCCCGCCGGGCAAATCCTCTCTGCAATCCTTTGCTGGCAAACTGTCCGGCCGTGCATTAATACGATTAGCGCAAGTCATGAATCACGCTCATGGCACGCTCACGCCCGAGCGCGGCATGGCCGTCACATCAGGAGGGCAAGCAGTTGAAATCCAATCGAAGCAAGCTCGCCGCCGGCTTCATTGCCGCGGCGCTGGTCATGCCGGTTTCCGCTCATGCGGAGGACGATGAGGCGAAGGCCCTGTTCAAGGCAATGACGGACTTCCTCGCCCAGCAAACGGCCATCGCGGTCAGTTTTGACGCGACCCTCGACATCGTCACCGCGGACCTCGAGAAGGTCAGCCTCGCCAGTTCCGGCACGCTCGGCATGAGCAGGCCGGACAGGATCCGGGTAACCCGCACGGGCGGGATTGCCGATGTCGAACTCGTTTTCGACGGCAAGACCATCTCAGCCTACGGCAAGAACCTCAATGCCTTCGCCCGGCAACCACTCGAAGGCAGCGTCGATCAACTCATCGACACGCTGCGCTTTGAAGCCGGGTTGGAGCTGCCGGCGGCCGATCTCCTCTCCGTGAACGCCTATGACATCATGATGGCCAATGTCACGGACGCCAAGGCGCTGGGTGCTGGCGTCGTCCGCGGCGAAAGCTGCGACCATGTCGCCTTCCGGACAGCGGAGGCTGATTGGCAAATATGGATCGCGCCCGGCGACAAGCCCTTCCCTTGCCGCTTCACGATCACCAGCAAGATGACCGCACTGGCGCCCTCCTATGACATCACTTTCAGCGGCTGGAAGACCGGGGGCGACGTTCCCGCCGACGACTTCCAATTGAAGCCGGCAGACGGCGCCAAGGAAGTGAACATCTCTGAACTCAAGGGCCTTGATGAAGTGCCCGCTCCCGAAGGAGAAAAATGATGACACGCTTCAAGAGATGCCTGGTCGCGGCGCTTTCCCTCGGATTGATCTGGGGTGACATCGAGCTGGCCGGCCATCAGGTCACCATCGGCTTCTTCAAGATGATCACCGAGGCGGAAGCCCGCGTCGGCCGTCCCGCGACACCCGCCAGCGCTGCCGGCGTAGCCCGGCGCACCACACGCCGCGTCATCCGCCGCGGCGCCTATATCGGGGCGATCCCCGCTGGCTGCGCCTATGGCAATTATTACGGCTACAGCCTCTATTATTGCGGCGGGACCTACTACCAGAAATCCGGTAGCGGCTACGTCATCGTCTATTTCTGAGGCAATCGACAAACACACCGGGCAGGACATCCAGCCTGCCCGGATCACGCGCCTTCTGGTCTTGCAGGCGATTAGTTGAGATCACCCCCCACCAATTCTCGCCGTCATGCCAGCGAAAGCTGGCATCCCGCTTTTGGTGCAGCACTTGCTGACCAAAAGCGGAACCCCAGCTTGGGCTGGGGTCACGGCAGTAATGGTGATCTATCTGGAGTGGCGGGCGGCTAGTCCTTGTCCTTGGCCGCTTCCTTCTTCCGCCGCCGCGCTTCGAGGAAGCGCACTGTCTGCACCGACACCTCGTAGAGGGCCATCAGCGGCACGGCCATGGCGATCTGCGAAATGGGGTCTGGCGGGGTGAGAACGGCGGCCACGACGAAGACCCCGACAATGGCGAATTTCCGCCCGCTCTTCAGCTGTTCATAGGAAACAACGCCGATCTGGCCGAGCAGCGTCAGGATCACCGGAAGCTGGAAGCACAGGCCGAAAGCCAGGATCAGCATCATCACGAAATCGAGATAGGCCTCGATGTCGGGCATCAGTTCGATGCCGCCCTGCCCGTCCGTGCCGGTTCCGGCGGCCAGCGCATAGAAGAAGTGGATGGCGACGGGCAGCAGGAAGAAATAGACGAGTGCCGCACCCAGCAGGAAGAACACCGGGGTTGCCAGCAGGTAGGGCACGAAAGCCTGTTTCTCGTGCTTGTAGAGGCCAGGCCCCACGAAGCCGTAGAGCTGCGTGGCGATGAGCGGGAAGCCGATGAACAGGCCGCCGAAGAAGGCGATCTTGAGCTTCACCAGGAACACGCCGAGGAGCTTGATGGAGATCAGCGACACATCCTCCCCCGTTCCCCATTTGAAAGGCAGGATCAGGTAGTGGAGGATGTCGGTGGAAAAGACGAAGCTGAAGATGAAGGCGGCAAGGAAGCCCAGAACACAATAGATCAGCCTGGTCCTGAGCTCGATCAGATGCTCGATCAGCGGGGCTTCTGAAGCGTCGATGTCCTGCTGGCTCATGAGGCGGCCGGGGTGCTGGCGACAGGGGCTGCGGCATCGGCGGGTCGGGGCGGATCCACCTTCGGAACCTCAGCCTTCGGCGCGTCGGCGCGCGGGGCATTGGCGTCCGGCACTTCGCCGAACAGCTTCTTGAAATCGTCTTCCTGCTTCTTCGTCTCGTTGACGACGGTCTTCTTGACCGGCTCGATGATGTTGGCGGAACTCTTGATGTTGTCGAATTCCTTCTTCACCTCGTCGATGCCGGCGTCCTTCATGGCGCTGTCGAGATGGCCCTGAAACTCACGCGCCATGCCGCGCATCTTCGCCACCGTCTTGCCGAAGGCGCGGAGCACGCGTGGTAAGTCCTTCGGCCCGATGACGATGATCGCCACCACAGCAACGACGAACATTTCGGTGTAGCCGAATCCGAAGTCAAACATGTGATTATCCGGCGATAATGCGCCGGTATGCCTTTAGCTCTTGGCCTTCTCGGCGTCGGTGGTGACGGCGGTCTGCTGCTCGATGGGCTTCGGATCCGCCGCAGCGGTCGCAGGCTCGTCGTCAGCCATGCCCTT
>NZ_JBIICB010000363.1:0-3530 GCF_044239095.1 Aestuariivirga sp. | reverse complement strand
CTTCTTGAAGCTCTTGATGCCCTTGGCCACATCACCCATCAGGTCAGAAATCTTGCCCCGGCCAAACAGCAACACCACCACCAGGATCACCAGCGCCCAGTGCCAGAACGACATCGCACCCATAGACAAACTCCTCTTCTGCGGAGAGCGGCTTCCCCCTCCGTCATTGTGTAGCGCCACTAAAGCAGAAAGCCCAGCGCGCCGCAACCGAAGCCGAAGACGTCACATAGGAGGCGTTGCCGCCGTTTCAAAGACGAAAACATGTTCCGGGTCGATCCGGAACCACGCCGCCTGCCCCCGCGGCGGCGCCGAGCGTGACGCGATCAGGGCGGTCAGCGGTTCATCGATGCCCTTGAACAGGATGCTGCACTTGACGTCATCGCCCTGAAACCGGGTTTCGGTCACCAGCCCTTCCGTGCCCGTGGCCGCCTCGGACCGCTTGATCCCCTGCGGGCGGATCAGCACCAGCGCCTCGGCGCCCCGGTGCTGGCCGGGCACCGGAAAAGCCCCGAGAGGGGTGTCCACCGCCCCGCCCGCGACATGGCCCTTCAACTCGTTGGCGTCGGAAAAGAAGCGCGCTGCCGCCGCATCGACCGGCTGGCGATAGAGTTCCTCCGGCGTGCCGGACTGGATCAGGTGGCCCTGCCGCATCAGGAAGATGCGGTCGGCAAGGCCCATGGCCTCCACGGGGTCATGCGTCACCAGCAGGCAGGAGGCCCTCGTCTCACGCAGAAGTGTAAGCGTCTCGGCCCGGACCGATTCCCTGAGGCGCTGGTCGAGGCCGGAAAACGGCTCGTCCATCAGCATGACCTGGGGCCTGGGAACCAGGGCGCGGGCAAGCGCCACGCGCTGCTGCTCGCCGCCCGAGAGATGGTGAGGATAGCTCTGCGCATAGTGCGCAAGGCCCACCCGCTCCAGGGCGTGGCGGGCAATGGTGCGCGCCTCTGACGCCGGCAGGTTCTTGAGGCCGAAGGCTACGTTCTCGATGATGGAAAGATGCGGAAACAGGGCGAAATCCTGGAACATGAGCCCGATGTTGCGCCGCTCCGGCGGCACGAAGCGGCTGGGCCCCGCCATCTCCTGCCCGTCAAACAGCAGGCGGCCCGTATCGGGCCGGTCGATCCCCGCGGCGATGCGCAGCAGCGTGGTCTTGCCGCAGCCCGAAGGGCCCAGAAGACATGCGATCTCACCCGGCTTCAACGTCAGGCTCACATCCGCCACAGCGGCCGTGCGGCCGAAACGCCTGGAGACGCGCTCGAATTCCAGCAGCCCCGCGAAGGTGGCGCCGGCCGTGCCCCTGGGTCCCCAGCGGCGGAGGCGTTCTTCCTGCGGTGCGGGCACGGCGGCGTTCATGCCCCGGGATCTACAACAGAGTTCGGCGGCGGCGCAATTGCCGAGTGGATCCGTCGGAAAAAGCCCTCATGCGGCAGAGAGGCTCACCCGGTTGCGGCCTTCGCGCTTGGCGCGGTAGAGCGCCCGGTCAGCCCGCTTGAGCAGCTCCTCGGGCGTATCCTCGACATTGAGCAGGCTGGCGACACCCAGCGAGATGGTCACGGTCAGGTGGCAGCCGGGCGCGGCGAGAAAGGGCTTGGCGGCCACCATCTTGCGCACCCGCTCGCCCACCCGCTCAGCCGAGTGGAGATCGGTTCCGGGCAGCACGACCACGAATTCCTCCCCGCCAGTGCGGCAGGCGAGGTCTGAATTGCGGATGATGGCGCGCAGCCGTCCCGCCATTTCCTGCAGTACCCTGTCGCCCGCGTCGTGGCCGTAGGTGTCGTTCACGGACTTGAAGAAATCCACGTCCAGCGTCAGCACCGAGACCAGCCGGCCGCGGTTCACGGCATGGGTGATCACCTCGGCAAGGTGGGTTTCGAGATAGCGCCGGTTATAGAGGCCGGTCAGCGCATCGGTGATGGCCATCTCCATCGAGGCGCGCACACTTGTGCGCAAGCGCTCGGTATAGCGGTAGCGGCGGATCTGGGTTGAGACGCGGGCGAGGAGTTCCTGCCGGTCGACAGGCCGCATGAGGTAGTCGTTGACGCCAAGGTCGAGGGCACGGAGCAGCCGCGGACGATCCTCCGGATCGACGATGATCAGGATCGGCGTCTGCCGGGTCTGCTCAACCGACTTGAGTTGCGAGCAGACGCGCAGCGCGTCCACCCCCTCCATGTCGAGGTTGATGATGACGAGTTCAACCGGAGGCCCGCCAAAGGCCTCCAGCGCCTCCTGCGGCGTCTGGGCGACACTGACCTTGTGCAGCCCCGCCAAAGCATTGCGGATGCGATCGCCAAGTGTTGCGCCATTGTCGACGACGAGGATGTTCGCGGGCGCCTTGTCAGCCTCGGCAAGCTCTGACTGGAGGAGCCGCAGCGGGTCGCCGCTGGTGCGGCTCCTCAACTCGTCCGTCAGCATCTTGAGGCGCACGAGGCTCTTCACCCGGCAGAACAGCGCGACATCGTTCACGGGCTTGGTCAGGAAATCGTCGGCGCCTGCCTCGAGGCCGCGCACCCTGTCCTCCGGCTGGTCGAGCGCCGTCACCATGATCACCGGCACATGCTGGGTCGCCGGGTTCGCCTTGATGCGGCGGCAGACCTCGATGCCGTCAAGCCCCGGCATCATCACGTCGAGCAGCACGATGTCGGGCCTGGCACTGCTCACCGCATCGAGCGCGTCGACGCCGTTCATGGCGGTCACGACGTCGAAATACTCCGCCGAAAGCTTGGCTTCGAGCAGGCGCACATTGGCGAGAACGTCGTCGACGACGAGGACGCGCGCCGTCATGATGTCTTCTTCAGATATCCGTCGATGGTCTGGAGGAAGCTCAGGACGGAAATGGGTTTGGAGATGTAGGCCTCGCAGCCGCCCTCCCTGATCTTCTGCTCGTCACCCTTCATGGCGAAGGCCGTGACGGCGATGACGGGGATGCGGCGGAGCTCATCGTCCTCCTTCAGCCACTTCGTCACCTCAATGCCTGAAACCTCGGGAAGCTGGATATCCATCAGGATCAGGTCCGGCTTGTGCTTGCGCGCGAGTTCGAGCGCGGAGAGCCCGTCGCGCGTCTGGATCACTTCATAACCGTTGGCCTCGAGAAGGTCGTTGAACAGCTTCATGTTCAACTCATTGTCCTCGACGACCAGGACGCGTTTCGGCATGGCCGGCACCATATCTGGCGTTCGCATCGGTCCAGCCGACACTGACATGTTCACACTCATCTGGCTGCGGCCCCTGCGGGCCTGCCGGATCATGCCGGCAGGGCCCCGTTTTCCCTGTATGGGTCGAACTCTGGGCCTGGCCGGTAACCAACAGCTTAACCAAACCGGGGCGCTGTTCAACGAGGTTCAGAGGTGGTTAACTGGGTTTGTCATGATGCGCCCAAAAATAATAGAATCTACCGAAGACGCCGAGGTCATCGCCCTGAAAGCGCTTAGCTTTCTGGCCACGGATCCGGAGCGGCTGTCACGCTTCATGGATCTGTCAGGCCTCGGGATCGGGGATATTCGCGCCTCCGCCGAAGACCCGGCCTTCCTCGG
>NZ_JBIICB010000404.1:0-2546 GCF_044239095.1 Aestuariivirga sp. | reverse complement strand
GAGGTTGGCTACCGCATCTCGCTGATGCCCGGCGCCGTCGAGGGCCACCGCGACGAATGGCGCTCGACGCTGCAATCCTGCGCCTGTGACATCGCCTATTCGAAAAAGCATGCCGAGATCACCAGCGCCAAGGTGATCCAGTTCCTGATCTTCGACGAGGACAATCCCTCCTCCATCCGCGCTGCGATCAAGACGGCACGTGACAATGGCCGCGCGGTGCGAACGGCACTGACGCGCGATGTATGGGAGAGCATCAATTCCACCTGGAACGAACTCGCCCAGGTGAAACCCTCCAGCATGACGGCAGACCGGCTGCCGGTTTTCCTCGAATGGGTGAAGCAGCGGGTAATGTCCTTCCGCGGCGCCCTTCTTGGCACCATGCTGCGCAACGACACCTATTACTTCAGCCAGCTCGGCAATTTCATCGAACGGGCCGACAACACGGCGCGCATTCTGGACGTCAAGTATTTCATCCTGCTGCCCAAGCCCACGGATGTGGGAAGCGACCTCGACATGCAGCAATGGGCGCAGATCCTGCGCTCGGTCTCGGGCCACCGCTCCTACCGCTGGTTCTACCGCGATTCCAACTACCGGCCGTGGCTCGTTTCCGAATTCCTCATCCTGCGGGAGGAGATGCCGCGCTCTCTGGTCTTCTCATACAACTGGGTGAACCGGGCGCTCGCCGGCCTCGCCAATCTCTATGGCAAGTCATATGATTGCCATGAGCTTGCAAGCACGAGCTATGACAGGCTGAAGGACGCGAACATGGAGCAGATCTTCCAGGCCGGCCTGCATGAATTCCTGCAGGAGTTCATCCTCAGCAACACAAGGCTCTCGCAGTCCATCGCCAGGAACTATAATTTCCCGTGACCATGCGCCTCGCCGTCCGCCATGAAACGCATTACGATTATGATACGCCGCTTGCCTATTCGGCGCAGCGGCTGCATCTGTGGCCAACAGAGTTCGCTTCGCAGCAGACGATCTCCTGGTCCATCACCGCGCCGGGATTTGACCGGGCGCTGAGCTATATGGATGGCTTCGGCAACCGCGTGCACATGATCACCTTCGGAAACCTCGAAGGCCCCGTCGCCATCATCGCAGAGGGTGTCGTGGAGGTAACGGATACGGCAGGCGTAGTGCGAGGCCTTACCTGCCTTGCACCCGACGCCGTATTCCTGCGGCAAACAAAGCCGACGACGGCCAATGCCGCGATCCGTGCCTTGTCGGAAAGGCAGTTCGCCGGAAAGTCGGTTCTCGAAGGCCTCCATGCGTTGATGGCGGAGATCCACCACAAGGTCGCCTATGAGTTGGGCACCACCCACACCCACACCACGGCGGCGGAAGCCTTCGCCGAAGGGCGCGGCGTGTGCCAGGACCACGCGCACATCTTCATTGCCGCCGCACGCGCAGGCGGTGTTCCCGCGCGCTATGTGACGGGCTACCTCGTCACTGGCCAGGGCGCCTCCTCCACCGCCGCCCATGCCTGGGCCGAGGCCCTGGTGCCGGACCTCGGCTGGGTGGGCTTCGACCCCGCCAATGCCAAGTGCCCCACCGACAATTACGTGCGCGTGGCCGCAGGCCTCGATTCCGCCGGCGTCGCCCCCATCCGCGGCTCTCGCAGGGGTGGCGCCACCGAACGGATGAGGGTTGAAGTCCGCGTCGAGATCGCCCAACAATGACGATGAGATTGGATTCTTTCCGGACAACGGGGACATGACCTATTGCGTGGGACTGCTGCTTGACGACGGCCTGGTCATGGCCGCGGACACCCGGACGAATGCGGGTGTCGACAATGTCGGCAAGTTCAAGAAGCTCTACAGCTGGGAGAAGCCCGGCCAGGCAGTCTTCGTTCTGCTGACGGCTGGAAACCTCGCCATCACCCAGGCCGTGGTCAGCTCGCTTTCCGAGGGTTCTCAGGCGAAGACCGGTGGCGGCGCGAAGGCCAACAATCTCTTCACCGCCAAGACGATGTTCCAGGCTGCCCGCATCGTGGGAAAGGCCGTGCGCGAGGTGAAGTCGATCGACGGGGACTTCCTTCAGTCCAACGGCGAGTCCTTCGCCGCCAGCTTCATCTTCGCAGGCCAGATCGGCAAGGAGCGTCCGCGCCTGTTCAACATCTATTCCGCCGGCAATTTCATCGAGGCAACGGTGGATACGCCCTTCTTCCAGATCGGCGAGCACAAATACGGCAAGCCCATCCTCGACCGCGTGGCGCGCAACGACATGAAGCTCGGTGATGCGGCAAAGATGGCGCTGCTCTCATTCGACTCGACGCTGCGGTCCAACCTGAGTGTCGGCCTTCCCATCGACCTCCTCACCTATGAAACGGGCTCACTCAGGATCGAGCACACGAAGCGCATCGGACCGGATGACCCCTATTTCAAGATGCTGTCCAGCGAATGGTCCAAGGCGCTCCGTACGGCATTCATGAACATCGAGGCGCTGGATATCTAGTGGATTGGCCGGGACAAAAGAGTCCGATTGAAGGTTCCCAACGGCTTGTTGACGTGCGAATCTGAAAGGATGCGCAATGGTATCAGTTTCAC
>NZ_JBIICB010000403.1:0-2547 GCF_044239095.1 Aestuariivirga sp. | reverse complement strand
ATGCCGCCACCACCAAGTACCTGGGTGACAGCTACACCTTCCTCGATTGCCCCGGCTCCATCGAATTCGCGCAGGACCAGCGCGCGGCCCTGCTGGGCGCGGACGTGGCCGTGGTCGTCTGCGAGGCGGACGCCAAGAAGGCCGCCGCGCTGCAATTGATCCTGAAGCAGCTGGATGAGATCGGGCTGCCGCGCATCCTGTTCATCAACAAGGTGGACAAGACGGAGTCCTCCCCGCGTGACGTGCTCGCCTGGCTGCAGCCTGCCTCCTCGAAGCCATTGGTTTTGCGCCAGCTGCCGATCATGAAGGGCTCGATCGTCACGGGCTTCGTCGACCTCGCACTCGAGCGCGCCTATGTTTACCAGGAGCATCTCGAGAGCAAGCTGATCGACATGCCGGATGATATGGCGGACCTCGAGAAGTCCCAGCGCTTCGCCATGCTGGAGACGCTCGCCGACCATGACGATGAGTTGATGGAGCAGCTGCTCTCCGACATGGAGCCGCCGCGCGACCGGGTGTTCGCCGATCTTGCGCGCGAGTTGGCGGAGGGCTTCATCACGCCTGTGCTGTTCGGCTCGGCCGAGCACGGAACAGGAATCGAGCGGCTGCTCAAGGCGCTGCGGCATGAAGCACCGGGCATCGCCGGGACGGTGAAGCGGCTGGGCCATGCCGGCAACGGCACCATTGTCCAGGTGCTGAAGACCTTCCACACGGCGCATGGCGGCAAGCTTTCGCTGTCACGCGTGCTTTCGGGCGAGGTGGCGGACGGTACGGTGCTGCAGGACGCAACGGGAGAGGACAGCCGCGTGGCCGGCGTCTTCAGCCTGATGGGTGTCACGCCCAGCAAGCTGGCCAAGGCTTCAGTGGGTGATACCGTGGCGCTGGGCCGGCTGGAGGCCGCGCGGACGGGCGAGACCCTCTCGTCCAGCAAGGGACCCGCGCGGCAACTGGCGAAGCTCACCGTGGCGCCCGGCGTCTACGGCTTTGCGATCTCGGTGGCGGACCGCAAGGACGAGGTGAAGCTGACGAGCGCCATCGCCAAGCTGGTGGAAGAAGACCCCTCGCTTTCCCTCGAGCATAATCACGATACGCATGAGATCGTGCTGTGGGGGCAGGGCGAGGTGCATCTGCGCGTGGCGCTGGAACGGCTGCAGGGCAAGTTCGGCGTGCAGGCGCTGTCACGCCCGCGGCGCATCGCCTACAAGTAGACGATCCGCAAACCCACTGAGGTGAGGGGGCGGCATAAGAAGCAGTCTGGCGGGCACGGCCAGTTCGGCGATGTGGTGGTGCAGATCTCACCCCTGCCGCGCGGCGCGGGCTTCGTGTTCAGCGATACGATCACCGGCGGCGCGGTGCCAAAGCAATATATTCCTGCCGTCGAACAGGGCATCAGGGAGTGGATGGGGCACGGGCCACTGGGGTTTCCCGTGGTCGATTTTTCGGTGAACCTGTCGGACGGTTCCTACCATGACGTTGACTCCTCGGAAATGGCATTCAAGACGGCGGCGCGCATCGCCATGGTGGAGGGCATGCCGAATTGCAGCCCGGTGCTGCTGGAGCCCATCGTGGCGGTGGAGATCCATGTGCCGGGTGAAGCGACCTCTCGCGTCAACCAGATCGTCACCGGCCATCGCGGCCAGCTTCTGGGATTTGACGGCCGCGAAGGCTGGACCGGCTGGGACACGGTGAAGGCACATATGCCCGAATCCGAGATGGCATCGCTCATCATCGAGCTGCGCTCGGCCACGGCGGGTGTGGGCACCTTCACCTATGTGCTGGACCATATGGCCGAACTCACCGGCCGCGCGGCAGAGCAGGTGCTGGCCAACCGGCGGGCGGAGGCGGCCTAGAGAAAGGGCCATTCCTCTCCCCCCTTGGGGGAGAGGGTAGGGTGAGGGGGTCTCTCCGCGCGTGAGATGGTTGCCGTTTGGACTTGTGGAGCGACCCCCTCACCCCTCCCTTTCCCCCGGAGGGGGCGAGGGGGAAAAGAGTCACCGCATGGCCATCGCCTTTCCCGGCGCCATCCAGAAGGGCGGCAGCCAGCCGGCGATGTTGCTGAGCGGTAGCACCTCAGGCTCTCCCCCGGAGGGGGCGAGGGGGAAAAGAGTTACCGCATCGCCAGCGGCTTTCCACCGGGGCCCGGCGAAGCAGCGACTGGCGCTGCAGCGTGTGGACGGCGGGATGCCTCGCGCCTATTGTTCAGCGACATTGGAAAGTCCGCTGCAGCAGGTGGGAGGAGCCCCGACATGACAACCAAGGACAGCGCGTGGACGACGCTCCTGTTTCACGTCTTTCTGCTGCTGCTTGCAGCCCTGATCTATGGGGCGATTTTCCCCGTGAACCGGTTTGCGGCCGAGGCCGGGTGGGAGCCGATTTCCTTCGCATTCCAGCAGGCGCTCTTTGCCGGGTTGCTGCTGGTAGCCGCCGGCCTGCCGCTGGGGCTGAAGCCGGGCGTGACGCGCAGCCATCTGCTCGCCTATGTGGCGATCGGCGGGCTGGTGGTGGGGCTGCCCATGGGGCTGCTGGTAGCCGCAGCAAGCCGCCTCG
>NZ_JBIICB010000146.1:0-10312 GCF_044239095.1 Aestuariivirga sp. | reverse complement strand
GCCTTCTCGAGCCTCAGCTTGAGGTAGAAGCCCATGGGGCGCTCGTGGAGCTTCTCTGCGAAGAGCCGCTCCATCTGGCGCACCGAAATCTGCGCGATTGCGGCCAGGGCCTGGGCGTCGAGCGGGTCTTCTCCCTGCTCTTCCATGGCGGTGATGATCTTCAGCAGCCGCGCATCGGTCGTGCCGTAGCGCGCCGCGGCGGGAAGCCTGGCCTGGGCGGGCTGCTCGGCGGAGCGGTAGTGGACGAGCTGGTCCGCCACCAGCACGGCGAGCGGGCGGCCCAGCAGACGGCCGATCCAGTCCAGCATCATGTCAATGGCCGCAGCGCCACCGGCCGAAGTCATGCGGTCACGGTCGGTGACGTAGAGCGATTGCTCCGCAAGCACCGTGGGATAGCTCTCGCGGAAGCCCGGCAGGCTTTCCCAGTGGCAGGTGGCGCGGTAGTCGTCGAGGAGGCCCGCTTCCGCCAGGATGAAGGGACCGGTGTCGATTGCCGCCAGCAGCACGCGCTTTCTTGCCAGCGACTTGACGGCGGACAGCATGGGGCGGGTGATGCCCTTCTCGGGCTCGTAGCTGGCGGAGATCACCGCCATATCCGGCCTGCCAATCCCGGCCAGCCCGGTGGAGACGGAGACCGGAATGCCGTTCGATGCCGCAACCGGCTGGCCGTCCGCCGAGACAAAACGCCAGGAGAATGTGTCCGCCCCCGCAAAGCGGTTGGCCACGCGGAGCGGCTCGAGCGCGCCATAAAGCGCGATCATCGAGAACCTTGGCACCAGCAGGAATGCCACATCGTATCTGGCCATGGCGGAAAAAGAAAAACATATGGCGGAAAAAGTCAAATGCCGTTTCCCCGGGCGGCCTAGACTCCGCTGCAATCGTCAGGAGGATTTCATGCAGCCCAAAGTCATCATCACCTGTGCCGTCACCGGCGCGGGCGACACCGTCGGCAAGCACCCGGCCATTCCGGTGACGCCGGAGCAGATCGCCAACTCGGCGCTCGAAGCCGCAAGTGCGGGTGCCACCGTCGTGCATTGCCATGTGCGCGAACCCTCGACCGGCAAGGGCTCCCGCAAGGTGGAGTACTACGCAGAAGTGATGGAGAGGATTCGCGCCCGCAACAAAGAGGTCATCATCAACCTCACCGCCGGCATGGGCGGCGACGTGGAGATTGGGTCCGGCGCGAGGCCCCTGGAGTTTGGACCCGGTACGGACTGCGTCGGCCCCGAGGAGCGGCTGATCCACGTGAAGGAGCTGCGGCCGGAAATCTGCACGCTGGACTGCGGCACGCTGAATTTCGGCGACGGCAATGCCATCGTCGTCCAGACGCCCACGCAGCTGCGCGAGCAGGCGAGGCTGATCAAGTCTTATGGGGTCAAGCCCGAGATGGAAATCTTCGACTCGGGCAATTTGTGGTTCGGCAAGCAGCTTTGCGCGGAAGGGCTGATCGAGGGCCCGCCGATGTTCCAGCTCTGCCTCGGCATCCCGTGGGGCGCTCCTTACGACACAGAGACCATGGCCTACCAGAAGGCACAGCTGCCCGAGGGCGCCGTGTGGGCGGCCTTCGGCATCGGCCGCAATGAGTTTCCCGCCGTGGCGCAGGCCGTGCTGCTGGGCGGCCACGTGCGCGTCGGCCTCGAGGACAATCTCTGGCTCGAACGCGGTGTGCATGCCTCCAACGGCACGCTGGTCGAGAAGGCCGTGAAGATCATCGAGCTGCTCGGCACCAAGGTGGCCTCGCCCGATGAGGGCCGCGAGATCCTGAAGCTGAAGCCAAGAGTGTAACGCAGTCCCCCTCCCCCTTGTGGGGAGGGGCTAGGGGTGGGGGTCCGCGAGTGCACTCTGCCATCACCCCCACCCCTACCCCTCCCCACAAGGGGGAGGGGAACATGGACCAGAGGGAGTTTCAAATGACCACCATCAAGACCGTCGGCATCGCAGGTACCGGCCTCATCGGCGCGGGCTGGGCGGCGCGGCTGCTGTTCCGTGGCTTCGACGTCATCGCCTATGACGTCTCGCCAGCGGCCGAGGCAAAGCTGAAGGCGCAGATCGCAACCGCCTGGCCTTCGCTCGAAGCCCTGCTCGGCAAGCCGACGAAGGAAGGCACACTCTTCTTCACGACCGACCTGGCCGAAATGGCCTCCAAGGCCGACTTCATCCATGAGGCAGCGCCCGAGCGGGAGGACCTGAAGATCAGGCTGTTCCGTGACATCGACGCGGTGGCGGCCCCGCATGTGGTGATCGCGTCTTCCTCCTCCGGCTTCCTGCCCACCAACCTGCAGAGCGAATGCAGGCATCCGGAGCGTGTGGTGATCGGCCACCCGTTCAACCCGGTCTATCTCCTGCCGCTGGTCGAACTGGTGCCGGGCGAGAAGACTTCACCTGAGGCCATGGACCGTGCAGGCGCCTATTTCGAGGCCATCGGCATGCATGTGCTGCGGCTGAAGAAGGAGATCATGGGCTATATCTGCGACCGCCTGCAGGAGGCCCTGTGGCGCGAGGCGCTGCACATCCTCAACAAGGACATCGGCACCACGGGGGACATCGACGACTCGATCGTCTACTCCGCCGGCATGCGCTGGGCCTTCATGGGCTCCTTCCTCACCTATCACCTGGCCGGCGGCCCCGGCGGCATGCGGGATTTCATCAAGCAGTTCGACCCGACACTGGAACTGGACTGGACCGACCTCAAATTCCCCAAGTGGAACGAGACGCTGGAGAAGCGTCTGGTGGAAGGCTGCGAAGCGCAGGCCGGGGGGCGTGCCGTGGCCGAGATCGAGGCCAAGCGCAATGCCGTGCTGGTCGATATGATGAAGGTGTTCCAGAAGCATGGCATCGGCGCGGGGCTGGTGCTTGACCGCGAACTCAAGTCACGCGAAGCCTGAGCTGGAGACAAGGGAGAAAGACATGCCACAGCAACGCGTGATGATCACCGCCGCGGCGGACGGCATCGGCAAATCCATCGCCCGCGCCTTCGCGGCAGAGGGTGCGAAAGTGCATATCTGCGACGTGAACGAGGCGGCACTCGCCCAGTTCCGCAAGGAGTTCCCCGATATCGCCGCCAGCAGGGTGAATGTGCGCAGCGAAGGCGAGATCGACGCCTGGTTCGACGATGCGCTGGAGGACTTAAGGGGCCTCGACGTGCTGGTGAACAATGCCGGCATCAAGGGACCAACAGCGCCGGTCGAGGACGTGGAACTCGAGGACTGGCGCGAATGCCTCGACATCTGCCTCGACTCCTATTTCCTTTGCGCGCGCCGCGCAGCACCCGTGATGAAGGCGCAGAAGTCCGGCATCATCATCAACATGTCGTCGAATGCGGGCCAGCACGGCTTTGGTAACCGCACGCCTTACGCGGCGGCGAAATGGGGCGTGATCGGCCTCACCAAGTCGCTCGCCATCGAGCTGGGCCGTTACAACGTGCGCTGCAACGCAATCTGCCCGGGCTCGGTCAAGGGTGACCGCATCAACCGCGTGATCCAGGGCGAGGCTGACGTGCGTGGCGTGCCCTTCGAGGTGGTGGCGAAAGAAATCGTCGGCAACCAGTCGCTCGAGCGGTTGACGGATCCGCATGAGGTGGCGGCGCTGGCCGTGTACCTCGCATCTCCCGCCGCCTTCATGATCAACGGGCAGGACATCGCCATCGACGGGCACGTCGAGACATTCCACATCAAGTGAGTTGTCAGAATGGATTTCAGCCTTTCCGAAGAACAGCAGATGATCGTCAAGACGACGCATGACTTCGTCGTCAACGAGCTTTATCCGCATGAGGCGGAGATCGAGGAGACGGGCGTTCTCCGCCATGACCTCCGCGACGAGATCAAGAAGAAGGCCATCGAGGCCGGGCTCTATGCCGCCAACATGCCCGCCGAAGTGGGTGGCGCGGGGCTCGATACGCTGACCTGGGTGCTCTACGAGAAGGAGCTGGGCCGCGCCAACTATGCCCTGCACTGGACCTGCGTGGCGAGGCCTTCCAACATCCTGATGGCGTGTGAGGGCGAGCAGCGGGAGAAGTACCTCTTCCCCTCGGTTCGCGGCGAGAAGTCGGACTGCCTTGCGATGACCGAGCCCGGCGTCGGCTCCGACGTGCGCGGCATGAAGACCTTCGCGAAGCAGGATGGCGAGTATTTCGTCATCAATGGCACGAAGCACTTCATCAGCCATGCGGATGAGGCGAGCTTCGTGATCCTGTTCGCCGCAACGGGTGAGGAGGATACGCCGCGTGGCAAGAAGAAGCTGATCACGGCGTTTCTCATCGACATGGGAACGCCCGGCTACACCGTGCGCCCGGGCTACAAGAATGTGTCCCACCGCGGCTATAACAACTGCATTCTCGAATTCAATGATTGCCGTGTGCATAAGTCACAGGTGCTTGGCGAGGTGCACAAGGGCTTCGAGGTGGCCAATGACTGGCTGGGCGCCACCAGGCTTCAGGTTGCCGCCACCTGCATCGGCCGGGCCGAGCGCGCGCTGGACCATGCCAAGCAATATGCGGTGGACCGCCAGCAATTCGGCCAGCAGATCGGCAAGTTCCAGGGCGTCTCCTTCAAGCTCGCCGATATGGCGATGGAGTTGAAGGCAGCGGAACTGCTGACGCGCGAGGCCGCCTGGAAATTCGACCAGAAGACGGTGACCGACATGGACATGGCCATGGCCAAGCTCAAGGCCACCGAAATGCTGGCCTTCGTGGCCGATGAGGCGATCCAGATCCACGGCGGCATGGGGCTGATGTCTGACCTGCCGCTGGAACGCATCTGGCGCGATGCACGCGTGGAGCGGATCTGGGAGGGTACGAGCGAGATCCAGCGCCACATCATCAGCCGCGCGCTGCTGAGACCGCTGGGTGGGTGAGATGTTGTGTTTCATCGTCATCCCGGCGAAGGCACGAGAGAATGAGTGAGCGATGAAATCCCTCTCCCGCCTGCTCAACCCCTCATCAATTGCCTTCGTCGGCGGCAATGAATGCGCCATCGCGATCCGGCGCACGCTGGAGCTTGGCTTCACGGGCACGATCTATGCCATCCATCCGAAGCGCGACGAGCTCTCCGGCATCCCCACGCTGAAATCGGTGGAAGACATTCCCGGCCCTGTCGATGCCGCCTTCATCGCGGTGAAGAACATTCCCACCATCGAGGTTGTTCGCACGCTCAGCGCCAAGGGCTGCGGCGGGGCTGTGATCTATGCGGCCGGATTTGCCGAGACGGGCAATGCCGAACTGCAGCGCCAGTTGCTCGACGCCGCCAATGGCATGCCGCTGATGGGCCCCAACTGCTATGGCTTCGTCAACACGCTGTCGCGCGCTGCACTCTGGCCGGATGAGACGGGGCTGGAGCCCGTGCCGCGCGGCGTGGCGCTGATCACCCAGTCCGGCAACATCGCCTGCAACTTCACCATGATGATGCGCGGCCTGCCGGTGGCCGCCGTCTTCTCCATCGGCAACCAGGTGGATGTGGGCATGCATGACATGGTGGAAACCCTGTCCGCAGACCCGCGCATCTCGGCCATTGGCCTGCATGTCGAGGGCCTGCCGGATGTTCCGGCCTTCGCGCGCGCGGCGGCGATGGCGCGCAAGCGCCAGGTGCCGATCGTGGTGCTGAAGACCGGGCGGTCCGAACAGGGGGCGAAGGTTGCGATGAGCCATACCTCCTCGCTTGCCGGGGCCGACACGCTCTATGATGCGCTGTTCGAGCGCTATGGCATCGCGCGCATGAAGTCCGTCTCGGCCTTCGCGGAGACGCTGAAGTTCCTTCACAATGGCGGGCCGATTGCGGACTCGCGGCTCGTTTCACTCTCCTGCTCGGGTGGCGAGGCGGCGCTGGTCGCCGACATGGCGCTGGAGAAAAAGGTAAGTTTCCCGCCCTTCAACGCGGAAACCAAGCCCCGCGTGGCGGCCACACTCAATGAGTATGTCGCCATCGACAATCCGCTCGACTACCACACCTTCATCTGGGGACAGCCGGAGAAGCTCATCGCCACCTTCACGGAGGTGCTGAAGGGCGGCTTCGACGTGGGTCTGGTGATCCTCGATACGCCGACACACCCCAAGATGAAGCCTGACAGCTGGGCCACCACGGCGCGCGCCATGGCGGCGGCAGCACAGGCGACGGGCGCACGCGCGGCAGTGGTCGCCACGCTCTCCGAAGGCATGCCGCTGCCACTGGCGGATGAACTCTCGGACCTTGGTGTTGCCCCGATGATGGGGCTCGATGATGCGCTGACCGCCTTCGAGGCTGCGGCCTTCATCGGCCGCAACTGGGCGCGTGCCGAGGAACCGCCGGAGATGCTGCCGCCGCTTACCATGGGCTCCGAGGCGCATGTGTTCAGCGAGTTCGCGGCCAAGCAGATGCTGGCCAAGCATGGGCTCTCCGTGCCTGAGGGTATCGTGTGCCCCGCGGGGGATGCTGTCGCCGCCGCCGAAAGGCTTGGCTATCCGGTAACGCTCAAGGTCTCATCTGCAGCCATTGCCCACAAGACGGAAGCGGGCGGCGTGGCGCTGAACCTGAGGACCGCCGCCGAGGTGGAAGAAGCGGCCAGCCGCATGGCGGAGCTGGCACCCGATGTGCTGGTAGAGCGCATGGTGACAGGGGCGGTAGCGGAACTCATCATCGGCCTCACCTCTGACCCGCAGTTCGGCACGGCACTTGTTGTTGGTGCCGGCGGCATCCTGACGGAATTGCTGAAGGACAGTGTGACGCTGATCCTGCCGACCACGCGCAGCGAGATCGAGCGCGCGCTCCGCACATTGAAGGTCTGGCCGCTGGTTGAAGGCTTCCGTGGCAAGTCAGGCGACCAGGCAGCGGTGATCGCGGCGATCGAGGCCGTGGCGCGTTTCGCCGAGGCCAATCGCGGGCTGGTCGAGGAAGTCGACGTCAATCCCCTGCTCGTGCTGAAGGACGGCGCCATCGCCGTCGACGCACTCATCAAGATGAGGACACCATGACCGTTCAAGAGTCGCACACCGGGCCGATCCACGTCACGAAGCGCGGGCGCGTGCTGGAGGTGAGGATCGAGCGCGGCAAGGCCAATGCCATCGACGCCGCAACGAGCCGCGTCATGGGCGACATCTTCGCGGGCTTCCGGGACGATCCGGAACTGCGCGTCGCCATCCTCACCGGCACGGGCGAAAAATTCTTCTGCCCGGGATGGGACCTGAAGGCGGCAGCGGAGGGTGAGGCGCCTGATTCCTATTATGGTGTCGGCGGCTTCGGCGGCTTGCAGGAGCTTCCCGGCCTCAACAAGCCCGTCATCTGCGCGGTGAACGGCCTGGCCTTTGGCGGCGGCTTCGAGATCATGATTTCGTGTGACATCATCATCGCGGCAGAGCATGCCACCTTCGCACTGCCCGAGATCAATTCCGGGACGGTGGCCGATGCCGCCTCGATCAAGCTGCCGCGCCGCATTCCTTATCACGTGGCGATGGAGATGCTGTTCACCGGCCGCCGCATCGACACCACGGAGGCAAAGCACTGGGGCCTCATCAACGAGGTGGTGCCTGCCGGCCAGCTCATGGATCGTGCCCGCGCCGTGGCGGACCAGCTGGCCGATGGCCCGCCGCTGGTCTTCGCCGCCATCAAGGAAGTCACCCGGGAGACGGCGCATTTGCCCGTGCAGCAGGCCTTCGACATGGTGACGAAGCGGCGGCTCAAGACCGTGGACGTTCTCTATTCCAGCGAAGACCAGCTGGAGGGTGCGCGCGCCTTCGCGGAAAAGCGCAAGCCGCAATGGAAGGGCAAGTGAACGTCGATTTTTCGGGCAAGCGGGTTCTCGTTACCGGCGGAACGCGCGGCATCGGACGCGCGGCAGTGGAGGCCTTCCTCGCCGCGGGCGCACACGTGGCGGTGAATGGCCGCACTGAGGACTCCACGGCCAGGGCAACCGCCCTCCTCGGGGTGAAGACAGTTGCAGCTCCCGGCGATGTCGCAAGCGCCGAACAGTGCCGGGCCGTGATCGCCACGGCCGTGCAGGAACTGGGGGGCCTCGACGTGCTGGTGAATTGCGCCGGAATCGCCAGGGGCGGCCCTGTCGAGAGCGTGACGGAAGCGGTGTGGGACGAGACGCTGGACACCAACCTGAAGGGCACCTTCTTCTGCACCCAGTCCGCCCTGCCCCATCTGCGCGCCGCGAAGGGCAATGTGGTGAACCTTGCATCCGACGCCGGATTGATCGGCGAGATCGGTCTTGCGGCCTATTGCGCGTCAAAGGGCGGGGTGGTGAACCTCACCCGCGCGCTGGCCCTCGAGCTTGCACCGGATGTGCGCGTGAACTGCGTCTGCCCCGGCTATGTCGACACCGACATGGTGCGGCGCGACGTGATCAACGCCTCGGCAGACCCCGAAACAACGGAAGCAGCCCTTGCGGCAACAGCGCCGCTCAACCGCATTGCGAGCCCGGGTGAGATCGCAACGGCAATCCTCTATCTCGCCTCCGACGCGGCCCGTTTCATGACGGGCGCAGCCCTGCAGATCGACGGCGGCACCACAGCAGGACACCCGCGCAGCGGCGCATAAAAAAAGCCCCGGGTTTTACCCCGGGGCCAGCAGGGGAGAGAGGGTGGTGTCTCAGCCGATGAGCCAGTGGCGGCTCGACCGGCGAATGCGGGCCTGTTCGCTGTCCAGTTCCTCGAAGGTGGACGCGCCGGCGGCTGGGGCGGAGAGTGACCGCAGCGTCAGCCTGATCGCGCTTTCGAAGCTGCTCCAGAGGGGGGTATGGGTGACGGCAGAGGCTGTGCGGGAGGTCATGTTCTTCAACTATGCTTATGTGTTTGTTTGTGCCTCCACAGATAAGCGCCTGCAGAACAGTACACAAACGAAGTGTTTTAGGTTAATCTTCAAGAGAAACTTGAGGATCGCCCATGTTGCGCCATATTCCAGGCCTCGCCTCGCTGAAGGCTTTTGACGCCTCTGCCCGCCACTTGAACTTCACCCGCGCCGCGGCGGAGCTGAACGTGACGCCTGCCGCCGTGAGCCATCAGATCAAGGAGCTTGAGGAGGCGGTCGGCGTGCCCCTGTTCCAGCGCACCAGCCGCCACATGCAGCTGACCCGCCAGGGCATGATCCTGAAGCCCGCCATCGGTGAGGCGCTGGAGGGGCTGACGCGGGCGCTGCAGCGGATCCGGCAATTGGAGAACCCCACCCAGGTACGCGTCACCGCCTCGCCCTCAATCGCCGCCAAATGGCTGGTGCCGCGGCTCGACCGCTTTCTTGAGACCGCGCCGGGGGCGGATGTGCGCATCGACGTTTCCTCCGAGCCGCTGGATTTCGAGCGTGAGGACATTGACGTGGCCATCCGCTTCGGCGACGGCAACTACCCCGGCCTGATGGTGGAGAAACTGTTCCACGACACGCTGTTCCCCGTCTGCGCGCCGGAGTTGCTCAAGGGCGCCAAGCCGCTGCGGGAGCCGAAGGACCTCCTTCAGTTCACCCTCATCCACCTCGAATGGGAAGCGCAGGGCGCGGTGTGGCCCAACTGGCGCATGTGGATGCTGGCGGCGGGCGTGAAGGATTTCAACGACACGCGCGGCCTGCATTTCAGCCAGACGTCGCTGGCGCTGCAAGCCGCAATCGACGGCCACGGCGTGGCGCTGGGCGATTCAACCCTGGTGGGTGACGATCTTGCCGCTGGCCGCTTGATCAAGCCCTTCGAACTGGCGCTCCGGAGCCCGGCGCAATTTGCCTATCACCTGATCACCAGGCGGGATACCGCGGAGCGCCCGATGACCAAGGCCTTCCGCAACTGGATCATCGCCGAGGCAGCGGCAAGCCAGGGCTGACCTGTTCAGGCAGCGCGTGCACCGACTAGCCGGGCGATGAGCGCCCGGAACTGCTCATTGGAGAGACTGCGGACATCACCGCGGCGCTGGCGGCGGGCGGCCTGGTATCCTTCACCAACGGCACGGGGCAGAGGCAGGCCCTGCCCCAATTCATCAAGCCGCGACTCGACGCTGTTTGCCCAACGGTCCAGATGGCTGAGCATGCGGACGTGGCGCTCAACGCGGCGCGCCACGGTGACATGCTGGATGGCATAGAGCCCGGCAAGACCCAAAACCACAATCCATGCCGGAACCGGCATCCCCAGAAGATCGGCAAGGGGCGTGAGTGCAGACATGGAACCGGGCTCCTTTTCTTCACGGCGATTCGCGCCAGACAAATCAACCTGTGAGGTCAATTTCCTCTGGTATGCTTAAAAAGATATGAACTGCTAGTGGATTGACTCCAACGTTTGGAACCCACGGTTCCGAGCTGCGATGATATCGCCAGGGTTGGCTTTCCATGCGAAGGGTTTGGGACTGGAGGCGTTGTATTCGCGGATGAAG
>NZ_JBIICB010000006.1:0-38018 GCF_044239095.1 Aestuariivirga sp. | reverse complement strand
GGGTCATAGGCACGCGCCGCTGTTTCCTGGGTGTATGCAACTTCTGATTGCATAACCAGAAGAAAAAACACTGCGCAGACAGTTGCCGAGATGACCGAACGTCGCTTCATTTACGTTACGTCAACCAAACAGGTGCGTATGTTCGAAGCAGGTGGCCATGACGGTTTTGGGGAGGCTCCTGCACCGCTGCCCATAATAGCGGGGAGCGAGGCGGATGTCTTGCCCCGTATCGACCGCGAGACATTGTGCGGCATGCTGCGCCGCCTGCCGCCGGAGGAACTGGAAGCCGCGCTGCAATCCAGGCTGCTGCCCGTGCTGAGCCTGCCTGGCATGGTGCTCCACGCCGCATGCGGGCCTGCCGCCCTGGCCGAGGGACAAAGGCGCGGCTGCAAGGTCGTGGGCTATGCCGAAGCACATGACCTGATCGCCGCCGCGCGCGGCGTCCACGGACCGTATCTTCTGGCAGAGGCCACGCTCGGGCTGGCGAAGCGCATGCCACATGCCTCGGCGCGGCAGCGGCTGACGACGCCACAGGCGGCAGGGCTGGCGGCCATCGCGCTCACGGTCACGGCAGGTGGGCTGCTGCTGCCTGCTGGCGTCTTCTGGCTTGCGGCCTCCGCGGTGGGCGGGCTGTTCTTTCTCTCTGTCGTCGCGCTGCGCCTGCTGTGCCTCATGCCGCCGGTGCAGCGGGCGGCGGCGCCCGAACCCGGACGGATGAGCGACGCCGCGCTTCCAGTCTATTCCGTGCTGGTGCCGCTGTTCCGCGAAACGTCCGTCCTGAAGCAGCTCATGTGGGCCCTCTCGCGGCTGCGCTATCCGCCGGGCAAACTCGACATCAAGCTGATCCTTGAAGAGGAGGACGTCGGCATGCAGGCGGCGCTGGCCGCGTTGCCGTTGCCTGAACACGTCGAGGTCATCGTGGTTCCGGCGGGAAAGCCGCAGACCAAGCCCCGCGCATTGAACTATGCCTTGCCGTTCTGCCGCGGCGATCTTCTCACCATCTATGATGCCGAGGACATTCCAGAGCCTGGCCAGCTCGCGGCGGCGGCCAGCCGGTTTGCGCAGGAAGGGCCGGAACTCGCCTGCCTCCAGGCGCAGCTCACCTTCTTCAATCCCGGGGAGAACTGGCTCACCCGGCAGTTCACGGCCGAATATGCGATGCTGTTTGGCCTTCTTCTGCCCGTTCTGGCAGACCACCGGCTGCCGCTGCCGCTGGGCGGCACATCCAACCATTTCCGCACGGCGGTGCTCCGGCAGGTGGGCGCATGGGACGCCTTCAATGTGACGGAGGATGCCGACCTGGGCCTGCGCCTTGCACGCCACGGCTACGCCACGGGCACGCTCGACAGCCTCACCCATGAAGAGGCGAACACGCGGCTCCCCAACTGGATGCGGCAGCGCGCGCGCTGGCTGAAGGGTTTTCTCGCCACCTGGCTGGTGCATATGCGCGCGCCGCGCCGGTTGATGCGCGAACTGGGCCCGGCGGGCTTCTGGGTGGCCCAGGCGGTCACGATCGGCGTCTTTGCGTCAGCTCTCCTGCATCCGATCTGCCTTGCGGCGACGGTCGTGCTCCTGGCGCTCCATCCCATGCTGCCGGAGGACGGCGGCGCCGTGTTCGCGCTGGTGGCCGGGCTCAACCTTCTGGTCTTCATCGCAGGCTATGCCCTGGCCATCATGCTGACGCACCGGGCGTTGCGGCTGCGCGGCATTTCCGGCTGGGGCGGAACGCTGGCCACCATGCCCATCTACTGGCTGCTGATGTCGGGTGCTGCCTGGCTGGCGCTGTGGCAATTCATGACCTCGCCCTTCCACTGGAACAAGACCGAGCACGGTCTCTCGCGCCTGCAGGCAGGCCGCAGGCGCCGGCCGTTGCTTGCCCGCTTCAGGCGGCCGGCGCGGCGCGAAAACGGCTGAGGGCTTCGGCCGTCGAGGCCGTGAACTGCACCGCCGGCGGCCTGACGCCGTGGGTCAGCAGCGCCTGGCGGATGCCGGGGTTCGCGCCCGACACGAACAGGCTGACGCCGCGCCGCGCCGTCTTGCTGGCAAGCCCCTCCATCACATGCGCGCCGGTCGAATCGAGGAAAGGCACCGCCGAGAAATCGATGATCAGAGCCTTGTGCGTATCCTGGATGCGGTCCAGCACGGAGGCGATCGAGGCTGCGGCGCCGAAGAAGAAGGCCCCGGTGATGCGGTAGATGACGACATCCGGATTGGCGGCGATCGCGTCATCGTAGCTGCCCCGCGGCTGGGCCGAATCGGCCATGTCCTCGCCGACGAAGGGTGTGTCCGTCTCAACCGCGGTTGCCTGTGACATGCGGTGGATGAACAGCACCGACCCCAGCGCGAAGCCGACGATGATCGCCTCCGTCAGGTCGCGGAAGATGGTGAGGAAGAAGGTGGCGGAGAGCACCGCGGCATCACCCCAGCCTGAGCGCAGCAACACTGAGATGGCGCTCTTCTCCACCATGTTCCAGGCGACGATGGCGAGAACGCCGGCCAGTGCGGCGAGCGGGATGAAGGCGGCGAGCGGAGCGGCAATCGCCATGAACACCAGGATGTAGACCGCATGCAGCATGCCCGACACCGGCCCGTGCGCGCCAGCCCGCACGTTCGTGGCGGTCCGCGCGATGGTGCCCGTCACGCAGAAGCCGCCGAACAGGGCGGAGCCCACATTGGCCACACCTTGTGCGACGAGTTCGCAGTTCGAGCGGTGGCGGCGGCCTGTCATGCCATCCGCCACCACGGCGGAAAGCAGCGACTCGATTGCCCCCAGCAGCGTGAAGGAGATGGCGGCTGGCAGCACCGCAATGAGCTTCGCCCATGACATCTCCGGCAGGGATGGCGCGGGCAGCATGTTCGGAATGCCGCCGAACTTCGAGCCGATGGTGGCAACCGGCAGGCCCAGAAGGGCGGTGGCCGCCGCGGCGAGCGCCACGGCGATCAGCATGCCAGGCCAGTGCGGGCGAAGCGCCTTGAGCCCCAGGATCACGCCCGCCGTGCCGAGCGACAGGGCGAGCGCCCAGGGGGAGAGCGTGGGAAGCGCCTGCCACAGCACGGGAAATTTCTCGATCAGCGGACCTGGCTCTGGTCCCGGCAGTGTCAGGCCGAGAAGCTCCCTCAGCTGGCTGGCGAAGATGATCATGGCAATCCCCGCGGTGAAACCAACCGTGACGGGGAAGGGGATGAACTTGATGAAGGTGCCGAGCCTGAGGAAGCCGATGAGCGCCAGCAGCACGCCCGAGACCAGGGTAGCGAGGATCAGCCCGTCCATGCCATGCGCCGCGACGGTCGTTCCCACCAGCACGATGAAGGCGCCCGCGGGGCCCCCGATCTGGAAGCGCGATCCGCCAAGCAGGGAGACGATGAAGCCGCCGGCGGCCGCCGTGTAGAGCCCTTGCGCCGGTGTTGCGCCCGACGCGATCGCGATCGCCATGGAGAGCGGAAGCGCCACGATCGCCACGGTGAGGCCCGACACCGCATCCATGCGCAGGTGCCTGAGGCCATAGCCCTCGCGCAGCACGGTGACGAGCTTCGGCGTGAAGAGCTCCGCAAAGGACGCGCGTGCGGCGGTCTGCCGTGTCATTGCGGCCGGTGCCGGAAGTATTGCCGCTCGGCGCTCCGTGCCACGGCGCGGAAGGCGAGCGCTGCCTTCGACAGCGGCTGGTTGCGCCGGTACATGATGCCCTGCGCCACTTTCAGCCACGGCGGGTGGAAGGGCAATTCGCTGAGCGCACCGGATTTCAGTTGCTCGGTGCAGTATTCCGGCCAGAGCATGCAGACGGCGTTGGAGGCCGAAACCACGTCAATCATCGAGCGCGGTGTAGCGCATTCGATGACGGGGACAAAGAACCGTCCGTCCTCCGACAGGGCCCCCAAGCCGCAGGCAGGCGGCAGCAGCTGGGCGATGCGGCCCGGCAGGCGCGGCCCCGCGAGGGGGAAGCGTGCAAGCTCTTCCATTGTCACCTGGTTGCGGCCGGCAAGCTGGTGCCCGCCGCGCACGATGATGCTGCCTTTGCGTTCCGGAAAGGCTTCCTTCGTGAGGTCCGGGTTCTTGTTCGCCTCGCTCAGCTCGCCGATGGCGAGATCGAATTCACCGTCGTGGACCGCCTCGGAGAGCTTCCACCAGTCGAGTTCCCGAAGGCTGATCGAGATGCCGGTATCGGCGGCCTTCATGGCGGTGACGGCGGCACTCGCCCATGATTGGGAGATGAAGGCGCCAACCGCAATCCGTAGCGTCTCAGAAGCGCTGCTGCGCAGCGCCTCGATCTTGCGGGTGAAGACGGCCTCCGCCTTGACGAGAACCGCCGCCTCCTTGAGGGCGCGCGCGCCGCCCGGCGTCAGGGCAACGCCCTGCGGCCCGCGCGCGAAAAGGGTAATGCCCATGTCGCCTTCAAGCGATTTGATGATGCGCGTGAGCTGCGGCTGGCTCATGTCCAGCCGCTCGGCGGCACGATGGAAGTTCAGGGTCTCGGCAAGGACAAGCGCGGCTTTCAGGCGGTCGAGCATGGCGGACACGCGATACCATTTCTGTATCAGCAGGCTACTTCATCGGTATCGCGACTTCAACTATGTGATGTGCATAGCGCAAGGAGCACAGCACATGGCCATTCACCGGAAACGTATGACTTTTGCAGCAATGTTCGCACTGGGCGCGGCGATTTGCGCGATGGTACCTGCCTCTGCCGCCTCATCCCAGGCCGTGCCAACCAGGCTTGGCGATCTCACGCTGGAGAATGGCTACCCCAGCCGCGAAACGGCCGACCGGCTCTATGACGAGATGGACTTCCAGCGCGCCACGCAGGCCTATCTCTGGGCGCTGCCCGCCGTCGGCTTCAAGGCGCTCTATGATGCCCAGGCCAAGACGCTGGGTGCCGCCAATGGCGAGATCATGTTCTACCGCGACCTGGCCGACAAGGCTGGCATGCTGACGCCGAACATCACCACCCTCTATGCCTTCAGCTTCTGGGACCTGGCGAAGCAGGGTGCGATGGTGGTGGACGTGCCTGAGGGCCTCACGGCGGGTGGCGTTCTGGACATCTGGCAACAGCCGATCACCGACATGGGCCAGACCGGGCCTGACAAGGGCAAGGGGGGCAAATATCTGATCCTGCCGCCGGGCAGCCCTGACGTCGATGCGCCGGGCTATCTGGTGTTCCGCGCACCCTCCAACCAGGTGTGGTTCGGCACGCGCGGTCTCGACCCGGACAAGGCCAAGGCCGAGGCCACGCTGCGCAAGTTCAGCATCTATGGCTGGGACCAGCGCGCAGCGCCCGCAGCCACAAAATTCAGCGATGTGGGTGGACGGGCCTGGCAATCAGCCCAGCCCGACACGCTCGAATACTGGAAGCTGCTTGCCGAACTCTATGCCGATGAGCCGGTGGCCCCGCGTGACCGCATGATGTTCGGCATGCTGGCCCCGCTCGGCATAGCGCCGGGCCAGCCATTCGCCCCGGATGCGCGCCAGACGAAGATCCTGACTGACGCCGCCAAGGTCGGCGAGTTGATGGCGCGCACCGTCGCCTATGACAAGCGCACGCAAGGCGCCAGCGTCTATCCCGGCAAGCAGTGGGAATATGCGGTGCTGTTCGACCTCGACCAGGAGGCGCCGGACAAAACCCGCGTGCAGTTCGATGAGCGCTCATCCTGGTTCTATGAGGCGATCGGCATGTCGGCTGGCATGCAGGGCCGCATCGTCGGCTTCGGGCAGGTCTATCTCGAGACCTCGAAGGACAAGGACGGCAACTGGCTCGACGGCGGCAAGACCTACCGGATGCGGGTGGAGCCCAACCCGCCGGTGAAACAGTTCTGGTCCATTACGCTTTATGACAACGTGACACGCGGACCCGTGATGACGGATCAGGGTGCCGCAGACCTGAGCTCCCGCAAGCCCGATCTCGTCACCAATGCCGATGGCTCGGTGGACGTCTTTTTCGGGCCGGAGCGTCCGGCCAATGCGCCGAACTGGATCAAGACAACACCCGGCAAGGGCTGGTTCCCCTATTTCCGCTTCTATGCGGCAACTGAAGCCTATTTTGACAAGAGCTGGCAGCTCAACGACATCGAACTGGTGAAATGATCTGCTACTTCAGAACATGATCCGCAAGAGTGGAAACCACTTTTGCGACAAGATCATGCTCAAGCAATTGATCATGCGCGGGTTCCTTTCGACAAGATGAGCCCACTGGTCGGAGCGCGCGCTAAGCCGGAAATGCAGGCACCGCTGGCGCCTTCCCGGCATTGGCCTCCTGCTGCTCAGCGCGCGAACGGGCTCTTCAGCTTCATGTGGCGGTTCACGTCCTTGTAGAGCAGGTAGCGGAAGCGCCCGGGCCCGCCTGCATAGCAGGCCTGCGGGCAGAAGGCGCGCAGCCACATGAAGTCGCCGGCCTCGACTTCCACCCAGTCGTTGTTGAGGCGGTAGACGGCCTTGCCTTCAAGCACATAGAGGCCGTGTTCCATCACATGCGTCTCGGCGAAGGGGATCGTGCCGCCGGGCTCGAAGGTCACGATGTTCACATGCATGTCATGGCGGATGTCGTTGGGGTCCGCGAAGCGCGAGGTGGCCCAGGTGCCGTTGGTGCCGGGCATGGCAACGGGCTTCACCTCTTCATCGGAGGTGATGAAGGCTTGCGGCAAGCCGATGCCGTCCACCTTTTCATAGGCCTTGCGCACCCAGTGGAAGCGCACGGCTGCACCCGATTCATTCCTGAGTGTCCAGGCTGCGCCGGGCGGTAGATAGGCATAGCCTCCGGTTTTCAGCAGGTGGCGGTTGCCATCGAGTGTCAGAACCATCTCGCCCTCGACGACGAAGAGCACGCCCTGCGCATCCGGCTCCAGCTCCGGCTTTTCGCTGCCGCCGCCGGGGGCCACTTCCATGATGTATTGCGAGAAGGTCTCGGCAAAGCCCGACAGCGGCCGCGCGATGACCCAGGCCCTGGTCTTGTCCCAGAAGGGCAGGAGGCTCGTCACGATGTCGCGCATGACGCCTTTGGGAATGACCGCATAGGCCTCGGTGAAGACCGCGCGTCCAGTGAGGAGATCGGTCTGCGGCGGGTGGCCGCCGGTGGGGGCGTAATAGCTGCGGGTCATCGTCTTGTCCGGTTTGTTGCCGGAGCAAGCGATAGAACTGCGGGCGTGATTGTGCAACGCGAACCTCGAAGCCGCGCTCTGTCCGGTCTTCTCCCGCTTCTACTGCGGGAGAAGGGGCCCGTTGCGCAGGCAATGGGGAGATAAGGGGATGCAGGCGCTGCCCTTGGTCCGGAGTTCGCGGTCCCTCTCCTCTCCCGCGCGCGGGAGAGGACGAAGGGTTCAATCCGTTTAGTAGGTCTTGGGCTGGGGCTGGCCGTAGATGAAGCCGGTGCCGTCGAGGCCGTAGACGTCGGGGCGGAAGTTCACGCGGCCGTCTTCGGTGGCCCAGGCGGTGAGGTACATCCAGCGCACGTCGGGGCCGTTTTCGATCTTCTGGTCGTACTGCTCGACATTGGCCACGATCATCTCATAGTCATAAGCCGTCAGCGGCGAGGCGCTGCGGTCGAGGATCCACTTCACCACGGTCTCGACCTGGTCGATGCGCACGCAGCCTGAGCTTTCAAAGCGCAGGTTGCGGCCGAAGGCCTCGCGGTGGGGTGTGTCATGCATGTAGACCATGTGGTCGTTCTTGAAATTGATCTTCACGGTGCCCAGCGAATTGTGGGCGCCCGGCTCCTGGCGGAAGAAGTAGCGCTCCGGGTCGGTCGAGGGCCAGTCGATGAACAGCGGGTCGATCTCTGGCCCGCCCACCCCGTCGAACACGCGGATGTGATTGACGTCGAGATAGGACGGATCCTCCATATATTTCGGCACGATGTCGCGCGCCACGATGGAGGCCGGGATCTTCCAGTAAGGATTGAAGTTGATGTCGCTCACCGTCGAGGCAAGCGTGGGTGAGGGACGCTCCAGCTTGCCGACCACGATGTTGTGGCGGGAATAGACGCGGCCGAATTCGACCGTCTCGAGCTGCGCGCCGGGGATGTTGACGAGGATCGACCGGTCGGTCAGGCCCTGCGCATAGGCTTCGACGCGTCCGAGGTTCTCACGCAGCGCGCCGAGCCTGGTATCAGCGGGGATGTTGAGTTGGGCCAGCGTCTTCTCGCCCATGATGCCGGAGGGCAGCACGCCATGGTTGATCTGGAAGGCGCGTACGCTTTCTTCCAGTTCATCGTCGTAGACGGCCGCTTGCGGGACGCCCAGCGTATCGAAGGGAACGTAGTTTTCCAGCACGAGGCGCTGGCGGAGTGCAAGGACGGCATCGCCCTTGGAGCCCTTCTTCAGCGTTCCGGGCTCCAGCGGCTGCCAGCCTCCGCCCGCCACGAATTCCTCATACATGGCGATCCCGCCCTGCAGCGACTCGAATGAGGTGGCGCTCAGCATCGGCGCCTGGTCCTGGCCGGCCACCACTTCCGTCTGGGTGGCAAGCTTCGAATTGTTGGGGTTTGCCTGCCGCGTGGTGGTGCCGAGCGAGCTCGTGAACACCTGCTCCTCTGCCCTGGCGAGGCCGGAGCCCATGACGAGCATGCTGCCCATGGCAAGAAGACGGCGGTTGAAGGCGCGGCGCGACAGCACTGTTCTATCCCCTGGTCTGACCGTTTTCTGACACTCAATCACAACGGTAAATGGTGCCTTAATTGCGCTCTGTCTAGTGCTTTCCTTCGGCAGGAATGAGGCAAGTTCTGGGTCAGCTGAGGGCGGTTACCTCGCGCCGGAAGGGAAGGTCGAGGAAATCCGGCGTGGGCTTGCCGAAGTCTTCCGCGAATTTCCGCCCGGAATGAACGGCGGCCGCGATGGTGCCCGGCCCGAAACAGTCGCCAGCCCGCGTTGCTGCAATGCCTTGCGCCTCAAGCGCAGGCCAGAGCCCGTCAACCGGCCGGCGCGAGGTGACGAGCACGCAGGCACCCGCCTCGAGCCGGACCGCCTCACCGGTGAACACGCAGTCGAGGGTCACATGGTCGCAGGCGATGGCCGACACGGCATGATTGGCGATGATCCTGACGCCGAGCTTCAGCAGCCGTGCCTGGATCGCCTTCTGCTCGAGCGAGGCCTTGGTATAGGATGAGGCGATGGCGGCAGGGGTGACAAGTGTCACGGCATGGTCCTCCCGCGCCAGGAGTTCGGCCAGGACACCGCCCATGTAGTAGTGATCGTCGTCGTAGAGGATGACCGTCTTCGATCCCGGCCGGCGCCCTGCCATGATGTCGTCCGGCGTCAGCACGCAGGCACCCTCCGCCATGGGGCAGGGATGGACGAAGTGGCGGCCCGTGCCGTCGCGCAGCCATTCGGAGCCGGTGGCGAGAAGCACGTGGTCCGCCCCCAGCTCCGCGATGGTCTCGGGCGTCATTTCGCTTTCGAGGTAGAGTGCCACATTGGGCATCTTGTTGATCTGCAGCATGCGCCAGTCGCGCACCCGGCCCCAGGCGGAAAGGCCGGGGAGGCGGCATTCGCGCGCGACGCGGCCACCGGCCTCGGAGGCGGCGTCGGCCAGCGTCACCTGGTAGCCGCGCTGGCCCAGGGCGCGGGCGGCCTCCAGCCCCGCGGGGCCCGCGCCGACGACGAGGATGTGCTTGTCCTCCTCCTTCGGCCTGATCTTCTCCGGGTGCCAGCCGCGCCGCCATTCCTCGCCCATCGAGGGATTCTGGGTGCAGCGGAGCGGCGTCATGGTGAAATCATGGGTGACGCAGACATTGCAGCCGATGCACTCGCGGATGTCGTCGAGGCGGCCCTGCTCGATCTTGCTCGGGAGGAAGGGATCGGCGATCGAGGGGCGCGCCGCGCCGATCATGTCCATGATGCCCTGCCGGATGACGCGCACCATCGTGTCAGGCGAGGTGTAGCGGCCGACACCGACCACGGGCTTCGTGGTGAGCTTCTTCACACCCTTGATATAGGGCTCCTGGAAACCCTCCTCGGCGAAACGCGAGGTCTGGGAATCTTTCGACCAGTCGGAGAGCGAGAGGTCCCACAGGTCAGGGAGTTCCGCCATCATGGCGATGGCATCCTCGACCTCGGCGGGCTCAAGGCCTGCGGAGCCGTTGAATTCATGCATGGCAATGCGCACTGGCACGGCGCAGACATCGCCGACGGCGTCCTTGGTATCCGCGATCACTTCGCGAAGCAGGCGGGCGCGGTTCTCCAGCGAACCGCCATATTCGTCGGTGCGGAAATTGGTGGCGCGCGAGAGGAAGTGCTGGAAGATCCCCAGCCCGTGGCCGGCATAGACATAGACGAGGTCGAAGCCCGCCTGCTTCGACCTGAGCGCCGCCTGGCGGTGGGCGCGGCGGAGGTTTCGGATGTCCTCGCGGTCCATGCCGCGCGCCGTGACGGGATCGTTGAAATAGCTGGCGGTGGGCATGGGGCTGGCGGCGATTGGCACCTCACGGGTGGCGAGGTTGCTGGCGGTATAGCCCGAATGACAAAGTTCGATGCCCGCCAGCGAGGAATGCTCGTGAACCTTCTCCGCGATGCGCGCCAGCATGGGAATGTCGTGATCGCTCCACAGGCGGAGCTCGACATAGGGCGAGACATCCGCCGTGTGGTGGATCTCCACCATCTCGGTGCAGACCACGGCCCAGCCACCTTCCGCCTTCATGCCGCGCATGGCGGCCAGTGCCGAGGCATCGCGGTGGCCCATGCCATTGCAATGCGGCACCTGGTAGAAACGGTTGCGCGCCACATGCGGGCCGATGCGGATGGGTTCGAAGAGGATGTCGTAGCGGGGATCGCGGGTCATGGTCTGTTCCGGTTTGCGGACCTAAGTTCTAGCAAACCTCGGATGCCTTCCGCTATGCTGGACTGCGTGGGGGATCGATGATGCTGCCGACAAGCGATGACGTGGCACTGGCCGCAAGGCGGCTCGAGGGCTTTGCCGTAAAGACGCCGGTGATCGAGTCGCCACGGCTCAATGCGCTGTGCGGGGGCCGCGTGCTGGTCAAGGCGGAGTGCCTGCAGAGGACCGGCTCCTTCAAGTTCAGGGGGGCGTGGAACTGCATCTCGCAGCTTGATGCCGCATCGGCCCCGGGAGGGGTCGTGGCCTATTCCTCCGGCAACCATGCGCAGGGCGTTGCGGCTGCCGCTGCCATCAGGGGGCTTCCGGCGTTGATCGTGATGCCGGCCGACACCCCGCGCATCAAGCAGGACAATACGCGCGCCCATGGTGCGGAGGTCGTCACCTATGACCGCGCCACGCAGTCACGCGAGGCAATCGCCGCGGCCCATGCGGAGGCGCGCGGCGCGGTGCTGGTGCCGCCCTTCGAGCACCCCGGCATCATCGCGGGACAGGGCACGGCGGGGCTCGAACTGGCGGAGGAAGCGAGATTGCGCGGGTTGACGCTCGATGCCGTGCTGGTCTGCTGCTCCGGCGGCGGCCTGACGGCTGGCATCACGCTCGCCATGGCGGCGGCCTCGCCCGCGACGCTTGTCCACACGGTGGAGCCTGTGGGCTTCGATGATTATGCGCGCTCGCTGGCAAGCGGGCGGATCGTGGCCAATGCGAAGCCCTCGGGCTCGATCTGCGATGCCTTGATGTCGGTGTCTCCCGGCGAGATGACCTTCGCCATCAACCGGGGCCTGGTGGGCGCAGGCCTGACCGTCACCGACGCGGAGGCGGCTGAGGCCATGCGTTTTGCCTTCGCGGAATTGAAGCTGGTGCTGGAACCGGGCGGTGCGGTGGCGCTTGCTGCAGCGCTCCACGGCAGGATCATCACGCAGGGCCGGGCGATCGGGGTCATCGCGTCCGGCGGCAATTGCGATGCGGAGATGTTCGCCAGGGTTCTCAGGCGGGAGATCTGAGGCTCACGACGCCTTGGCGAGGTCGTCAGCCAGCGGCACGTCGATCTGCTCGCCCGGCTTGTGGCGGATGATGACGATGCGGCGCTTGAGCGGCGCTTCCGGCTCATCAGCGTGGGCAGGCTCCGGCGGCAGGTCTGGCAGGAGGGCGATGTCCGGCACGGCCGCGATCCGGGCATGCGGGGCGGGCTCGAAGATGTCCTCGTCGTTGCGGTAATACTTCATGTGGCGGGGCGCCAGTTCCGGCTCCGCAACCGCGGGGCGGGGGCTTGCAGACCCCCGGTCAAGCGCCGTGGCGAGCCGGGTCATGATCTCATCATGGTTCGAGGAGAGTGCCGTTTCCAGCCGTTTCATGCTGGCAGCGAGGCTCTGGGTCTCAGCTGCCCGCAGCCGTGCTGCATACTGGTCCAGGAACCAGCGGCCGCGCGCGGTTTCCATCACGGCCTCCTGGATCACGTCGAAATCCTCAGGCTGCATGTGTTTCGGCGGCATCGGAACTCCACTCACAACAGACGGCAACAGGCCGGACCCCTGCAGCGGTCGCAGGGCACATCACCTGCGTATAATCATGGCGAGTGGTGAATCTTTGGTTTAGACGCGGGTCAAAAGATCTGCATGCCATCATGTCATCCCGCAACTTCAGCCTGAGGCTTTCGCTGTTCAATGCCGCGCTGTTCCTTGGCACCGGCATCCAGCTGCCTTTTCTGCCGCTGTGGCTGAAGGACAGGGGCTTGCCCGATTCCGAGGTGGCGCTGGTCGTTGCGATGATGATGGCGGTGCGCATCATCGCCATTCCTCTCGGCACATTGTCGGCTGACCTGACCCGCCGGCGGCGCGCGGTGATCATCGCCTGCGCGGCCGGCTCCTTCCTCGCCTATGGGCTGATGCATGTGGCAAGCGGCTTCTGGCCCATCCTGATCGCCGCCATGCTGGCCGCCGCGCTGCTCGCCCCCGTGGTGCCGCTCAGCGAGGTGTTGGCGGTGGAGGGAAGTGCCCGCTACGGGCTCGACTATGGCCGCATCAGGCTGTGGGCCTCGCTCAGCTTCCTGGCGGGAAGCGTGCTCGGCGGCGCACTGCTCGAGATTGTTCCGGTGGGGTCGGTGATCCTGCTGATCGCGGGCGCGCAGGGCGTGGGCGCGCTGTTTGCCCTGCTGCTGCCGCATGACCAGGCGGTGCGCCCCGTGAAGGCCGAGCCCTTGCGCTTCGGCGCGGCCCTGGTGGTGGTGAGTTCGCTGTCTTTTGTGCTGTTCCTGCTGGCGGCGGGGCTGGGGCAGGCGAGCCACGGCTTCCTTTATGCCTTCGGCTCGGTGCATTACGTCGATCTGGGGCTTTCGACCTTCACCATCGGCAAGCTGTGGGCGTTGGGCGTGCTGACGGAGGTGCTGATGTTCGCCTTCTCCAACCGCTTTCACCGCGCGCTGGGCTCCGTCGGTCTGATCGTGGTGGGAACGGGGCTCGCCACGCTGCGCTGGACCGTTACCGGGCTCGAGCCGCCGCTTGCCATCCTGTTCGCGGTGCAGGCGATGCATGCGGCCTCCTTCGGCTTCACCCATCTTGGCACCATGCATTTCATCCGGGAGCGCGTGCCTGAGAACATGCGCAACACCGCGCAAGGCCTTTACTCGATGCTGGCGAGCGGGGTGCTGCTTTCCTCCACCATGTGGGCCTCAGGCTGGCTCTACGGGACGTTTGGCGGCGGCGCCTATTTCGTGATGGCCGGTTATGCGGCGCTGGCCTTCGTCCTGGCGCTGGTGCTGAAGGCAGTCAGCCCCAGAGCGTAACGGGGGGCGGGTGCATGGTGCTGCCGTCAAACCTGATGGCGGGCGTGCGGTCTGTCTTCAGAAGCAGCGGCCCGTCGAGGTCGACTACCTCGGCGAAGGGCGCCAGCAGGAAGGCCGGCGCCATGGCCAGCGAGGTGGCCAGCATGCAGCCGACCATGATGCCGAGGCCCCTGTCACGCGCTGCATGGGCGAGCGCGATGGCGGGTGTGAGCCCGCCCGTCTTGTCCAGCTTGATGTTGATCGCATCATATTTGCCGGCGAGATCGTCCAGCGAGCCGATGCCGTGGGCGGATTCATCGGCGCAAACGGTGACAGCCCGGGCGATGTGCCGCAAGGCCTCGTCATTGCCGGCGGGCAGCGGCTGTTCCACGAGTTCCACGCCTTGATCGGCGCAGGCGGCCAGCATCGAGGCCAGGTTCTCTGGCGTCCAGCCCTCATTGGCATCCACGATGAGGCGGCTTGAAGGTGCGTTGCGGCGGATGAACTGCAGGCGCATGGCATCACCCTCGCGGCCGAGTTTCAGCTTTAGGAGCGGGCGGTGGGACGCTTTCGCCGCGGCCTCGCCCATCGCCTCGGGCGTGTCGAGGCTCAGCGTATAGGCGGTGATGACGGGCTTTGGCTCGGGAAGGCCCGCCAGCTGCCAGGCGGGTTGTCCGGCCTTTTTGGCTTCGAGATCCCACAGCGCACAGTCGAGCGCGTTGCGGGCGGCGTGCGGCGCGATGAGTGAGGCAATGTCCGCCCGCGTGATGCCGGCCTCGATCCGCCCGCGCGCGTTCTCCAGCACCGCCATCACCTGCGGCACGGTTTCAGCATAGCGTGGATAGGGCACGCATTCGCCGCGGCCGGTGTGGCGGCCTTCGGCCAAAGTCACCGTCACCACATGGGCCTCGGTCTTGGCCCCGCGCGAAATGGTGAAGCTGCCGGCAATGGGCCAGCGTTCCTCCGTGATCGTCAGCTGCGGCATGTCAGCGTCCGTAGCGGCTGATCAGCGCGTCGACGATCGGGCCTGGGCCCGTGCGGATCGGATCGACACAGGGAAGGCCATGGGCCTCGCCGGTTTCCTTGAGATAGGCGAGGGCCACCTCGCCGGAGAGATGCTCGGTGTTGATGGCGATGCCGATGCAGGTAATGGCCGGATTGGTAAGGGAGCCTTCGATGATGGTGCGGTCGATGACCTGCCGGATCGAGGGCAGGGGATGCTTCACGCCGCGCATGGTAGCGCGCGTCGGCTCATGGCAGACGACGAAGCAATCGGGCTGGGAGCCGTGCAGCAGCCCCAGGGTGACGCCCGCGAAGGACGGGTGAAAGAGCGAGCCCTGTCCTTCCACGATGTCCCAGTGATCGGGTGCGTTCTCGGGCGATATCCATTCGGCCGCGCCTGAGATGAAATCCGCCACCACCGCATCGAGCGCCACGCCGCGGCCCGAAATCAGCACGCCCGTCTGCCCCGTCGCCCGGAAGTCGGAGGAGAGCCCGCGCCTGTGCATCTCGCGGTCGATGGCGAGGGCTGTGTATTTCTTGCCGACCGAGCAATCGGTGCCGACGGTCAGGAGGCGCATGCCCTGCCGCTTCGTGCCCTTGCCGGTGGCGAAGCTGATATCGGAGAAGCGCACGTCGTGGAGCCTGCGGCCATGCCTTGCCGCGGCCTCGGCGATTTCCGGAATGGAGCCGAGCCGCTTGTGCAGGCCGGTGGCAACATCGAGGCCTGCCGCGAGTGCCGCGACGATTTCCGTGACCCAATGCTCCGGCAGCACGCCGCCTGCATTGGCGACGCCGACCACCATGGTTCTGGCGCCCTTCGCCACAGCCTCGGCGATCGAGAGATCGGGAAGGCCCGTGTCCGCCTTGCAGCCTGGAAGCCGCATCTGCCCCACGCACCATTCTGGCCGCCAGTCCACGATGCCCATGGCGGTCTTGGCGGCGAGCTGGTCTGGCACATCGCCGAGGAACAGGAGATAGGGTTTGGCGATGTCCATCGAATGCGTTCTCCCCGCGAGCCGTTGCTCAAATCATCATCCGCAAGAGCAGAATTCAGTTCTGCGGCAAGATCATGCTCAAGCTATTGATCTTGCGCGAGTTGTTTTCGACCAGGTGATTCCACCTGGCCGAAATGCGCGCGAGCCGGCGGGGAGGTGCGTGCGTCAGTTCTTGGCGCCGCGGCCCCCGGTGATGCCGGGTCCGGAGATGTCGAGGGCGCCGGTCTGGCGCTTCACGGCATCGGCGAGGGCGGCCAGCGCGCCGATCTGGTCGGCCACCACGCGGCGCATGGCGTCTGCGTTGGTGCGCGTTTCCTCCGGCAGTTCGAGCAGTGCACGCTTCAGTTCTCCGCGTGCGGTGTCGATGTCGCGCACCACCTGCTGGGCCGTGAGGCGCATGTCCTGGGCCGTCTGCTGGAAGTCGTTGGCGGTGGAGGAGAGCATCTCGTTCATGGCCGCCATGGCGCGCTCGTGCTGGTCGCGCAGCACGCGGGCTGCCTGGGCGACCTGGCCACCGGCACTCTCCTCGAGCTTTTCGATTTCTTCCGAGAGGTTGCGGCTGGCGATCGCCGACTGCTCGGCGATGATGCGGCTGATTTCCCTGGCCTTGTTCTCGGACGCGCTGAGCGAATCCTCGATCAGGTTCAGGTAGTTCGACATCACGCCATCGATCTCACTGGCGCGCTTCTCGGCGTCGGCCACCAGCGTATCGAGGGACTGTGTGCGGTTGGTGAGGATCTTCTCCATCTCGCCGTCGAACTTCTCCACCGAACGCTCGACAAGCAGCGCCGTGTCGTCGAGACGCTCTGAGACACGCGTTGAGGTGAGCTCGAGCTTTCCGGTGAGATCGGCAGCCACGGTCTCGATGCGCTCGTCCATGACGGTCGCGGCGGTTGCCAGCTGCTCGGAGAGGAAGGCGTTTGCCGTCTCGACGTGCTTGGCGAACTTGCGGTTGGCGTCCTCGAGCTTGAGGCTGGTGTTGACCGATACCTGTTCAAGCTCGCGGCTGGCGCGTTCAACGCGGGCGGCGAGCAGGCCCGTATCCTCGTCGAGACGGCTGGTGATCTGCAGCGTGGTCTGGTTGAGGCCTTCGTTGAAGCCGGCCGTCGCCTTGCCGAGGTCGGCGAGGATGGCGCCCGAGGCATTGTCGAGGATTGTCGAGAAGCGCTGACCGGTGCCGTCGAGCTTGCCGATGAGCTCGCTCGATACGCGATCGAGCATGCTGGTCGACAGGTCGAAGCGCTGGCTCATGCCCTCCGCCGTTTGCTCGATGCGGGCCAGCATGGAAGAGCCCGCCGTGTCGAGCTGCGAGGTGACCTCGGAGGAGGCCCTCTCCAGCTGCTGGGCCATGATCTGGTTCACTTCGCTCACCTGGCGTGTGACGCGCACTGCCGTTTCGGCGAAGCTGTCGGTCATCTCGGAGGCGGTCTTGTCGATCTGCTCGGCCATCATGCGGGTGTTGGCGGTGAACAGCGCCGAGATGTCGGCCGAGGTGCGGTCGATCTGCTCGGTGAGCGTCTGGGTCTTGGCGTTGAACATCCCCGAGAGGCTGTTCCATGTCTGGTCCAGCGCGCTCGACATGCGCTCGGCATTGGCGGAGAACAGGCCCGAGAGCCGCTCGGAGGTCTGCTCCATCTCGCCCGCGATCTTGCCCGTGTTGGTGGTGAAGATATCGGAGAGGTGGGTGGAGGTGACGTCGAGGCGCTGCGTCAGCATCTCGGTCGAATTGCCGAACAGCACCGAGAGATCGGCCGCCGCCTGCTCGAGCTGGCTGCCCAGACGCTGCGATGTCTGGTCGAGCAGCTGGCCCAGCTGCTGGGAAGACATGTCGAGCTGGCCGGTGAGCTGGCCAGTGACGGAGGCCACCTTGGTGACCGACTCGCCCGTCGAGGCGCTGATGTAGTCGGTGATGCGCTGGGCGGTCTGCTCCAGCTCTCCCGCCATGTGCGAGGACACCTGGTCGAGGCGCGTATAGAGGCTGGCCGCCGTCTGCTCGAGCTGGCCGGTCATCGACGTCATCGTGCCGTCCAGCCTGCTGTAGAGCTGCATCGTCGTGTCCTGCAGGCTGCGTGTCACGTCCTCGGAAGAGGTGGTGAGCATCTCCAGCATCTCCTCGCGGGCCTTGGCGATGTTGTGGACGAAATTGTCCGAGACGCCGATCAGCTTCTCCGTCACCATGCCTCCGGAATTGACGATCCGGTCAGCCAGCGCAACGCCCGACTCGGTCATCTCGCGGTTCACGATGCCGGCCGTGTCCTTGAGGTGTGAGACGATGGTTCCGCTGGTATTGACGATCAGGTCGTTGATCGAGCCCGATGTCTGTTCAAGCTTGTTGGTCACCGAGGACGTCACTTCGTCGATCTTGCCGAAGACCGAGGTCGCGGTGGCGTTCATATGGCCGTAGAGGCGCTCGGCGGCGCCATCGACCTTGGTCTCGAGATCATCGGCCGTGCCGGTGACGAGTGTCTGGAAGCTGCCGGCGGAGGTCTCGATCCGTGACAGCACATCGCTGACGCTGGTTTCGACGGCGCTGACGATGTCGCTCTTCGAGGCCTCGAGCGTCTTGACGACGGCGGTTGCCGTGCTGTCGACCACGACCTGGAAGGACTTGTTGGCTTCGTCGATCGAACCTGTGGCGGTGCTGATGCTGGTCTCGATCTGGCCGAAGAAGCGCTCGCTGGCGACTTCGATCCGGCGCTCCAGTTCCTCCGAGGCGCCGCCGACCAGGTCATGGAAGAGACGCGTCGTCTCGTCGAGGCGGGTGGTGGCCGTGCTGACGGCGCGGGAGACCTGATCATGCAGCATGGTGCCGGAGGTGCCGACACCGGACTCGACGCCCGCCGTCACCTGTTCGACCAGCGACTGGAACAGGGCCGCGGCCTCCTCCAGCCTGCTGCGTGCGTTTTCGACAGAGGTGGTCATCAGCTCGTTGAGGGTCGCGGTGGAACCGCCGATCCGGTCTTCGAGGCCATTGGTGGTCTGGCCGATCATGCTTTCGAACAGCATGGCGGTTTCGTTGAGGCGCGTGTTGGCGGTGTTCAGCAACTGGTCGACGCGGCCCAGCACCTGATGGGTGCGGGTTTCGAGCTGTCCCGTCACGTCGGCGCTTGTCTCGCCGAGGATTTGGCGCAAATCGGCTGAGGACTGCTCCAACCGGCCAAGTGCCCCTGCCACGGCATTGTCGATCCGCAGCACAATGTCGGAGGAGGAGTTGTCGAGCAGCGAGCTGATGTCGCCGGTGGCGCGGGCAATCGCCAACTCGGCGCGCGCCGCCGAGTCGGTGACGCGCTGCGCTGAATCGTGGTTCTGTTGCTCGATGGCAGCAAGGATCTGCTTGGCGGACTCGCCCACCCGCGCGCCGGCCGCCGCAGTGCGGTCCTCGATGGTGAAGAGAATGCGGTTTGCCGTGTCCTCGACGCGGGTGCTGATGAGGCCTGCCTGCTCGTCGAGGCGCGCGAAGACGCCGCCCGCTGAATCGTCGAGCCTGGAGATGATGCGCTCGGCGCGCGAACCGATCTCGACGATCAGGCGGCCGGTCGTCTCCTCGATGCGGCCGGACATGCCGGTGCTCATGGAGCCCAACTCGGACAGCAGCTCGCCCGCGGTCTGGTCGAGGCTGGAGAGGAACTGGCTGCCTGCCGCGTTGAGGCGGCCTGCCACATTGTCCGTGGCCTGGTCGATCGCGGCGGAAATTCCAGTGGAGGATTGATCGATATAGCCCACGAACTCGGCGCGCGACTGCGCCACGCGGTCGATGAGATCGCCCGCCAGTGACTGCATGCCCTGGGTGAGGAGGCCGCGGCTCTGCTCCATGAGATGAGCCGTGTCGAGGCTGGTGCGCTCGAGTTGCGCGCTCATCTCTTCGGTGATGGACTTGAGGTGGAAAGTGAGGTTCGAGCCCGTGCTCTGCACCACGTCCGTCAGTTCGGCCACCTGCTGGCGGATCTGGTCTGCCGAGGTGACGCTGGAGCGCTCGACGGAGCGGGTGATGTCCTGGTTCACGACGGCGAGCGTCTCGACTGCATGACGCACGCTATGCGTGATGTTCGCTTCCATCTCCTCAACTGACCGGCTGAAGTCCACTGTCTCGGTGGAGAGCGACACGGATGCCTGGCGCATCTGGTCGATCTGAACGGCGAGCTGGCGTGCGAAGTCGCGGATCTGGCCCACCATGCGCGTGGAGACGTCCTCCATGTGCCCGGTCTGCACGCCGATCTCGGAGCCCGCCGAGTTCGCGCGTTCCGCCATGTCGTCCACGACGCGCGCGACGTTGGCTGACACGTCGCGCAGGCCGCCTTCGAGGCGGCCCAGCGTGTCCTGGGCGTTGGCCATGATGTTGTCGAGGTTCTTGGTGCCGTTCTCGAGGCGGTTGATCAGCGGATTGGTGTCGTTGCTGATCAGCAGGGTTGCCTGGTGGAGTGCTGAACGCTGGTTCTCGATGCCTGCGACGAGGCTGCGGATCCTCTCCTCGTTGCCGCCGAAGGCGCGCTCGATGGCGGCGATCTCCTTGTGGACGATCTCCTCCAGCACGGCGGCGCGCTGCACCGCGTGTTCGACGCCGCCGACCAGCAGGTCGACTTCGGAGCGGACCGCCTGGGCGATGGTGGTGAGGCCCTCGGTGGCGACGTCCTGCGGGCGCACCAGACGCATGGCGGACTGGAACAGCGCTTCAGACACCTGGCGCATGTCGGCGGCGCGCCACAGGATGTAGGCCACCGACCAGACGACGACGACCGGAACGAAGAGCAGGGCGAGGGCCAGGAGCTTGCCCTCGACCGGCGCGTCCGTGCCGAGGGTTGCGGCATTGGCGAAGAACCAGCCACCCGACCACACGGCGGTGATGATGATCGCGATGAGACCGTAGGGCGTGAAGGAGGGGCGGCGGCGGAGCCTTGCCAGCATCATGGCGGTGCCGGGGTCGTTCTCGTTGGCGGGACGCCCCTTGACCGGCTGCGGCTCGGCCATCGCCTTCGACGGCCGGATGGCCTCTGCGTCGGACTGGCGACGGTCGGAACGGCGCGTGTCATTTGTGTTGGCCATGTTCTACTGATCCCGCACTAAACCCATCTCACTCCGCCCCGTTGGTGCCCGCTCCCGGCTTTTTTATGTCCGGGGCCGCGGGAACCGGCTTTCCCCTGGCGCGGAGTCCCAAATTGCAACATAGCCCATCAGCCCCCGCCATTGAACCCAGTGCGGGGCACGATCGGCGACATAATGAATATTTGGTTAAGATCGTCACGCGGATTGTATCATCCGGGGCAAGCCGCAGTTTACCGGGCGGGTTTACCGGGCGCTCAGACCTTGGGCCTATGACGGAGAAGAGGGGGACGAAAATTGGCAGGGATGGCGATGGGCAACGACCGGTCTGGCGAGGCGGCGGTGGCGTTCGACCGCACGCTGCTGAACGATTATTCCATGCAAAACCAAGATCTTGCGGTGGAAATCCTGAACCTGTTCCTGGTCCAGCTGCCGGTCATGCTGGAGGCGCTGGCGGCAGCTGCGACGCAAACCGACTGGAACTTCGCAACCCATACGCTGAAAGGCTCTGCCGCCGCGGTTGGCGCGCTCAGGTTGCAACAGCTTGCAGCGGAGCTGGAAGCCATGCCTTTCCCCGGTGACGCCAATGTGCGGTTGCTGCGCCTGCAGGCTGTGCGTGCAGCGGCGGGAGAGCTTCGCCGGGAGGCGCGCGAGGCCTATCCCGGCCCGGCCTGAGACCTGCTGCCGCGCGGAGTTGTCTTTCATTTGCCAATCACATAGAAGGCGTTCGACAAAACGAACGCCGGACGGTGGACACAGCATGGCAAAGATTACATTCATCCAGCACAATGGCGCCGAACAGACGGTCGAGGGGCTTCCCGGCATGTCGGTTATGGAAACGGCGGTCAAGAACATGGTGCCGGGGATCGACGCCGACTGCGGCGGCGCCTGCGCCTGCGCCACCTGCCATGTCTACATCGAGCCGGAATGGGTCGAAAAGGCCGGGGGGCGCAACCCGATGGAAGAGGACATGCTGGATTTCGCCTTCGACGTGCGCGAAAACTCCCGGCTCTCCTGCCAGATCAAGGTGTCGGACGCGCTCGACGGCCTGCGCGTGAAGGTTCCGGAAAAGCAGTTCTGAGAAAGGTCGTTCCCCCATGTCCGACGTGATCACCACCGACGCCGTCATCATCGGGGCGGGACCCTGCGGCTTGTTCGCCGTGTTCGAACTGGGCCTGCTCGACATCCGCTGCCAGGTGATCGACATTCTGGACCGGCCCGGCGGGCAATGCGCCGAGCTCTATCCCGAAAAGCCGATCTACGACATTCCAGCGCTGCCCGTGGTCACGGGGGCGGAACTCACCTCGCGCCTGCTGGAACAGATCAAGCCCTTCAACCCCGGCTTTCACTTCAACCACATGGTTACCGGCGTGAAGAAGCTGGGCGAGGCCGATTTCGAGGTGGAGACCGACGGTGGCCTCACCTTCCGCGCCAAGGCCGTGGTGATCGCGGCGGGCGGCGGGTCGTTCCAGCCCAAGAAGCCGCCGATCCCCGGGATCGAAGCCTATGAGGGCTCCTCGGTGTTCTATTCCGTCAAGAAGATGGAGGCACTGCGCGGCAAGGATGTGCTGATCGTCGGCGGCGGCGACTCGGCCCTCGACTGGACCTTGAATCTGCAGCCCATCGCGAAGAGCCTGACGCTGCTGCACCGCCGCGACGATTTCCGCGCCGCGCCGGATTCGGTGAAGAAAATGCGTGAACTGGTCGAGGCTGGAAAGATGGCTTTCCGGCTCGGCCAGGTGACGGGCCTCAAGGGCGAGGATGGAGTCCTCTCGGCCGCGACCGTCAAAGGCAATGACGGGCAGAGCACAGACGTCGCGTGCAATGCGATGCTGCCGTTCTTCGGCCTCACCATGAAGCTGGGTCCTGTCGCCGAATGGGGGCTGAACCTGCATGAGAACCTGATCCCCGTCGACACCGAAAAATTCGAAACCTCCGTCGAGGGCATCTTCGCCATCGGCGACATCAACACCTATCCCGGCAAGCTGAAGCTTATCCTGTCCGGCTTCCACGAGGCCGCGCTGATGGCGCAGAAGGTGTTCAAGCTCAAGAACCCGGGTGAGCGGCTGATGTTCCAGTACACCACCTCGAGTTCCAGCCTGCAGAAGAAGCTGGGCGTTTCCTGACATCACGCCTTGCTTGAACCCGCAGCCGAATGCGGGAATGATCAGCCCTTGCGAAGCGGTGGGGCAGGGGAGGCAAGCGATGCGCAAGAGGGGCCGTGAGCTGGGACTGCCCTTCGCGGGAACGCCCGGCCTGCACAATGCAATCACCGATGTTGCGGGAATAGAAGTCGGTCAGGTGACGCTGATCTCGGGCGAGGGACCCCTGACGCCTGGCATGGGGCCGGTGCGCACGGGCGTTACCGCCATCCTGCCACGCGGACGAAGCAAGGCGCATGTGCCCTGTGCCGCAGGATTTTACGCCCTGAACGGCAATGGTGAGATGACCGGCACCGTGTGGATCGAGGAGTCTGGCGAACTGCAGACGCCGATCACCATCACCAACACGCATTCCTGCGGCGTCACGCGGGATGCGACGATCCGCTGGCTTATCGCGCGCGGCGTGGGCACCGGGCAGGACTGGGGCCTGCCGGTGGCCGCTGAAACCTATGACGGCGATCTCAACGACATCAACGGCTTTCACGTGACCGCGGAGCATACGCTTGCAGCACTTGACGGCGCGCGTGCGGGCCCGGTGGCGATGGGCAGCGTGGGTGGCGGCACCGGCATGCTGACCTATGACTTCAAGGCGGGCAACGGCTCGTCCTCGCGCATCGTAGACATCGCGGGTGGCCGCCATACGCTCGGCGTCTTCGTGCAGTCGAACTTCGGGCGCCGGGAGGACTTTACCGTGCTCGGCGTGCCGGTGGGACGGCACATCCTGAACGGCAAGCTCAGAGGCAGGGAGCAGGGCTCGGTGATCGCCATCGTGGCAACCGACGCGCCGCTGATGGCACATCAGTTGAAGCGGCTGGCGCGCCGGGTGCCGCTGGGCCTCGCGCGCACGGGCACGGTCGGCAACAATTCCTCAGGCGACATTTTCCTCGCCTTCTCGACCGCCAATGAACAGGCCTTCGCGCAGCGCAGCGGGCGCCTCCACATGGAAGCGCTGTCCAACGCCGACCTCGACCTCCTGTTCATGGCGGCTGTCGAGGCTACCGAGGAAGCGGTGATCGATTCTATGCTGTGCGCGGAGACAATGGTTGGCCGCGACGGCAATACGGCTATGGCGCTGCCGGTGGAGGAACTGATCGCGCTGATGCAGCGCTACGGCCGGATGTGATGGAGAGGCAGGACGATATTCCTGGGTTAGCGCGCGTTCTTTTCGGCCAGGTGACTCCACCTGGCCGGAACGCGCGTTAGCCGTCCGCCACGCCAGGCGCGCTGGATGTAGCGCGGCTGCGGATGAGATGTGCGGCCAGCATGCCCGCTGACATCGCAGCCACGAACAGCACGGAAGGCCACAGGCCGAAGACCAGCGAGGCGATGGCGGGGCCTGGGCAGAAGCCGGTGAGGCCCCAGCCCGCGCCGAACAGGACCGATCCCCCGATCAGGCGGCTGTTGATGCCCGCCGTCTCTGGCAGGCTGAAGCGGTCCGCGTAGAGCGGCCTCCCCCGGCCGAGAACCATGCGATAGCCGATAAAGGTGACGGCGAGGCCGGCGCCCATCACGAAGATCAGCGTTGGATCCCAGGTGCCGAAGAGGTCCAGGAAATTCTGCACCTTCATCGGATTGACCATGCCGGACAGCGCAAGACCGGCGCCGAAGAGAAGGCCGGCGAGGAGAGCGGAAAGACGCTGCATCTCAACCCCCCATCACATGGCGCATGAGGAAGACCACGACGGCCGCCACGGCCATGAAGGTCACGGTCGAGGCGATGCTCCGCTGTGAGATGCGGGCGAGGCCGCAGATGCCGTGGCCGGAGGTGCAGCCAGATCCCAGCACGGTTCCCGCACCAACCAGGAGGCCGCCGATCACGGTGGTGGCCGGGTTGCCCGGAAAGGCGATCGTGGACGGATCGAAGCCGCCCAGTATCGCGGTGAGCGCCGTGCCCGCAAGGAGGCCCAGCAGGAACAGGGCCTGCCAGCCGGCAATGCCGGTGAACAGGGCGCGGAAGATGCCGGAGATTCCGGCGATGCGGCCAAGGCTGCCCATGAGAAGCACGGCGGAAAGGCCGATCAGCAGGCCGCCCGCTGCGCCCGCCAATGGTGTAAAGTCGGTCATTGTCGATACCCTTGAATTGGTGCGGTTATCATAAGGTCCGGCGGGCCGAATGCGAGCGCAGAATCGTGAAGGCCCGGGCGCTGGCCCGGGCCTGCTCTCAAATATCAGGGGCTTGCTGGTGCTTCCTCTTCCTCGCGTTCCTGCGGATCATCGTCCATGCCGCGGCGCATGCCGTCCTCGTCACGGCCGTGCCAGCGATGGCCCATGCCGCGCCGGCCGCGATCATCCCGGTTCAACACGCCGTCGCCATTGCGGTCGCGGCTGGCCACCAGGCCGGAGAGCGGCTCCTGATATTCCTCCAGCGTCACCTGGCCATTGCCGTCGGCATCGAAGAATTGGAATTCCCGCACGATCATTTCGCCCTTGGCCTTGAGCCACAGTGCACGGAACTCCTCGAGCGAGAGCGAGGCGTTCTTGTCGGCGTCGAATTCGCCATGCCAGGCGGTCCGGTTCTGGTCGATCTCGGCCTGGGTGATCTTGCCGTCCTTGTCGGCGTCATAGCGTTCCATCATCTGATGGCCCATCATGCCGCGGCCGTGGCCGCCGCCCCAGCCGCCGCCCCAGCCGCCGCCCCAGCCGCCATGCATGTCCGCACTGGCGATGCCCGCCAGCGCGCCCACTGCCAGCACGGCCACCGCACCCGCTGCGAGCAATTTGGTTTTCCTTTGCATCATCGATACTCCTTCCAAGTGTCCGATACAGCAAAGACGCCAGGGACGGCGCAATCCGTCGCGGTCGGAAGCAGATTTCCGGATGTCAGCGCACCAGTTCACGCATGGCGCGGTCGATGCCGTCCAGCGTCAGGGGAAACATGCGGCCCTCGAGCGTGCGTGACACGAGGCTGATCGAGGGCGAGTGGCTCCAATACTTCTCCGGGCCGGGGTTCAGCCACACAGCCTTCGGATAGGTTGCAGCGAAGCGCTGGAGCCAGGTGAGGCCTGGTTCCTCGTTCCAGTGCTCCACGGAACCTCCCGGATGGGTCAGTTCGAAGGGGCTCATCGAGGCATCGCCGACGAAGATCACCTTGTAGTCGTGGGGATAGCTGTGCAGCACGCTCCAGCTGTCGATGCGCTCGGCATGGCGCCTGCGGTTGTTCTTCCACATGCTCTCGTAGATGCAGTTGTGGAAGTAGAAGAACTCGAGATGCTTGAACGCGGCGCGGGCCGCCGAAAACAGCTCCTCCGAGACCCGGACATGCGGATCCATGGAGCCGCCGACGTCGAAGAAGATCAGCACCTTCGCCGCATTGCGCCGTTCCGGAACCAGCTTCACGTCGAGGAAGCCCTGGCGCGCGGTCGAGCCGATGGTGCCGGGCAGGTCCAGTTCATCCGCCGCACCCTGGCGCGCGAACTTGCGCAGCCGCCGCAACGCCAGCTTGATGTTGCGCGTGCCCAGTTCCACCGTATCGTCGAGGTCCCTGAACTCGCGCCTGTCCCAGACCTTCACCGCGGAATTGTTGCGGTTCTTGTCCTGCCCGATGCGCACGCCCGCCGGGTTATAGCCATAGGCGCCGAAGGGAGAGGTGCCGGCGGTGCCGACCCATTTGGAGCCACCCTGATGGCGGCCCTTCTGCTCCGCGAGGCGCTTCTTCAATTCTTCCAGGATCTTCTCGAGGCCGCCCAGCGCCTTCACCAGCTTCTTTTCCTCCTCGCTCAGGTGCTTCTCGGCGAGCTTTCTCAGCCACTCCTCCGGGATTTCCGCGGCGAGCGCCCCGGCCGGATCGCCGATGCCCCGGAACACATGCGCGAAGACCCGGTCGAAGCGGTCGATGTTGCGTTCGTCCTTCACCAGCGCGGCGCGCGAGAGGAAATAGAACTCCTCCGCCGAATAGTCCGCAAGGCCGTGGTTCAGCGCCTCCAGGAGGGTGAGGTATTCCTTGAGCGAGGCGGGAACGCCCGCGGCCTTCAGCTCCGTGAAGAAGGTGAGGAACACCTTAAGGTGCTCCCGCGAGGATCACCGGATAGCCGGTGAGGCGGGCCTCCTCCGGAGCCATGCGGCAGAAGGCGTCCCGGCCCTTTTTCGCTTCGAAGCTATAGTCTTCGTAGAAGGCGTTGAGCGGGCGCGAGAGAAGCGAGGCGAGGCCGGCGATGTCATATTCATGGAAATCGACGAAGAGCGTCTTCTTCACCGCCTGGTCGAGGCGGTAGCGGCCCTGGCAATGATCTTCCACCACGCCGAGCAGTGCGACGGCCATGGCAATCCGCGTGCCGCGGTTCTCCGCGAGGGCTGGCGCGGAGAAAGCAAGCAGCAGGATCAGCACTCTCAGTACCATATGCCCATCTTCGACCAGTGGATGCGCGGGGGGCGCACGACGGGGATGATGGACGGGCCCGGCACGGCGCGCCCTTGCGGCAGCTCGAGGGTCCGGCTGCCGTCGCGGCGGAGCGACATCAGCCGGGCGATGCGGTTCTCGGTGCGCGGATGGGTGCGCAGCAGCGAGGGCTCCGGCACGCGCGCGCCGGGCAGGACGAGCCCTTCGAGGACAGCGCCCCGCTGGCGCTCCAGCACGGAGAGTGCGGAGGCGAGCCCTTCAGGATCGCCCGTCAGCGCCGCGCCGTCGAGGTCGGCGTCATATTCGCGGGCGCGTGACAGGGCGAGTTGCAGCAAGCCGCCGATGGTGGGCGCGAAGATCAGCAGCAGCAGGCCCAGAACCGGAAAGTCGAGCCCCGTGCCGAACATCACCGGCACGCCGATGAGGCCGAGCGTCGACATGAAGCCGGTGACGCGGTTCAGCACATCCGCCATGCCCATGACGCGGAGATCGCCCGAGCGGATATGCGCCACCTCATGGGCGATGATGCCGGAGAGCTGGCGGAGCGTCATCGCCCGCAGCAGCCCGTCGGTCACGGCCACGGCGGAGTCTGTCTTGCTGCCCACCGCGAAGGCATTCATCATCTTGCTCGGCACATAGTGCAGCTTCGGTACCGCGGGAAGGCCAGCGTTGGCGGACAGCTGTTCCAGCACCGCGTGCAGTTCGGGAACCTCATGCTGCGCCAGCGGGCGCGCCTTGTAGAGCGACAGCACCATCTTCGGGGAGGCGCGGCCCAGCATGAAGATGCCAGCAGCGCTGAAGACCACCGCATAGACGATGCCGCCATAGCCGAAGGTGACGAAGGCGATGGCGCCCGCCAGGAAGGCCGTTCCGCCCACCAGCAGCACGGTGTGGACGAAGTTCCTGAAGTCGTGGCTGCGCAGGGCGCGCGGGTCGATGTTGGTGGCGGTGGTCATTCGGTCTTGTCCCCCGGGGCGGATGATACGAGTTCCTTCATCAGGCTGCCCAGCGTTTCCTTGGCGGAGGCCTCCTGCGGGACGGGGCGGCACACGTCACGCGCGGCAAGGCCCACGCGCGCGGTGAGGATGCCGTTCACCGTGCCTTCGCCGAAGCGGGCGGAGAGCCGGCCGAGCAGTCCCTTGCCGACGACATGCTGGATGAGATTGTCGGAGAGCGCGATGCCGCCTGTCAATGCCAGATGGCTCACCACCAGCCGTGCGAGCCGGAAGGTGGCGAGCGTCGAGGGCCTGCCGCCATAGAGCGTTGCCAGCTCGCGGATCATGCGCAGGTTCTGTGCGGCGACGAAGAGAATATCGAGCGCGGGTGTGGGCGCAACTGTGGTGAGCAGCGTGATGCGGCGGGCAGCATGGGCGATGATGCGGTGCGCCTCGCCATCCCGCCATGAGACGAGATGGCGCTCCACCAGCTTCATGCGGTCGCGCCCGTCGAGAATGTCGTTCTCGTATTGCTTCAGCTCCTTCAGCCCCAGCTGGGCATCGGGCCGCCCGGCATAGAGCGACTTCAACTGCTCCGTGGCGCGCTTGGCGGCGGCGGCGTCATCGGCATTGATGGCGTGCGCGGCATCGAGCTGGATGTGCTCGATGCGGCGCAGCCTGGCCAGCGCCCAGACCTCACGCGCGATGATGACGAGGGCGGCGAGGCCCGCGACACCTGCAATGCCAAGCGCCACCCAGCCCAGCACGGGGGAGCGTGCGAAATAATCCTCCACCAGCTGCGTCACCGCCAGGCCCGCCCACATGGAGACGAGCAGGAACAGCGCCCCCATCAGCAAAGCGCCCCAGCGGAAGCGGCGGGGCCGCGCCAGCGGGGCGGGCGGCATGACGATCAGTTCGCCCTCGTCGACCTCCGGCTCGAAGGTGATGCCGGTAATGGCGCGGGGCTTCCGCGGCGGCGCTTCTTCTTCGGCGTCTGGCTTCTCGATCACGAAGGCCTTGGGCTGGCGCTGCTTGTCATTCATTGGAAGCGGTCCCCCAGCAGGAATTCCATCGCGCGGTCGAGGCGGATGTGTGGCCATGCGCCATCCTTCGGCAGCGGCGGGCGGAAGCGCACGAATTTGAGGCTGCCTTCGAGGCTGCCGTTCAGGGCCTTCTCGGGGTCGGACGGAAGGTCGCCGGGGAAGATCGCGGCTTCCGTCGCGCCATCGAAATGGGTGGCGCCCAGTGCCTCACCATTCAAGGGCGTTCCGACAATGCATTCCAGCGTCTCGCCCTTCTGCTTGACGCTCGCCTCGCGCGTGGCGCGGATGGCGGCGAGCGCTGCGACCTCGATGTCGGCGCCGGAATACTCGGCGCGTGTCATGGCATCGGCCACGATGACCTTCAGGATGTTTTCGAGGCGGTCGTGACTCGTATGATGCAGCAGGTCCGCCTTGGTGGCCGCGAACAGCACGCGGTCGATGCGGCGGCCAAACAGGTTCGACAGAATGGAATTGGAGCCTTGGCGGAAGCAGGTCAGGATATCCGCCAGTGCATGCTGCAGGTCGTTGACGGCGGAGGTACCGGCATTGAGCGCGGTCAGCGCATCGACCAGCACGATCTGCCGGTCGAGCCTGGCGAAATGGCCATAGAAGAAGGGCTTCACGATGGTGGAGACATAGGCCTGATAGCGCCGCTCCATCAGCGCGCCGAGCGAGCCCTTGGTAAACACCGTACCCGGTGACACATCGAGCGGCGCGAAGGCGAGAAGGGGAGAGCCTTTGTAGTCGCCCGGCATCAGGAAGCGGCCAGGCGGCAGGGTGGAGAGGGAGACGTCATCCTTGCGGCAGCGCGCGAGATAGGCGGTGAAGACTTCCGCCGAGGAAATCGCATCCTGCTCATCAGCGGCGCGTACGTGATCAAGCGAAGAGAGCAGGGCATGCCACTCGCCTGCATGGGCAAGGCGCGGCGCCACCCGGCTGGCCGCAACGGTGGTGGCGGACCATTCGGCATAGCTCATGCGCATCAAGGGCAGGTCGAGCAGCCATTCTCCGGGGTAGTCCACGATGTCGATGTGGATTCGACCGCTGCCGAGATTGCGGGCGAGGAAGCCCACGGGCGTATACTCGGCGGTGATGCGGAGCTGGCTGATGCGGCTGGTGCTTTCCGGCCAGTGGCGGGCCTCGCCCGAGAGCGCCTTGACGTGGGTCTCGAAGGCGAAGCGCGGCAGCGTGTCATCAGGCTGGGGTTCGAGGTAGCAGCGCGTGATGCGCCCACCGGAGAGTGCCTCGAAGGCTGGAAACCGCCCGCCCTTCAGCAGTGCGTTGACGAGAGCGGTGATGAACACGGTCTTGCCCGCGCGTGACAGGCCGGTGACGCCAAGCCGGACCGAGGGGTTCACCAGCCCGGTTGCGAAGTCCGAAAGCCCGCCCGCGGCGATCCGCGTGCCATCAACAATGTCCGAAAAACCGACGATCCTGGCATCCCCTCTCAAAGGCCCCATAAGTGGTGCGGTTCAGACTGCAACGCAAGGAAAAGCGTTCAGCCTTCGAGGTCGCGCGGCCGCAGGAAGGCCTCGAGCCGACCCGCACCTTCCGCGGTTGCCGCCCAGTCCTCGCCGGGAAAGGAGAGAACGGCGAGGCCGGCGGTTGGATACTTCTCCATCATCTGCTGGCGCAGCGCCTGGCCGCCCGATCCCGCCAGTGACAGGGCGAGGGTCTGGGTGGCCGGGTTGTGGGTGACGAGGAGCAGGCGCGAGGCTCCACCGCCCTCCTGCCGGATGACGGAGAGCAGGGCCTCGCCATCGCCAAAGTCATAGAGGTCATCGACGATGCGGGTTTCGATCTTGGGGAGTTCGGCGGCGGCGATCTCCCATGTCTGCCGCGTGCGGCGGGCGGGCGAACACAGGACGCGTGCGGGGATGAGATCGTGGTCGGCCATGTAGCGCCCCATCAGCTTCGCCGCCCTCTCGCCGCGCGGTGCGAGCGGGCGGTCGATGTCGCGCATATTGCCCTCGCCGATCACGGCCTTGGCATGGCGGAGGAGCAGGAGCTGGCGGTTCGGCATGAGGGGCGATCTCTGGAGGCGTTACCCGATCCCGCGACGGGACCCATGCATCATGTCCCTTCTCCCGTTGCGCAGCAATGGGAGAAGGTGGCCGACAGGCCGGATGAGGGCCTCTCTCAACCAGCGGGACTGGCGGACAGAGGCCCTCATCCGCCCTTTGGGCACCTTCTCCCATCGCGCTGCGACGGGAGAAGGGGATCTTGATCAATCGCCGGTCACGGCCTTGGCATGGCGGAGGAGCTGGCGGTTCGGCATGAGGAGCGATCTCTGGAGGTTCCCTTCTCCCGTTGCGCAGCAATGGGAGAAGGTGGCCGGCAGGCCGGATGAGGGCCTCTTTCAACCAGCGGGACTCGGCGGACAGAGGCCCTCATCCGCCCTTTGGGCACCTTCTCCCATCGCGCTGCGACGGGAGAAGGGGATCTTGATCAACCGCCGATCACGGCCTTGGCGTGGCGGAGGAGCTGGCGGTTCGGGATGACGCCCGTAAGGGGGCGTTACGCTTCTGCTTCTCACTCCCCGATCTTCTTCAGATCGAACGGTGTCGTCTGATACACCTCGTTGATCCAGTTGCCGAACAGCAGATGCGCGTGGCTGCGCCAGCGGTTTTCGGGCGGCAGTTCGGGATCGTTCTTCGGGAAGTAATTGGCCGGAAGCTCGATGGGTTTTCCCGCCGTCCGGTCGCGCCAGTATTCTTCGGCGAGCGACGTCGTGTCATATTCGATGTGATTGAACATGTAGAGCGAGCGGCGCGCAGGATCGTTGATGAGGCAGAGGCCCGCTTCATCCGACTCCATCAGCACTTCGAGGCCTTTGTCCGCCGGAAGATCGGCCCGGTGGTTTTCCGTCCAGCGCGAGACGGGGATCGAGAAATCGTCCGAAAAGCCGCGCAGATATGGCGAGTTTGGCTTCAGGTTGCGGTGCGTGTAGACGCCGAAGCGCTTACTTGGCAGGGCGTGCTTGGGCACCTTGTGGAAGCAGTGGAGGGCCGCCTGCGCACCCCAGCAGATGTTGAAGGTGGAGTGCACATGGGTCTGCGTCCAGGCATAGATACGGGTGAGCTCGTCCCAGTAGTTGACGTCCTCGAAGTCGAGCAGCTCCACGGGTGCGCCGGTGACGATGAAGCCGTCGAACTTCTCGGTCTTCACGTCCTCCCAGTCGTCATAGAAGGCGAGCATGTGTTCGGGGCTTGCGTTCTTCGGGGTGTGGCTGGTGATCTTGACGAGGGTGAGCTCCACCTGCAGCGGCGTGGCGCCGATGAGGCGGGCGAACTGCGTCTCGGTCTTGATCTTGTTGGGCATCAGGTTGAGGAGGCCGATGCGGAGCGGGCGGATGTCCTGGCGGCCGGCGGAGGCCTCCGTCATCACCATCACGCCTTCGGATTCAATCGTGTGGCGGGCAGGGAGATCGTTCGGAATACGGATGGGCATTTTTGCTTACTTTGTCTGGTCGATGGCGTTGGCGACGATTGCGGTGAAGTCCTCCTCGGACTGGACGGAGGGCACGTCACGCATTCGGATCGTGTAGCCGAAGTTATCCGCGATCTGCTTGTAGAGCGGGATGCGGTGATGGAGGAGCTGCTCGAAACCCCAGACGGCGAAGCCATCGGGGTCGACGTCCTCGTCCCTGGTGATGGCGTTGATTGCCTTGTACTCCGCCCATTTCGCTTCGAGAAACTGCGGCTGGTAGTACATGGGCTTGGGCGCCTTGCGGAAACGCTCGACCAGCATGCGCGTATGCTCCGGCGTGCCCTCGATATAGAGGAGCAACGTGTTCTCCGACAGGCAGGAGAGGACGGGGTCGAGCGGGTTCGACGGGTTCACCACCTCGCAGAGGGAACCACCGGAGTCGCAGACGAAATTGCCGTAATGGTAGATCTCCCGCGACTTGCCGATGAAGGTGGGCACATCGAGCAGGGCCGAGATCTCCGCCTCACGGTGCTGGGTCTGGCGCTTGCGGTATTCCGCAAAGGAAATGCCGCCCTTGTCCGGGTTGCCGGGCTTGCCGAGATAGGTGGAGAGCGGCTTCAGGTGGTCGAAGGTGATGTTGGACTGGATATGGATCGAGTCCGACAGCAGCAGGTCCCTCAGGAAGGGGACGCGCATCGCCTCACGCTTGAAATTGTCGACGATGTGCTCACCCATGTAGCGGGTGCCGATGCGGTAATCGACGGAATAGTGATACCAGCCCGAATCCTGCAGAAGGTTCGAGAGCGTTGTCTTGCCCACCCCGGACATGCCGAATATGGTGATCGCCTTGTGCGGCTGGTGGGCGAAGTCTTTGCCTGATGTGAAGCGCATGGGCGCGTTCCATAGCGGAAGGCGTGGGCGGTGAGCAACTGGCGCGATCAGGAACTTTAAATGCAGCAGACCGATACTTCCGAACGGACCTGGTATGAGGCGACGGCTGACCGCGGGCCGCCGCTGCCCAAGCTTGAGGGGCGGCAGGAGGCCGATGTCTGCGTGATCGGCGGGGGGCTCGCGGGCCTGACCACGGCGCTGGAGCTTGCCCGGCGCGGCGTCACCGTCGTGCTGCTTGAGGCCAGGCGCATTGCCTGGGGTGCCTCCGGGCGGAACGGCGGCTTCGTGTCGAACGGATTCGCAGAGGGGATGGAAAATGTCGCGGCGCGCGTTGGCCTTCCGGCGGCGCAGGCGCTTTACCGGCTCTCCTGCCTTGGCACCGAATTCGTCCGGCGGGAGATCGCCGAGGGCGATCCCTCGATCGGCATGGGGGCTGGCTGGCTGGGGTGCCTGCGCTATTCCAATGCCGCGCAAAAGCAGGAGGCGGCCGCCGGGATGAGCCAGCTTTATGGCAGCGAGATGCAGTTCCTTGACGTTGCCGAAACAAGGTCCCGCGTGAGCAGCAGGCGCTACTTCCAGTCGACATATGATGCTTCGGCCTTCCATATGCACCCGCTGCGCTATGCGCTCATGATCGCGGGCAAGGCCAGGGCGCAGGGTGTGCGGCTGTTCGAGAATTCACCGGTCCGCAGCGCCGAGGAGCAAGGCCCCGCGCATGTGGTGCGGACGGATGAGGGAGAGGTCAGGGCGAGGGAGGTGGTCTTCTGCGTCTCCTCGCTTGACCGGCGCATCCATCCCATGACGGGCCGCGCGGTTCTGCCTGTTGCCACCTATGTCGCGGTGACGGAGCCCTTGCAGCAGGATGTGATCCGTACACGGAGTGCCATTTCCGATTCGCGCCGCGCAGGCAATTATTTCCGGCTCATCGACGAGGGGCGGCTTTTGTGGGGCGGCGCCATCACCACGCGCCTGTCCGAGCCGCGGCAGCTGGCGGAACGCATGCGGCGCGACATGGTCTCGGTTTTCCCCGAACTCGGCAACCCGCGGATTGATCATGCCTGGGCGGGCCTCATGGGCTATGCGCGGCATTTCATGCCGGTTATCGGGTCTGACGGGCAGGGCAGGTGGTGGGCCACCGCCTTCGGCGGCCACGGCATGAACACCACGGCGATGGGCGGCATGTTGCTGGCGCGGGCGATTGCCGCGAAGGACGATGAGTACCGCCGCTTCGCGCCCTTCGGGCCGCTATGGGCGGGAGGCCCCTTCGGCCGTATGGGTGTGCAGGCGGGCTACTGGTACATGCAGGCGAAGGATGCGCTCGACGAGCGGCGTTTTGGAAGGGCCGGTTGAACGCCATGGCATTCGGCAGCAATGTTCTGAGCGCCAGCGCCTCCTTCGACCCCTATTGGTGGCGCGCCGCCCCGCACGAGGCTGAGGCGCGTTCCATTCCCCCGAAAAGCACTGACGTGGCTGTGGTGGGGTCCGGCATCACGGGGCTTACGGCGGCGATCGGCCTGGCGCGGGGTGGGCGGCAGGTGACGGTGCTCGAGGCGAAGGAGCCGGGCCATGGCGCATCCACCCGCAATGCGGGCTATGTGGGGCGCACGCTGAAGCACTCCTTCGGCGAGATCATGGAGAGCGAGGGGCTCGACAAGGCCCGCGCCGTCTATGGCGAGCTGATGGAGGCCTTCTTGGCGGTGAAGGAAACGGTCGCGCAGGAGAAGATCGCCTGCCATTATCAGCAGCAGGGCCGCCTGCTGCTTGCAACCTCCTCCGCCATGCGTGATGCGATGGCGCGCGAATTCGCACTGCGCGAAAGGCATCTGGGCGAGCCCTTCCAGACGGTGAGCCGGGCAGAACAGCGCGAGGAGATTGCGACCGACCACTATTTCGGCGGCGTGCGCATTCCCGATCACGCCGGGCTGCATCCGGGCCTTTACCACAAGGGCCTGCTCGATGTGGCGCGCGCGGCGGGTGTCACGATTTCTGCCTTCACGCCGGTGCTTGGCTTCCGCAGGGAGGCCGAAGGTTTCACCGTCTTCCTCAAGGGTGCGAAACTCGCGGCGCGCGATCTCGTGTTCGCCACCAATGGCTATGGCGGGCGGGAATTCCCCTGGCTGCAGCGCCGCATCATGCCGTTCCACGCCTATCAGGCGGTCTCCGCACCCATGAGCGAGAATCAGGTCAGGTCACTGCTGCCGGGAGACCGGACCTTCATCGACTGGAACTTCAACGTCGACTGGATGCGGATCGCACCCGGCGACAACACGCGCATCGTGTTCGGCGGGCTTACCGGCGAGATCGGCGCAGACCTGCGGATCATGGGCGAAAGGCTGCACAAGCGGCTGCTGAGGGTATTTCCGGATATGGGCGGCCTCCGCTTCGACCATGTGTGGACAGGCAAGTGCGGCGGCACCTTCGACATCACCCCGCGCATCGGCTGCCACGGCGGCGTGCACTACGGCAGCGGCTATTGCTTCGCCGGCGTGCCGATGGGCACGCTGTTCGGCAAGAAGATCGCGCGGCGAATTCTCGGTGAGAAGGGCGGGGAGAGCGTGTTCGACACGGAGCCGCCGTCGGCGTTCTGGTATCGCGGCAACGCATGGTTCGTGCCCCATGCCCTGAAGTGGATGAGCCGCAACGACCGGTGATGGCCCCCGCCTACCGCCCCTCGCGCCTGGCCATGAATGCGAGGCGCTCGAACAGCATCACGTCCTGCTCGTTCTTGAGGAGGGCGCCATGGAGCGGCGGGATGACCTTGCGCGGGTCACTTTCGCGCAGTGTTTCGGGTTCAATGTCCTCGTTGAGGAGCAGTTTCAGCCAGTCGAGCAACTCCGAGGTTGACGGCTTCTTCTTGAGCCCCGGCACGTCGCGCAGTTCGAAGAAGATGTTGAGCGCCTCCGAGACGAGGCGCTTCTTGATGCCGGGGAAATGCACGTCCACGATGGCCTGCATCGTCTCGGCGTCAGGAAACCTGATGTAGTGGAAGAAGCAGCGGCGCAGGAAGGCGTCGGGGAGTTCCTTCTCGTTGTTGGAGGTGATGATCACGATGGGGCGGCGCTCCGCCCTCACCGTCTCGCCCGTCTCGTAGACGAAGAACTCCATGCGATCCAACTCCTGCAGCAGGTCGTTGGGAAACTCGATGTCGGCCTTGTCGATCTCGTCAATGAGCAGAACGGGGCGCTCGGTGGAGGTGAAGGCCTCCCACAGCTTGCCGCGGCGGATGTAGTGCGAGATGTCATGCACGCGCTTGTCGCCCAGCTGCGAATCGCGAAGCCGCGCCACCGCGTCATATTCATAGAGCCCCTGTTGCGCCTTGGTGGTCGACTTGATGTGCCATTCGATGATGGGCGCCCCGATGGCCGCGGCGATCTCGCGTGCCAGCACCGTCTTGCCGGTGCCGGGCTCGCCTTTCACCAGAAGCGGGCGCTGGAGCACGATGGCCGCGTTCACCGCCGTCTTGAGGTCGCCGGTGGCGACATAACCCGCCGTTCCTTCAAATCGCATGGATCGTCTCCCGTTGCCGCCGGAGTCTGTGCCAGATTCCCGGACGCTTGTCGCATGCGTCACGAAAATGTTGCAGAATCAGGGTGATAGCAGGGCTGTTGATGGGCTGGCAAAGGCCAATCCCGGCTATTGTGGAAGCGGCTGCCTGCCGCTATAAGCCCGCGCCAACAGGGGTTACAGAGAGTTCGAAATGGCTGCTGAAGTCGACGAATACTACAAGCCCAGTGATGACGAGCCGTTCATGAACGACCGGCAGCGTGACTACTTCCGGAGCAAGCTCATGGTCTGGAAGGAAGAGATCCTCAAGGAAAGCAAGGAAACCATCGCGCATCTGCAGGACGAGAACCACGTTCTGCCCGACCTTGCCGACCGCGCCTCCTCCGAAACCGACCGTTCGCTGGAATTGCGCACCCGCGACCGGCAGCGCAAGCTGATCTCAAAAATCGATGCGGCATTGAAACGAATCGACGATGGGTCCTATGGCTATTGCGAGGAGACGGGCGAGCCCATCAGCCTCAAGCGGCTGGATGCCCGTCCCATCGCCACGCTCTCGATCGAGGCCCAGGAGCGCCATGAGCGGCGCGAGCGTGTCTACCGCGACGACTGACCCGAAGGCCTCTCCTGTGTGCGGCTTTCTCCGTTCGACTGCCATTTATATTGAAAAGGATTACATCAATGCGTCTCATCATCGCCCTCGGCCTCCTGGCCCTCAGCGCCGCTCCCGCTCTTGCCGGCCAGGCCGAAGCACAGAGCTGTGCGGCCGGGCTTGATCCCAACGCCACGCTGATTTTCAACGGCGCGCTTCCGCAGGTGGGGCCGGGTGCCGACCTCAAGGGCGTGTTGACGGCCACAACCAAGTCGCTGGTGAAGGCTGGTCAGGTCGCGCGTGGTGATGCGCGCCCCGCCGCTGAGGCGGCAGCGGCCTGCCTCAAGCTCGCGATGCAGTAAACACGTCTTTCGCTGGCGGTCAGGACGTCATGACCGCCAGCGCCTCCTCCAGGAGGGCGGGCGAACCTGCGGTGATCACATTGCCGCCTTGGGCCATGTCGCCCCCCGTCCATTCCGCCGCAACGCCGCCGGCACCTGTCACGATGGGCAGCAGGGGTG
>NZ_JBIICB010000145.1:0-10363 GCF_044239095.1 Aestuariivirga sp. | reverse complement strand
GCCGCCAGAACCATCGATGAGCTTTGGAGGGCCATTGGCAGCATCTGCAAGCTCTTCTCCCCAGAGGAATGCTCCAACTACTTCACCGCAGCCGGATACGGATTCACTTGAGGGTGCGAGGCTCTAACTATCCGGAAGTGGCGGCTCTCTACTTCTGGCTCCCGGACAGTGCGCAGGGAACCCTGCAGAAGCGCACGAAGACCCTTCCCGAATTGAAGCCCCCCGGGTTACGTCCGTAGAGAACTGTAAAGTCTGAGGTGGGTAGCCGGCGCTCCGGCTCGGCAGAAGACGGTTCTGAGACGTTTTCACCGAAGGAGTGAAGGGAGAGTGACCTTGTCCGCCACGTCGTGACAATGTCAATGTGACCATGCCGTCATCAATCGAGCTGAATCGAGTTTACAGCAACTTTCGGACTTGACCGTGAGAATTGGGTGTCGATCTCAGCTGATCGCCCGGCGCGGATTGCGCGCTACGCCCTTGCAGCCGGTGGGATCGCCTGCACCACGCAGTATATGGATCCATGAATCCTGACTGAGACAAGCACGGCCTCGAAGTCGCCGTGTGTTGTGCTGCGGAAGTGGTAGTTTCGTGACTGACCGGAGTTTTCCCAGAAGCCGTCGGCCTTCAGTTGGGCTGTAAACGCTTCAAAGTAAGCATGTTGAAAAGCTGGCGTCTGGGACAACACCGAGCGTCCCTCCTCGAAACCGCTGGCGCCTGAAGCAGCGATGACATGGTCGTTCCCATCGCAGAGCAGCATTGGGTAGGGACTGAACCTGACGATACTCTTGAAGCCACTGAACGAGGAGATGTTCGCAGTTTCCGCGAGGTGTTCGATCTGCTGCTGCTTCTGAAGGGAGGGAATGACTGTGCCCTTTTCCCATCTTGAGATCGTTTCCTGGTTTGAATTCACCTCATTCGCGAACACGGCCTGGCTCCAGTTTCGCGCCCGGCGAATCGACTGGATGAGGCTTGACCAGTATCCCAGGCCTTCATCTGGATGATCGCTCATCGCGCACGTCCAGATTTCAAGTGATATGACACTGTCATGGCAAGCCTGCTACTCTTGAGGGTAAAACCGCACGCAAATGCACATCGGCACGTCAAAAACTCCCTCCGGAATCATATCGCGATCATAGGTGCAAGCTGCAGCGCAGTATAAAAACATACGCTCGTCCATCAAGCGGGTGGCGACAAAAATTGGAGAACAACAGATGCGTATTTTGATGCCCCTTTCCATCGCTGCCCTGACCCTCACGGCTGCCACGGCCATTGCCGGACAGGTCGAGTATGGCCATGGCGTGTTCTCACCCGAACAGGGCGTGATCTGTGATCGGGAAGCCAATTTCTGTGCCGATGGCACGGGCATTTCCGCGTCGTGGACGGACCAGTACATGGGCTCTGAAGCCGCCCGCAATCTTGGCGAAGTCGACACGACAGAATTCGTTCTTCAGAACGGCGTCATGTGCTCCGTCGAAACGCAGACCTGCGCCACGCATGGCAAGGTCAACAAGGCCAGCAAGAAGATCCAGAAGATGGTCTTCGGCAACTAGCGCGCGTTCCGGCCAGGTGGAATCACCTGGTCGAAAAAAACTGGCGGAAGACTAACATTTTGAGCATGATCTTATCGCAAAAGTGGTTTCCACTTTTGGCGATCATGCTCTCGACCGGCAGCAGTCCTCCTGGACTGCTGCCCACTCCTTGGAAAAACTGACAAGAAGGATTTGGATCAGATGATCAGGGCGACCATACCGTCACTCATTATCGGCCTGTGTCTGACAGCGGCACCCGTCAGCACATGGGCTGCCGAGCCGTTCAAGAAGACCTTGGAGCTTCAGGGCTTGTCCTTCGTTGTCGAGGCAACGAACGAGGGATCGATCAATCAATTGAAGATCACTCCGGCTGGTCTTGCGGAAGACAACACACCCGCCGACGCGGAAATCGAAGGCTCGGTCAGGGATGCGGAGATCGGCGATCTCGACGGCAATGGATTTCCGGAAGTCTATGTGTACGTGACATCCGCCGGAAGCGGCAGCTACGGATCACTGGTCGCCTACGCCGTGAACAACGGCAAGAGCATGACGCCAATCTACCTCCCCCCGATCACGGACGATGCAAAGGCCAGCAAGGGCTATATGGGGCATGATGAGTTCGCAGTGCTCGAAAACGTCCTCGGACGGCGCTTCCCGGTCTACAAGGAAGGTGATGCGAATTCCGAACCGTCGGGAAAGACACGTCAACTTCAGTACAAGCTCACACCGGGCGAGGCTGGGTGGGTCCTGCAGTTGAAGGATATCACTGAATTCTGACGGCCGGGAAACAAGCAGAAGGCCTCCAGACGATCGGACGGTCAAGCGAGATCACTGCAAGATTCTCGCTTCATCCATTCCGTCGCCCCAGCAAAAAACTCGGGTCCCGATTTTTCCCGGCGTGTGCTGCAGCAAAAGCTGGATGCCAGCTTTCGCTGGCATGACGGCGAGACTTGGGGGCGATGATCTCAATTGATCATCTGCCCCTTCAACTGCACGCGGGAAGTCTGCGCCTGCGAAAGGCGGATCAGCCTATCCTGCGCTTGGATCCTGCGTGCCGGACTGCTCCGGCAGGTGCATCTCGAGCGGGATCTGGTCTTCCGTGCCGTCGAGCGGTTCCTCGTCCGCGGTGAGTTCCTCACCGGTCCGCGGGATGGGGATGTCGAAGCCGGGCGGCAGGTTGGCGTCGAGGAGGCCTGCACCCTTCAGTTCCTGCAGGCCGGGCAGGTCAGCCACTTCGTTCAGGCCGAAATGGCTCAGGAAGGCGTCCGTCGTGCCATAGGTGACGGGGCGGCCCGGCGTCTTGCGCCGTCCGCGCATCCTGACCCAGCCGATCTCGAGAAGCTGGTCGAGGGTTCCCTTGGAGATCGCAACGCCGCGGATATCCTCGATCTCGGCGCGCGTCACGGGCTGGTGGTAGGCGATGATGGCGAGCGTTTCCATCGCCGCCTTGGAAAGCTTTCTCTGTTCCACCGTCTCACGCCGGAGGATGTAGCCGAGGTCATCCGCGGTGCGGAACAGCCATTTGCCAGCCACCTCAACCAGGTTCACACCGCGGTTGGCGAAATTGGACTGGAGGTCGGCGAGAAGCCCCGCAACGTCGGTGCCCTCCGGCAGGAAGCCCGCAAGGTGCGCGGCATCGACGGGCTCGGCGGTGGCGAACAGCACAGCCTCGACGATGCGCAGGTGCTGGTTGCGGTCGGCACGCGGGTGGCGGGTGATGCTCGCAACGGCGGCGGGCTCACCCGCTGCCTCGGCCTCATGTACGATCGCCTCTTCCACGTCCTGCGGGGCTTCCGCCGCGGCGGCCTGGGTCTGCATGATCATCTTCTCACTCCGTTACTGTCTTGGCGGCTCAAGCCGCATGTGCCCGCCGCTTGAGGTAGATCGGGCGGAAGGGCCCCTCCTGCCTCAGTTCCAGCAGGCCTTCGCGCGCAAGCTCCAGGCTTGCGGTGAAACTCGAGGCCGTCACCGACCGGCGCATGCCCGGCTCGGCCAGATATTGGGCCAGCCAGCTGTCAAACGTGCCCCAATCATCCATCACGCCGACGAGCCGCTCGAGCGCGTTACGGGCTTCCTTAATGGACCAGGTGGGATGACGCTTCGGCACATAGACCTGATGCACCATTTTCTTCTTGCGCCGCTCGGCATAGGCCTTGAGCAGGTCGATGAGATTGTCGCCGAACTCACGCCGCCGGTCGATCACCAGGGGCTCTGGCGCGCCGCGCGCGAACACGTCGCGGCCCAGCACGCTGCGCTTCATCAGGTTCTCGGCGGCGGTGCGCATGGCCTGCAGGCGCTGCAGCCGGAAGGCCAGACGCGCAGCGAGATCAGCGGGTTCCTGCTCCTCCTGGCCGGGCTGCGCGGGGATCAGCAGCCGCGACTTCAGATAGGCGAGCCATGCCGCCATGACCAGATAGTCGGCTGCCACTTCCAGCTGCAGGCGGCGCGCCTTCTCGATGAAGGCGAGATACTGCTCTGCAAGCTTGAGGATGGAGATCTGCTTCAGGTCAACCTTGTGGTGCCGGGCAAGTTCCAGGAGCAGGTCGAGCGGGCCTTCGAAGCCGCCCAGTTCCACGATCAGCGTCGTGGCATCGGGCACTTCGGCCACAGGCGCGCGCAGCGGAGCCTCCCCGTCGGGCCATGCCCCGGGCGGTGTTCCGATCAAGTCCTGCTGGTTCTGCGGGGCGCTCACGCGATTCTCATCCTCGTTCCGTGACCTCCCTGATACCAAGGGATGGTGGGTGATTCGCCCTCGGGACACAACTTATCCCCAGTTTCACCCGGCGAGCAGCGCAGCGAGATCCTTCAGCGCCTGCTTTCGGTCGAAGAGCTGGGGCTTTCTGGCTGACCTCAGGGCAGTGCGCGCCCTGCTCAGCGCCTTGCCCCTGAGAGGCCCGGCGGCGGCCACCACCTCTTCCATCTGGTCCATCACGCCATTGCAGTGCAGCACCAGGTCACAGCCAGCCGCGAGCGCCAGGCGCGTCTTTTCGGCATAGCTTCCCGAGAGGGCCTTCATGGACAAATCGTCTGTCATCAGCAGCCCCCGGAAACCGATCTGCTTGCGGATGACGCCGGAGATCACCTTCCGCGAAAGCGTGGCCGGCACCGCCTTGTCGAGGGCGGTGTAGACCACATGTGCCGTCATCGCCATTGGCGCGTCTGCGAAGGCTGCGAAAGGCGGAAAGTCGATGGCTTCGAGATCGGCACGGCTTGCATCGACGACGGGGAGTTCCAGATGGCTGTCGGCCTTCGCCCGCCCGTGTCCGGGAATGTGCTTGAGGACGGGCAGCACGCCGCCGTCCGCGAAACCGGCCGCATGGGCACGCGCCAGCGCCATGATCTGCTCGATACGGTCGGAATAGGCGCGGCTGCCGATGACCTCATGCGCGCCGGGCTGCGGCACGTCCAGCACCGGCACGCAATTGGCGGTAATGCCGGCGGCGATGAGGTCCTCCGCCATCAATCGCCCGACATTGCGGGCGCTGCGCAGGGCCGTGAGCGGGTCGCGCGCATAGGCCTCGCCATAGGCGCGCGCCGGGGGATACTGCCGCCAGGCATTGCTGGGGGGCCCGAGCCGCTGCACGCGGCCACCTTCCTGGTCAACGAAGACGGGTGCGTTGCGCCGCCCGACGGCAGACCGGAATTCATCCGTCAGCCGCTTCAGTTGCTCCGGCGACTGGCAGTTGCGGCGGAAGAGGATCAGGCCAAAGGGTTTGGCGCGTTGGAAGAACTGGATTTCGCCGGGGCTCAGTTCCGTGCCGCTGCAACCCAGAATGAAGGCGCCGATGGGGTTCGCCATGGGACGTCCGGGGTCAGCGTCCGCGCACGATGCAGTCGCTCTCGCCCGCCGTGATGAGCGCGCTGCACACCCGCGTCGCGGCGCTGCGCGAGGAAACAGGGCCCAGCCCCAGCTGGTAGCGCGTGCTGCCACCCACGCTCGTCTCGCGGATCTGCTGCGGCAGGCTCCCGACGACGCTGGGATAAAGGCTGCTGAGACGGGCATATTCCTTTTGCGCATCGGCTGCGCTGCGGAAGGAAGAAAGCTGAACGAGGAAACCTGAGCCCGCGGCGGGCTGGGATTCTGACGCGCTCTGCGCCGGGGCCGAGGGCTTTGGCGGCTCAACGGCGGCAACGCGTGTTTCAGGCGCGGCCGCCGGGGCTTCATTGCTGCCCGACCCGCGGAACAGGTCCATGATGGAGCGGGGCTTCTTCTCAGCTTGTGGCGCTGCGACTTCGGGTACAGCGGCAGGCTCGCTGGATGCGGTCTCCGTGCCCGTCGGAAAATCCTTCGAAGGGGGCACGAGAACCACCGGCACCGCGCCGAGGTTCTCCTCCGGAGGCTTCTTCTTTTCGGCGGGTTTCTTCTTGGGTGGCGGGGGCGGCGGAGGCTCCACTGCCTCGGCCTGCTGCTCAGGCTCGGATGCCTGCTGCGCCGCCGGTGCCGCCGGCGCCGTCTCCGGAACGACAGCCGCAATGCTGGCGGCTGGTTCCGGAGGCGGCGGCAGGGGCGCCACGCTCGCTGTCTCGGTCGTGGAGGGTGGCTCCGGAACAGGCAGCGAGGGCACCGCACTCGCCTCCTGCTCCAGCTGCGCGGCGGTGGCCGCGATCCGCTCCGTCGAAGACCGGCCGAGGTTGCCCTGCTGGTCGGCAGGCGGCAGCGGCAGTGGTGGCGGCTCATCGACGGAGGGCAGCCCCTCGCCGGTGCCCTGTGTGGCAGCATCCGGTACCGGGATCGGGTTCACGCCGCTGGCCTCCGGAACATCACCCACCGGCTGTGCAGCTGCGGGCGGAACCGGGATTTCCTCGGTCGATTCGATCTGGCCGCCGCCCAGGACCTCTTGATCGCCCACGATGCGGTCGTAGATCTGCTTCTTCTGGGCTGCAGGCTGCTCCGCGCCCGCTGCGGGCTCTTCGGGTGCAACCTTGGCAGGATCTTGCGGAGCGCTGACGACCGGCACGTCACCCGCGCCCATTCCCGGAACAGCAAGATCCTTCATGCCGGAATTGTAGTACCAGACAACACCGCCAGTGACGAGGGCGGCGGCCAGCAGGCCAAGCAGCAGAAGCCAAGGCCCGCCGGAACGGCGCTGGTCTTCCGCAAAGGCATCCTCCCCATCGCCATAGGCCGCCTGGTAATCCCTGGCGCTTGCCCGCTGGCGGGATCCGCCGTCATCCTCGAAGACCTCATCTTCGTCGTCACGCGCGCGGGCACGTGTCGGGCGCCCCAGCCGGGGCGGCTGGCGGCTCTCGTCGAAATCGCCGTCCGGATATTCACGCTGTTCAGACGGGCGCGGAAAGGACTCGAGCGCCGGGGGCGGACGGCGCGGCGCACTGCGGGCGGCGGTATAGGCGGCCGGCGCATCCGCACCGAAACCCGGGCGGCCTGGCGGCGGCTGGAGACGCGGCGGCGGCGCGTAATTCGCCGATGGATCGACCGGCCTGTAGGGCGGCTGCGGGCGGGCGCCCACACCAGCGGCCGAAGGGCGCAGGAAAGGTGGTTGTCCGGCACCCAGCGCGGGGCGCGGCGGTGTGAGCGGTGCGCCGGCTGCCCCCGAATAGCCCGGGCGGGAGGCGGCCGCGTCGCCAGCTGCGCGCATGTCACGCGGCGTGGCGGGATCATCGGCGAAACTGAACTTGGGGCGCGAACCGGGAGGCGGCGGCGGCACGGCTGCCCGCGCCTTGGGAGTTGCCTGAGGCGGCGGCGGCGGCGGGGTCCGCGGCGCTGCAGCGCTCGGGCGCTGTGCAGCGGGGGGCGGGTCGGCCTGGGCCGGCTTTCCTTCAGCACGGTCACGCGCGGCCTGAACACGCTGCTCGGCCAGCTTCTCGGCTGCGACGCGCTGCGCCCTCAGCTTGTCGGCCAGGGCATCCTGCGCGGCATTGTCAGGCGTGCGGGGTGTGGCGCGGGGCTGCGGCGGCGGCGGTGCTGCTGCCGGTCTGGGCTCTGGCGCGGGAGCCGATGCAGACGGCCTCGGCGCCCGTGGCGCCATTGGCGCGGGCGACGTGACCGTCTGGGCCCTGGAAGGGGCCGAGCCCGCATCCGGCCCGGCGGAGGCCTCGCGGAACTCGTCGGACAGCTTCGGCATTTCCTTTGCGCCTATTCCCAGGCGCTCACGCCAGTTTCGCTTGTCCAGCTCTGAGCCGTTGGTTGAATTTTGATCCATATGACCTTATCGCCTCTACATCTCTTCGGCGGGCCTCACCCCAAGGATCCGAAGGCCATTTGCCAGAACATATCTAATCGCCCGCAGGAAGGCGAGACGTGTTGTGGTCAGATTGACATCATCTTTCAAAATAAATCTTAATTGCGGCGAGTCTTTGCCCTTGTTCCAAAGCGCATGGAATTCTCCTGCAAGCTCAAAAAGATAGAAGGCGACCCGATGCGGCTCATGGGCGATGGCCGCCGCCTCGATCAGGCGCGGGAACTCCGCGATGCGCCGGGCGATCGAAAGTTCAGCCTCATCCGACAGCAGCGAGAAGTCCGGCGCCGCCGCGGGCGCAAAGCCTTCCTCTGCTGCATTGCGCATCACCGAGCAGGTCCGGGCATGGGCGTACTGAACGTAGAAGACGGGGTTGTCCTTGGACTGCTCGGTCACCTTTGCGAAGTCGAAGTCGAGCGGCGCCTCGTTCTTGCGGAACAGCATCATGAAGCGGACGACGTCCGGGCCCACCTCGTCAACCACGTCACGCAGCGTCACGAATTCGCCAGACCGCTTGGACATGCGCACGGGTTCTCCGGCGCGGTACAGCTTCACGAGCTGGCAAAGCCGGACGATCACGTCCACGCTGCCCTCTCCGGCCAGGGCGGCCGCCACCGCCTCGAGCCGCTTCACGTAGCCGCCGTGATCAGCGCCCAGCACATAGATCAGTTCCTTGTAACCACGGCTGATCTTGTTGCGGCTGTAGGCCACGTCGGAGGCGAAATAGGTGTAGGAACCGTCTGACTTGAGCAGCGGACGGTCGATGTCGTCTCCGAATGCGGTGGCGCGGAACAGGGTCTGCTCGCGGTCCTCCCAGTCCTCGGGCACCTCGCCCTTGGGCGGCGGCAGCGTGCCCTGGTAAACATGCCCCCTCGCCCGGAGGTCAGAAATCGCGTCCGCCACTTCGCCGGATTCATGGAGCGATTTCTCGGAGAAAAACACCTCCTGCCGGATGTTGAGATGCGCCAGATCCTCGCGGATCAGCGCCATCATCATCTCCATGGTGCGCGAGCGCACCAGCGGCAACCAGTCCGATTCAACCATCTGATTGAGGCGCCTGCCATATTCCCCGGCCAGCGCCGCCCCGACGGGCTTCAGATAGGAGCCGGGGTAGAGGCCCGCCGGAATCTCGCCGATCTCATCGCCCAGGGCCTCGCAGTAGCGCAGGTATGCGGAACGGGCCAGCACGTCCACCTGGGCGCCGGCATCATTGATGTAATATTCGCGGGTGACTTCGAAGCCGCTCTCGACGAGGAGCTGGGCCAGCGCATCGCCGAACACCGCGCCCCTGACGTGGCCGACGTGCAACGGTCCCGTCGGATTGGCGGACACATACTCGACATTGGCTTTCCTGCCCTGGCCGAGGTTGGAACGGCCATAGCCCTCGCCGAGCGCCAGCACGCTCGCCAGGACACGCGGCCACACCGACGGCTTCAACCTGAGATTGATGAAGCCAGGCCCTGCGATCTCGACAGAGGCAACGTCCGGATGGCCTGCAATCTGTGCGGCAATGGCCTCCGCCAGCACGCGCGGCGGTTTTCCGAAGGCCTTGTTCAGAACCATCGCCGCATTGGTGGAGATGTCGCCATGTGCCGGGTCGCGCGGCGGCTCGGCCGTGACCCGCGACAGGTCGGGCCGTTCAGCCATGCCCTGCTCCGCCGCGACTGCCGACACGGCGCCGCCGATTGCAGAGAGGAACTCCGAAAACAGGTTCATGTCGACAGTTAAACCGTTGAACTCACGCCACGACTTGCCCCTAGCGGAAAAGCGGATCGAGGTCAAACAGCCTCTTGTACTGCTCGAGCGCGTAGCGGTCCGTCATGCCGGCGATGAAGTCACACACCTGGCGGGCATAGCGGGCGGTGTCCGCAAGGTCGGCCTCCTCCCGCCAGTTCTGCGGAAGAAGCTTGGGGTCATTCATGTAGGCATCGAACAGCGCGCGCACCACGCGGCGCGCCCTGTCCATGATTTCCTCAATTTTTTCATGACGGTACATTCTTTTGTTAAGAAATGACTGCAGCTTTTGGTTGCTGTCTCCCATCGGCGGGCTGAAATTGACGAGCGGCTCCTCCAACCCGCGCACGCCGGCAACCGATTGGGGTTTCAGCCGCGCCGCACAGGCGCCGGTCTCGCGGATGACGTCCGTTATCATGGCTGACATCACCCGCCGCACCGTCTCGTGCACGGCGCGGTCATGCTCAAGGTCGGGGTAAAGCCGCACCACCTCAGCCAGCGCCTCCCCCGCCAGCGGAACGTCACCGAGGTCGATCAGGTCGAAAAGGCCAGCGCGCAGGCCATCGTCAATGTCATGGGCGTTGTAGGCGATATCGTCCGAGATCGCCGCCACCTGGGCTTCCGCGGACGCGTAGGAGTGGAGTTCAAGGTCGTGGTACGCGGCATAGTCGAGGATCGCCTCGGGCAGGCCATGCTCACGGTAACGGCCGACGGGGTCGCCTTCCCGGTTCACCAGCGGGCCGTTGTGCTTGACCAGCCCCTCGAGCGTTTCCCATGTCAGGTTCAAACCGTCAAAGGTGGCATAGCGCTGTTCGAGCCGCGTCAGGATGCGGAGCGACTGGGCATTGTGGTCGAAGCCTCCGAAAGGCCGCATCAGAAGATCGAGCTCCCGCTCGCCGGCAT
>NZ_JBIICB010000402.1:0-2595 GCF_044239095.1 Aestuariivirga sp. | reverse complement strand
GATCTTGACCTGGTCCAGCTTGCCGAAAGCTGGGACAACGTCGCAGAAGGCATGAAGTGGGCCATCGAATTCCTGGAAGCCGAGAATGTATTTGGAGAACGGTCGCTCCCGACGGTAGTCGTTATTCCCGTCCTCGCCGCGCTTCATCAACACCTGCCAAAGGAAGCGAAGGATCAGGAACGGGCCCATGCAATTCTCAGGGAGTACGTCTGGCGGGCATTTGTCTCCGGGCGCTACGAGTTCTCATCCACCTCGAAGGCGCTTCGTGACTTTCGCGTGATCCGAAACGCTTTTGAGGGTGACGTGGATCGGCCGCGGGTGGAGATATTCGATCCGGTTGTCTGTGATATAGCCAGTGTCGAGGAAGTCGCTCGGGCAGGATCACCAAAGCGGAAGGACACTTTGGCACGAGCCATCATGCTGCTGACCCTTAAGTCGGGTGTCAATTTGGAAGATGGCTCGCGAATTGCTCGCGATGATCTGGAACAGTGGGACTGTCAGTCAATCGTTCCAGAAAACCTGATAACAAAGTTTGGTGTGTCGCTGAAAAGCATGGGCGGTAATGCCGTAAACTGTATTTTGAAGGCTCCAATCCAGCGCTCCAATCGCTCTGATGCAGAGATCATCCCACTATCGGCATATCTGAATGAAGGTCAGACCGACATCACGGCTTTAGAAGATCGCATCAAGTCTCATTTGATCCCCTTGCCGGAATTGCGAGAGCTGATCGCATTATCATGTGTAGATAACATCGACAAGGAAGCGTGCTCGCGGAGTTTCGCAGTCTTTCTTGAAAGGCGAGCAGGCATGATCCACGAGCAGATGATGAAGGTCGTCTCGGAATAGGCCTCTTTCCTCCGGCATGGCTTGCACCAGAGTTCAGCCGGGAGGAGGAGGTTTCTTTTGTCTCAAGCCAGCCGAATGATCGACATGCTGATGCTATGCTATGCATGCGAGGATAGGACCGCATCGAACCCGTCTGATAGGCCCTGCCATTGAGGCGCAACTGCTGTTTTTAAGATCAACGCTGGCAAGGTGCAGACGACGCGTTCATGCAGGACCTCCGCCCGCTTGCCGAGCGGCCTGGCCCCGCGAACAGGCTGAGCGAGGATGAGCGAGACCAGATCGTCGCCACGTGCAATGCGGCTGAATTTGCCAGCCTTCCGCCCAGCCAGATCGTGCCGCGGCTTGCTGATCGCGGCATCTATATCGCCTCGGAGTCGAGCTTCTACAGGGTATTGCGGCAGCGGGGACAGAACCACAGGCGTGGACGCGCCCGGGCGGCGACGCGATCGAAGCCACCGGCGACCTTCGAGGCAAAGGGCCCGCGGCAGGTCTGGTCGTGGGACATCACCTGGCTTCCTGGACCAGCGCTTGGGCTGTTCTATTGCCTCTACCTCATCGAGGACATCGTCAGCCGGAAGATCGTCGGCTGGGAAGTTCACGAGCGTGAAGGCGCCGAACTGGCCGCACGGCTTCTCGAGCGCGCGGTCTGGGCGGAGGGGTGCCTCACCAGCCCCCTTGCACTGCATGCCGACAACGGCAGCGCGATGAAGGGCGCGACCATGAAGACCACGATGGAGCTTCTTGGCGTCATTCCATCCTTCAGCAGGCCGCGGGTGTCGAACGACAAACCCTTCTCCGAAGCGCTCTTCCGGACGTGCAAGTACGTCCCGTCCTGGCCCGCCCGTGGCTTCGCATTCATCGAAGAAGCGCGCGCCTGGGTTCATGCCTTCGTCCGCTGGTACAACACCGCGCACAGGCATAGTGCCATCCGCTTCGTCACAACGCCCGCCATCGCGGAGAAGTCCATGCCCTGCTGAACACCCGACACGTGTTCTATCAAGCCGCACGCGCGAAGAACCCAGCCCGCTGGTCGGGCAGGACCCGAAACTGGGATCCCGTCGGATCCGTCTGGCTCACCCCGGAGCGACCATAAGCGCAATGCCGACCCCATTCTGGCGAAGCCGTTCTGAGCGTGAGAGAAGCGGATCCAATTTTAGATTGGGTTTCTGATCATGACGTTGGACGGTAAAATGGACGCCCAATTGGACTTCTCATCGACTGGGCGGGTGTCGCGTCTCGAGGTTCTGGATGGGCCGACCGGACGCAAGCAGCGGAGCGAGACGGAACGGGCCCGGATCGCGGCGGAGAGCTTCCGGCCTGGGGTGTCTGTCTCTGAGGTCGCGAGGCGGTATGGGGCGACCCGTTCGCAAGTGTATGACTGGCGGCGGCGGCTGAAGGATGGGCGGCTGGCGCTGGCTGGCGGGGTTGCTGCGATGCCAGCGTTCGCCGAGGTGATGGTGACGCTGGCAGCCGCTGCTGATGCCGGAGTGCTCAGACCCTCAGCGATTGAGACAGATATTGCCGGGACCATCATCCGCGTTCCGTCAGGGGTTGAAGCCGAGGCCCTCTCGCGCGTGATCCGTGCGGTGCGGAAAGCCTCCGTCGAATGATGGTGCCGGAGGGCTCGCTCAGGGTCTTCGTAGCCCTCGAGCCAGTAGACTTTCGAAAAGGCCATGACGGGCTTGCAGCGATCACCCAGCAGGTCCTTGGACTTGATCCATTCTGCGGCGCGGCCTTTGTGTACCGGTC
>NZ_JBIICB010000144.1:0-10447 GCF_044239095.1 Aestuariivirga sp. | reverse complement strand
CGGCTTCTTCGAGAAGGTCGCCACGATGTGGGAGATGATGCCGAAGCCCGGAAGGATGAGGATGTAGACTTCCGGATGTCCGAAGAACCAGAACAGATGCTGGAACAGGATCGGGTCACCACCCGCCGACGGCACGAAGAAGGCCGTGCCGAAGTTGCGGTCCGTCAGCAGCATGGTGATGGCGCCAGCCAGAACCGGCAGCGACAGCAGCAGCAGGAAGACGGTGACCAGCACCGCCCACACGAACAGCGGCATCTTGTGCAGCGTCATGCCGGGCGCACGCATGTTGAAGATGGTGGTGATGAAGTTGATTGCGCCGAGGATCGAGGACGCGCCCGCGATGTGCAGCGACAGGATGGCGAAGTCCATGGCGGGACCCGGCTGGCCGGTCGTCGACAGCGGCGGATAGATCGTCCAGCCGCCACCCACGCCATAGGCACCCGCCGGACCCTCGACGAACATCGAGATCAGGAGCAGCGCGAGTGCCGGGGGAAGCAGCCAGAAGGAGATGTTGTTCATGCGCGGGAAGGCCATGTCGGGAGCACCGATCATCAGCGGCACGAACCAGTTGCCGAAGCCGCCGATCATGGCGGGCATGACCATGAAGAAGATCATCAGCAGGCCATGCGCGGTCACGAACACATTGTACATGTGCTTGCCGGCATCGAGCGCTGCGCCTTCCGGCATGCCATAGACCATGGAGGCGAGGCCGGCGAAATACTGGATGCCGGGTTCGGCCAGCTCCATGCGCATGACGATTGAGAGGATACCGCCGACGACGCCGGCGAAGATGGCGAACCACAGGTACATCGTGCCGATGTCCTTGTGGTTGGTGGAATAGACGTAACGCTTCCAGCCCGTGGGCAGGTGGTCGTCGTGAGCGGTTGCTGCGTGTGCCATGCTAATCTGCCTCTTCCCCAATTACTTCTGCGCCAGCTGGGCTCTGGCCTCAAGCTTGGCGGTCATGAACTTGTGCGCTTCTTCGGCGCCGGCGGTCTGCGCCTTCTGGGCCCAGGCGTCGTAATCAGCCTGTTCGAGCACGATCACCTCGATCGGCATATAGGCGTGGTCCTTGCCGCAAAGCTCCGAGCACTGTCCGAAGAACACGCCGGTGCGGCTGGCCTTGAACCAGTCCTCGTTGAGGCGGCCCGGAATGGCGTCGATCTTCATGCCGAAGGACGGAATGGTCCAGGCATGGATGATGCCGTCGGGATCGGACGTGATGATCATCTTGACCGTCTTGTTGACCGGCACATAGACCGGCGCGTCCGTCTTGAGCAGGTAGGGCACGTTTGCCGCCCTCGCCGTCTCGATGTCGCGGGCGTTCTCGTCAAGCGAGGCGGTGAAGCTGACCTTGGCCGAGCCGTCATCGTTGAGGCCGAGGTCGGGGTACTCATAGGTCCAGTTCCAGCCCGGGTTGCCGATGGCCTTGATGGTCATGTCGGCAGCGGGAATGTCGCGCTGCAGGTAGAGCAGCCGGAAGGAGGGAATGGCGATCACCACCAGTATCAGGATGGGAATGACCGTCCAGAGGACCTCGACCGTCGTGTTGTGGGTGGTGCGCGAGGGAACCGGGTTCGCGCGGGCGTTGAATTTCACCATCACATAGATCATCAGCGCCAGAACGAACAGCGTGATCACCGTGATGATCGGCAACAGCAAGCCATTATGGAACCAGTGAATTCCTTCCATGGAGGGAGACACGGCCTCCTGCAGGCCCATTTGCCAGGGCTTGGCATAGCCTTCGATGGCCTGGGCCTCGGAAATGCCCGCTGCGCCGGCAAAAAGGCCGAGCAACGCGGTCAACGTGCTGCGAAACTTCATCGTTACCCTCTCTTCTCATGGCCCTGCGGCGGACGCGCAAGGCGGTGGGTTGGCGCTGTCAGATCGCCCACCCTCCATGTGGCGATTGTGAACCACATTCGGAGGCCAGCCGCAACGTGGGCAGGCGCGGCAAAACGTCATTGCGCAGGCGGTCTTGCGGCCCACCGGAATTCCGCCCCAATTGCCCCCGACACAGCGCGCCGGAGTAGCGGATTCCTCCGGAAAACTGGGTTGTCTTGACCCTCTGCCGGGGCTAAACCCGCCCAATCGAGAACCAGAAGGTTAACATACGTGCGAATCAACATAAAGCCGGGCCGCCTGCTCGCCCTCTCGTCCCTCGGTCTCGCGTTCAGCCTGGCGCTGGCGGGCATTGTGTCAGCCCAGGAAAGCCAGCAGGCACCGGCCCAGTTCGGCCCGCGCGCCAACAAGCAACAGCAACAGCAACAGCAGCAGCAGCAGGGCCAGCAGGGCCAGCCGGCGCCGAAGGTCGACCTTATTGCCGAGAACGGCAAATGGAAGGTGCAGTGCGAAACGCCGCCAGCGCCCGAGGGCCAGAAGCCGGTCCGCCAGTGCGGCATGGTCCAGTCGACCCAGAGCGAGAAGAACCCCAAGGCGACCCTCACCCTGGTCCTCGTCAAGACCGACACGGCCGAAAAATCGATCATCAACATGCGGGTCATCGCGCCCATCGGGGTGTTCCTGCCGACCGGCGTTGCCCTTGAGATCGATGGTGAGGCCGTGGGCCGCGTTCCCTTCACACGCTGCATGCCGCAGGTCTGCATGGCCTTCGCGGAAGCCTCGCCCGAAACGCTGGCAAAGCTCAAGAAGGGCAAGGAAGCCAATTTCATCATTTATGAGGCGCCTGGCATCGGCCTGCCCATGAAGCTGTCTCTCAGTGGCTTCACCGCCTCGCTCGACGCACTCCAGAGCAACTGACGCCGTCTTGGCGGAAATGGTTCAAGGGGCTGCCCCGGAAGGGTCAGCCCCTTTTTCATTGCGCTGGTAGAAGCAGGACTACTCACCTATCTTTGCAGCAACAGCCATCCGCAAGACAAGGTGATGCCGCATGACGCCGAGCCCAACCGCGCCCATCCTCGAGACCGCCGATTTCAGCCGCGCCGAGGCCGAAGCCCTGCTCGCCGCCACGCTGAAGGGTGCTGAAGACGGCGAGTTGTTCCTTGAAAAGCGGCAGACGGAGAGCCTGGTCTGGGACGATGGCAAGCTGAAGTCGGCAAGCTTCGACGAATCCCAGGGCTTCGGCCTGCGGGCCGTCATGGGCGAAACCGCGGCCTATGCCCATGCCACCGACCTCTCGCTAGCGGCCCTGAAGCGCGCGGCCGAGGTCTGCCGCACGGTCGCCACCGGATCGAGCGTGGTTCATGCCGTCTCGCCGGAGCGCACCAACCGCAAGCTCTATGCGGACACCAACCCGGCGGAGGCCATGGGCTTTTCGGAAAAGATCGCTCTCCTCCAGAAGGCCGACGCCTATACGCGCGGGCTCGACCCGCGCGTGAGGCAGGTTTCCGTGTCGATGGCCGCGGACTGGCAGGCGGTCGAGATCCTGAGGGCTGACGGTGCAAGCTACCGCGACGTGCGCCCGCTGGTGCGTTTCAACATCTCGGTCGTCTCTTCCGACGGCAAGGAACAGGGCCAGGGCAGCCACGGCCTGGGCGGACGGGGCGAGCCCTTGTCCTACTTCACCGAAGAGATGTGGATGGAAGCCGCGCGCGAGGCGCTGCGCCAGAGCCTCGTTTCGCTGGAAGCCCGCCCCGCACCCGCGGGCGAGATGGACGTGCTGCTGGGCCCCGGCTGGCCCGGCATCCTGCTGCATGAAGCCGTCGGACATGGCCTCGAGGGCGATTTCCACCGCAAGAAGACATCGGTGTTCACCGGCATGATCGGCAGCCGGGTGGCAGCACCTGGCGTCACCATCGTCGACGACGGCACCATCCCCGACCGGCGCGGCTCGATCACCATCGATGACGAGGGCACGCCTTCGCGCTCCACGACCCTGATCGAGGACGGCGTCCTCGTCGGCCTCATGCAGGACCGGATGAACGCCCGCCTCATGGGTGTTACCCCCACCGGCAACGGCCGCCGCCAGTCGCATGCCCACGCGCCCATGCCACGCATGACCAACACCTACATGCTCTCGGGCGACAAGCACCCGGAGGAAATCCAGCGCTCGATCAAGCGCGGGCTCTTCGCCAAGTCCTTCGGCGGCGGCCAGGTGGACATCACCTCGGGCAAGTTCGTGTTCTCCTGCACCGAGGCCTATCTGATCGAGGACGGGAAGATCACCATGCCGGTGAAGGGCGCAACGCTGATCGGCGCGGGGGCGGATGCCTTGACCCGCATCTCCATGGTGGGCAACGACATGTCGCTCGATCCTGGCATCGGCACCTGCGGCAAGCAGGGACAGGGCGTGCCGGTGGGCGTGGGCCAGCCCTCGCTCCGCATCGACCGCCTCACCGTGGGCGGCACCGCCGCATGACCTCCAGAGGCCCGACATGAAGCCCGAGGCCGTCATCTTCGACATGGACGACGTGCTCTGCCGCTACGACCTCGGGCGGCGGCTCCGGGCGCTGTCGCGCCTCACGGGCAAGACGCCGCGCGACATTCGCGCCGCGATCTGGGATTCGGGCTTCGAGGACGCGGCGGATTCGGGCGGCTACCCCGACCCCGACCATTACCTGATCGAGTTCGGCCGCCGAATCGGCCATGATCTCTCGCGGGCGGACTGGGTGGCGGCCAGGCGGGAGTCCATGCAGCCATGGCCCGACATGCTGGCGCTGGCGGCACGCGTCGGCGAACAGGCGCGGATCGCCATCTTCACCAACAACGGACCACTCACCAAGGCGGCACTGTCTGACCTGTTTCCGGAGGTCACGGCGGTGTTTAAAGAACAATACTACTCCTTCGAATTCGACACCAAGAAGCCTGATCCCGCGAGCTATACGAGGCTGATGGAACGCATGGGACTCGACCCGCAGCGCTGCTGGTTCATCGACGACAAGCGCTCCAACGTGACGGGAGCGCGCATCGCTGGCATCGCGGGCCACCACTTCAGAAGCCGCGAGCAACTCCTGCCCGAATTGCAGGGCCTCGGGTTCACCCTGTGAGCAGCGCGCAAGGGGAGCGGCAAGCGCCCTTCGTGGTGGGCTCCACCATGCGCCATGTCGTGATCATGACGCTCACCGGGGCCGTGGGCCTGATGGCGCTGTTCGCGGTTGACCTCGTCGACCTGTTCTTCCTCTCCATGCTGAACCAGACGGCGGTGACGGCGGCCATCGGCTATGCCGGAACAATCGTCTTCACCAACCTCTCGGCGGCGATCGGTTCGGGCATCGCCGCCGCGGCACTGGTCGCGCGCAATTTCGGCGCGGGCGACATGAACCGCGCGCGCCAGTATGCAACGAGCGGGCTGATGTTCTCGCTCCTCGTATCGGCGGTGATCACCATCACCATCAATCTCGGCTCGGGCGGGCTCCTCGCACTGCTGGGCGCATCGGGTGAGGCAAAGCGCCTGGCCCAGCTTTTCATCTGGACCATGACGCCGGGCTATATCCTGATTTCCGGCGCCATTTGCTGCTCCTTCATCCTGCGGGGGCTGGGAGATGCGCGCCGCGCCATGTACATCACGCTCTCGGCGGCCATCGTCACGGCCTGCATGGACCCCATCTTCATCTTCTGGCTGGGCTGGGGCATCCAGGGTGCGGCCGCGGCGACGGTGGTGGGCTATGCCGTGTCCTTCGGCATCGGCCTTCATGGCGTGGTCCGGGTGCACCGCTTCATCAACCCAATGCAGCTTCCGGGCCTGAGGCGCGATTTGCCGGCATTGTGGGCCATCGCCTTTCCCGCGATCCTCACCCAGCTCGCCACACCTTTCGCCAATGCCTATATGACCCATGAGATTGCCCCCTTCGGCGACGAGGCAGTGGCGGGCTTCGCCATCGTAGGCCGCATCATTCCCGTGGCTTTCGGCATCATCTTCGCGCTGTCGGGCTCGGTTGGCCCCATCATCGGCCAGAACTTCGGCGCGAAGCGGCACGACCGGGTGCGCCAGACGCTGAACGACGGGCTGCTCTTCGCCGCCATCTACACGCTGTCGACCTCGGTCCTTCTGTTCATCTTCCGCCATGAGATCGCAGAGGCCTTCAATGCCGCCGGCCGGAGCGTGGACATCATCGTCTTCTTCTGCACCTTCATCGGCGTCAGCTGGGCTTTCGCGGGCGCGCAGTTCGTGGCCAACGCCGCCTTCAACAACCTGGGGAGGGCGAAACTGTCGAGCTGGTTCAACTGGGGCAAGGCGACGCTCGGCACCATTCCCTTCGCGCTGGCGGGCGCGCAGCTCGCAGGGCCCGAAGGCATCCTCGCTGGCACCGCGATCGGTGCTGTCATCTTTGGCATTGCCTCCGTCGCCACGGCCTATAGGATCGTGCGGCGCAGCGAAGCCGGAGCGATGACATGAGCTTGCTGACAGTTCTGGAACAGGCCCAGGGCGGCGGGCTCTACGCCGCAGTTGCCCGCAATTTGGACCTCGACGAGAACCAGACGCGCAAGGCCATGCGCCAGCTCTGCCCCGTCATCGCCGCCAGCCTGCAGCAAAGGGCGGCAGCGGACGAGGACCTGTTCCAGACCTTGCTGGACATGATCGAGATGAGCGGACAGGGCTCACCCCTCGACGACGCCGAGAACCTCACCAGTGCCGAAGCGATCGCCGACGGCAACGCCATTCTGGACGATGTCTACGGCGCGCGGAACGCGGCGATGGTGGTGCTGCGCCAGGCCGATGCGACCATCCCCGAGCGCGAACTGAGCAAGCTTGCGCCCATCTCCGCCGTTGCGGTGGTGGCGGCCCTTGCCCAGGTCAATCGCCCCATGGCGCTTGCCGCAACAGCACAGACTGCGGTGGGCAGTTCCGCTGGCAGCGGCTTCATGGGCGCACTTGTCAGCGCCATCATCGCGGGCATCCTGGCCGCTCTGAAGAAGCAGTTCGGCCCCAAGCCGCGCCGCCGCAGGGCCAGCTATTCCCGCACCCGCAACACGCGGAAGACGACACGCAAGACCACGCCCGCGCGCCGCAAGACCGCGTCGGTGGCGGATGTGTTCAAGGATATTCTCGGAGATCTTGGGAAGAAGTAATGGGGAGCCTGCCGCAAACTCAGTAGGCAAAATCCCTGAACACCCGGCTGATGTCGCCGCCCCAGCTGCCGTGGTAGAGCGCCAGCAGATTCTCCGCCGCGGTCTTGTCCGTGGCCACCGTCTCGTCCAGCGTGTCGAGGAAGGCCGCCTCCGTCTTTCCCTTGCAGCCCTGCCGGTTGCGCGCCACGAGACCCTGGCGCGAGAAGCCCAGCACGTCGCGGGCAATGTCGCGGATCGTGCGTCCACGGATCGTGGCGGAAAGCGCCTGGGTTGGCACCGCATCGCGCAGGGCCTGGCGCTCAACCGCCGTCCAATCCTTCACGAGGTCCCATGCGGCATCGAGGGCGGACTGATCATAGAGCAGCCCCACCCAGAAGGCAGGCAGCGCGCACAGCCGGCGCCACGGGCCCGAATCTGCTCCGCGCATCTCGAGGTAACGCTTGAGGCGCACCTCGGGGAAGATCGTGGTGAGGTGGTCGGCCCAGTCCTTCATCACCGGCTTCTCGCCGGGAAGCTGTGGCAGGCGGCCGTCGAGGAAGGCGCGGAAGCTCTCGCCCGCGGTGTTGATGTATTTGCCGTCCCGCATCACGAAATACATCGGCACGTCGAGTGCATAGTCGACATAGCGCTCGAAGCTCATGCCATCCTCGAAAGCGAAGGGCAGCATGCCGGAGCGCTGGTTGTCGGTGTCGCGCCACACCTCGGAGCGGAAGGAGAGGAAGCCGTTGGGCTTGCCATCGAGGAAGGGCGAATTGGCGAAGAGCGCCGTGGCGATCGGTTGCAGCGCCAGCGACACGCGGAGTTTCTTCACCATGTCGGCTTCTGAGGAGAAGTCGAGGTTCACCTGGACGGTGCAGGTTCTGAACATCATGTCCCGGCCATAGCGGCCGACCTTGTCCATGTAGGGCGCCATGATGCCGTAGCGGCCCTTGGGCATGACGGGTGTTGCCTCCCGGCTCCAGACGGGCGATGCGCCCAGTCCGAGGAAGCCGATGCCCAGCCTGTCGCCCACCTCGCGCACCTGGGCAAGGTGCTCATGCACCTCCTCGCAGGTGTCGTGCACGGTCTCAAGCGGGGCACCCGACAGTTCAAACTGGCCGCCAGGCTCTAGCGAGACATTGCCCAGGCCCTTGGGATCCGAAAGCGCGATGATGTTCCCGCCTTCGAGGACGCCGGACCAGCCGAACCGGTCACGCAGTCCTTCCAACAAGGATTTGATGGAGCGTTCGCCGTGGTAGGGCACGGGCGCCAGCGTATCGGTGAGGAAGGGGAATTTCTCGTGCTCGGTGCCGATCCGCCATTGCGCCTCCGGCTTCGATCCCTGCGCCAGCTCATCGATAAGCTGCGCCTTGGACTCGATCGGCATGCGTGCCTTCGGGCTGTCGGGAGTGGGTCCGCTCACAAGCTGCTTCCTGTCAGATTTCCGTTCGACCGTGTAGAAGCCTGTCCATCATACGGCAAGACAAAGATTAATCAGCGCCCCAGTCGCCCAGCGCAGCCTGCAGCAGCGTCAGGGCGGCAATTGCGGCCGTATCCGCGCGCATGATTCGAGGCCCCAGTGAAATCGCTGTGACGAAGGACAGCGCGGAAAGATGCTTCCTTTCCTCCTCCGTGAAGCCGCCCTCGGGGCCAATCAGCACGGCGGCGGGCAGCTTCAGCCGCTGCAGCGCGGCGATGGGATTGGCGGCAGCCGCCGTCTCGTCGCAATAGACCAGCGCCCTGTCCTGCTCCCACGCCTCCAGCAGCTTCGCAAGCTTCACCGGCTCCAGCACTTCGGGCACGTAGACGAGGTTGCACTGCTCGGCGGCCTCCACGACATTTGCCTTCATGCGGTCGAGATTCACGCGCTCGGCGATGGTGCGCCCGGTCATGACGGGGCGCAGCCGCCGGGCGCCCAGTTCGGTCGCCTTCTGCACCACATAGTCGAGCCGCGCATGCTTGAGCGGCGCGAAACAATAGTCGATGTCAGGCGGTGGCCTGACATCCGAGACCCGGCGTTCGCAGCGCAGCGAGGCGCCCTTCTTCGAGGCCTCCGCGAGATGGGCCAGCCACTCGCCGTCACGCCCGTTGAACACCGATACGGCGTCACCGGGCTGAAGCCTGAGCACCCCCGTCAGATAGTGCGCCTGCTCGCGCGGCAGCGCGATCTCCAGGCCTTGTGCCAGTTCCGTGTCGAGGTGGAGGCGAGGGGTGGTTTTCATGGGGCTCCTGATGTACACCGCGGCCATGAACGATACCAGCAGCCCCGTGGAGAAAGCCGACCGCCGCGTCGCCGACGCGCTGCCGGACCATTGGGCAGACCGCGTGCTGCCGCGCGCCCTCAGGCCCTATGCGCGGCTGATGCGGCTCGAGCGGCCGATCGGCTGGTGGCTGCTGTTCATCCCCTGCTTGTGGGGCCTTTGCCTTGGCCAGATCGCCCTTGGCGGAGGGCTGCCGAGCCTGTGGTTCGCGGCGCTTTTCCTCGTGGGCGCGATCATCATGCGCGGCGCGGGCTGTACGCTGAACGACATCGCAGACCGCAACTTCGACGGCCTTGTGGAACGCACCAGGCTCCGGCCCATCCCGTCAGGCCAGGTGAGCGTGCCGCTGGCCTTCGCCTTCCTGGTCCTTTTGAGCCTGCTGGGCCTCGTGGTGCTGCTCCAGTTCAACTGGTTCACCGTCTTCACCGGGGCGGCCTCGCTCGTGGTGGTTGCCATCTACCCCTTCATGAAGCGCATCACCCACTGGCCGCAGGCGGTTCTGGGGCTCGCCTTCAACTGGGGGGCGCTGGTGGGCTGGACGGCGGTACACGGTTCGCTGTCCGCCGCCCCGCTGCTGCTCTATGCCGGCGGCATCGCCTGGACGCTCGCCTATGACACCATCTATGCCCACCAGGACAAGGAAGACGACGCGCTGATCGGCCTCAAGTCCACCGCGCTCAAATTCGGCAGCGCGACGATCTGGTGGCTCGCCCTGTTCTTCTTCCTGGCGCTTGCGCTGGTCGATGCCGCGATCTGGCTCGCCGGCGGCAGCCTTATCGTGCATGTGGGCGTGGCGGGGGCGGCCTTGCACGCGGCCTGGCAGCTTGCCCGCTTCGACCACGCCAATTCCGCACGCTGCCTTGAACTTTTCCGTTCCAACCGCATATTTGGCCTCATCATCACCCTTGGCCTTCTTCTGGACTCTCTCATCACATGATCGACGATCTCCTCTCGCTCGCGGGCGAGGCCGTGTCCCACGCCAAGAAGCTCGGCGCGGATGCCGTGCATGCCGTCGCCGCCGACGGGCGCTCAACCGAAATCTCCATCCTCGACGGCAAGATCGAGAAGGTGGAGCAATCGGAGGCGCGCGACATCAGCCTCAAGGTCTATGCGGGCAAGTCCTCCGCCACCATCTCGGGAAGCGTGCTGACGAAGGAGGCGATCCACCGTCTCGCGGAAACCGCCCTCAACATGGCGCGGCTCGCCCCGCCCGACCCCCATGCCGGGATCGCCGAGCC
>NZ_JBIICB010000143.1:0-10463 GCF_044239095.1 Aestuariivirga sp. | reverse complement strand
AGCAACTGCGGTTCCTCAGCCTGAGCGATCCCCTGACCGGCATGATGAACCGTCTCGGCATGGTCGAGGCACTCCGGCACGCGATGCAGAGGGCACAGGCCGAGCCATCATCCTGCGCATTCCTCATTGCCGCCGTTGGCAATCTGGGCGTGGTCAATGATGCCTATGGTTTCGAGGTGGCAGACGAGGTGATGGCGGAGGCCGGGCGGAGGCTGGCCCGCGTGGCCCGCGCCGGGGACGTGATCGCGCGCTACTCGGGCTCGAAGTTCGGGTTGATCATCCATCACTGCAGCGAAGGCGACATCAGCGCCGCGGCCGAGCGCTTCATGGCCGCCCTGCGCGAGAGCGTGGTCATGACGGAAGCTGGCCCCGTCTGGGCGCTGTTGTCGGTCGGGGCGGTGGTCCTGCCCCGCCACGGGTCCGACCCTGGCACCGCCATCACGCGGGCCGAGGAGGCGCTGGCCGAGGCCCGCAAGCAACCCTTCGACGGTTTCGCCATCTACCAGCCATCCTCCGAGCGGCTGACGGAGCGCGTGAGCAATGCCCGCTATGCCAGCGTGGTGGTGCGCTGCCTCAAGGAACAGCGCCTTCGCCTGGCCTTCCAGCCAGTGATCGATGCGCAGAGCGGGGAGCCGGTCTTCCACGAGGCCCTGCTCCGGCTGGCCGATCATGCAGGCAGTGCGCTGCCCGCGGACCGCCTCGTCGCGGTCGCCGAGAAGCTGGGGCTGGTGCGCCTCATCGACCGTGCGGTGGTCGAGCTTGCCGTGGCAGCACTCACCACCCACCCCGATGCCCGGATTTCCATCAACGTCTCGGGCACCACGGCCACCGATCCGCGCTGGTACCCGGAGATCACGGCGATACTCGCCCGCAACCCGGAGGCGGCACGGCGGCTGATCGTGGAGATTACCGAAACCGTGGCGCTGGGCGACCTCGAGGACACGGCGCGCTTCGTGCGGCAGCTGAAGGCGCTGGGGGTGATGGTGGCAATCGATGATTTTGGCGCGGGCTACACGTCCTTCCGCAACCTCCGCGCCATGCCCATCGACATGCTGAAGATCGACGGCACCTTCTGCCGGGATCTCAGCACCAATGCTGACAACCAGTATTTCGTGCGGGCCCTGATCGACCTGGCACGCGCCTTCGGCCTCCGGACAGTGGCGGAATGGGTGGAGACCGAGGCAGATGCCGCCCTGCTCGCGGCCTGGGGTATCGACCTGCTGCAGGGCAATCTCTTCGGTGAGGCCGCAACACTGCCGCCATGGCCCGCGGCCGATGGTAACACCACCGCGGAGGACCCGGCTGCGGAAGAGACGCTGGAAAGCTTTACGGCAAGCCTTGATGATGAGGTCGCCCGGCTGCGCCAGGCGCTGGCGCTGCTCGACAGCGCCTTCCGTGCCCCGCGCCGCAGCGCGGGCTGACCCTATTTGCTGGCGAGCTTGTCGATCTTCTGCTGCATCTGGGCGAGCTGCTCCTTCAGCGCCTGAAGGTCGTCCTTTGAGGACGCTTCCGGGGACTGGGGCTTGCCGGGTGCCGGCGCGCCCGGAACCGCGCCGCCCATGGCAGCGGCGAAAGGATTGAAGACCTTCATGGCCTCACTGAACATGACCATGTTTCGCTGGGCGTGGTCCTGCATGGCCTTGAAGGGATCCGTCCCCCAGGCCTCCATCATCTGGGCCCGGAACTTCTCCTGCTCCTTGCCCAGGTTCTGCAGAGAGAATTCAAGGAAACCGGGCACGAAGGCCTGCATCGAGTCGCCATAGAAGCGGATAAGCTGGCGCAGGAAATTGATGGGCAGCAGGTTCGTGCCCTTGTTCTCTTCCTCGAAGATGATCTGGGTGAGGACGGAGCGGGTAATGTCCTCGCCCGTCTTGGCGTCGTAGACCAGGAAATCGGTACCCGCCTTGACCATGACGGAGAGGTCGTCCAGCGTGACATAGGTGCTGGTCGAGGTGTTGTAGAGCCGCCGGTTGGCGTATTTCTTGATGACCACGGCGCTTTGCGGCGCTGCCTTCTCTTCGCTCACCGGATTCCTCCTCACGCGGGCACGTTTAAGCCCTCGCCGTTAACCGGACTTTTCAGAGCTCTCCCTCACGGAAACCTTGCGCCCCGCACTGCACAATTGCAAGCGCGAAAATTTTCCGCAAAGCACACCATCAAGACCTATGTCGCATTGCACAAAAGGTGATAAAGGAGCCATACGCTCAAGGATAAATCAGCAAGGAGGCATTCATGGCCGGATCTGGAAATGGGATTGTCATCGTCTCTGCGGCGCGCACGCCGGTAGGCTCTTTCAACGGTGCGTTGGCGGGTGTGCCTGCCTCCTACCTCGGCACGGTGGCGCTCAAGGCCGCCATGGCGCGCGCCAAGGTTGAGGCCAGCGAAGTGGACGAGGTCATCCTCGGGCAGATCCTGACGGCCGGCCAGGGCCAGAACCCCGCCCGCCAGGCGGCCATCAATGCCGGCATCCCGAACGAGAGCCCCGCCTGGGGCATGAACCAGCTCTGCGGCTCTGGCCTGCGGGCCGTGGCGCTCGGCATGCAGCAGATCGCAAGCGGTGATGCGCGGATCGTCGCCGCCGGTGGCCAGGAGAGCATGAGCAAGGCGCCGCATGTGGCCCACCTGCGCGACGGCGTGAAGATGGGCGATTGGTCGCTGGTCGATACCATGATCAAGGACGGGCTGTGGGACGCTTTCAACGGCTACCACATGGGCAACACCGCCGAGAACGTGGCCCGCCAGTGGCAGATCACCCGCGAGACGCAGGACGACTTTGCGGTGAAGAGCCAGAACAAGGCCGAAGCCGCCCAGGCGGCCGGCAAGTTCAAGGACGAGATCGCCCCCGTCACCATCTCCACCCGCAAGGGTGACGTGACCGTCGACACGGATGAATACATCAAGAAGGGCGTAACGCTCGACAGCGTATCGAAGCTCAAGCCCGCCTTCGCCAAGGACGGCTCGGTGACGGCCGCCAACGCCTCCGGCATCAACGACGGCGCCGCCGTGGTAATCCTGATGAGCGAGCAGGAAGCCTCCCGGCGTGGCCTGACGCCATTGGCCCGCATCGCCTCCTGGGCGAGCGTCGGCGTCGACCCCGCGATCATGGGCTCAGGCCCCATCCCGGCCTCGCGCGCCGCGCTGAAGAAGGCCGGCTGGACGGTCGAGGACCTGGACCTGGTGGAGGCCAACGAGGCCTTTGCGGCGCAGGCCTGCGCGGTCAACAAGGACATGGGCTGGAACCCCGATATCGTGAACGTGAACGGCGGCGCCATCGCCATCGGCCACCCGATCGGCGCATCGGGTGCGCGCGTGCTGAACACGCTGCTGTTCGAGATGAACCGCCGCGACGCCAAGAAGGGCCTTGCCACGCTGTGCATCGGCGGCGGCATGGGCGTTGCCATGTGCGTCGAACGGTAAGACCTTCCCCGTCATTCCCCCTCTCCCCTACCGGGGGAGAGGGATGGGTGAGGGGGTGCCGGCCGCGCGTGAGATGACTGAGGGCGGGACTCGCCGAGAGACCCCCTCACCTGCCCTCTCCCCCAGTGGGGGAGAGGAAAGCAAACGAGAGAACGAGGAGAAAACGAATGGGACGCGTAGCAGTCGTAACCGGCGGAAGCCGCGGCATTGGTGCAGCGATTTCGAAGGCGCTCGCCAAGGCGGGATACAAGGTCGCTGCCAATTATGCGGGCAATGACGAAGCCGCAGCCAATTTCAAGGCAGAGACGGGGATCCCCGTCTACAAGTGGGACGTGTCGAACTACGAGGCCTGTGCTGCCGGCCTGAAGCAGGTCGAGGCCGATCTCGGCCCCGTCGAGGTGCTGGTCAACAATGCCGGCATCACGCGCGACGCCATGTTCCACAAGATGACGGTCCAGCAGTGGAACGAGGTGATCAACACGAACCTCAACTCGCTCTTCAACATGACACAGCCGGTGTGGAACGGCATGCGCGACCGCAATTTCGGCCGCGTCATCTGCATCTCGTCCATCAACGGCCAGAAGGGCCAGATGGGCCAGGCCAACTACTCCGCCGCCAAGGCGGGCGACATCGGCTTCGTCAAGGCGCTGGCGCAGGAGGGTGCGGCCAAGGGCATCACCGTCAACACGATCTGCCCCGGCTACATCGCCACCGAGATGGTGAAGGCCATCCCCCAGGACGTGCTCGACAAGCGCATCCTGCCGCTGATCCCCGTCGGCCGGCTCGGTGAACCGGAGGAGATCGCACGCGCTGTCGTGTTCCTCGCCTCGGATGACGCAGGCTTCATCACCGGATCCACCATTTCCGCCAATGGTGGCCAGTACATGGCTTGATTTGGCCTGAGCCGGGGCTGGAATGTCCCGGCCGGCAAGCAGTGGCACATGCCCGCGCTTGACGCGGGCATGTTCTTTTCTGCAACTAGGGCTTCATGGAACTCAAGGCACAAGACCTCACATGCGAGCGCGGCGGGCGGATTGTGTTCCGTGATGTCTCGCTGGCGCTTGGAGCCGGAGAACTCATGCAGCTCACGGGGCCGAATGGTTCCGGCAAATCAACCCTCCTCCGGCTCATCGCGGGGCTCAACGAGCCACAGGCCGGGACCCTGACCCTCCATGGCGGGGCGGAGGACCTCTCGATCGGCCAGCAGGCGCATTACATCGCGCACCAGGAGCCGGTGAAGTCCGCCCTCAGCGTGCATGAGAACCTCGCCTTCTGGCGTGATTTCCTCGGCGGCGGCGAGGTTGAGGAGGCGCTTCACGCCTTCGACCTTGCGCGGCTGTCCTCCTATCCCGCAGGCCTGCTTTCGGCCGGGCAGAAGCGGCGCCTGGCGCTGGCCCGGCTGGTGCTTGTGCCGCGCGTGCTGTGGCTGCTGGACGAGCCGACGGTAGGACTCGATACCGCCTCGCTCTCCCGCCTCGGCGGCATCATGGGCGGGCATCTCGACAAGGGCGGGCTGATCATCGCCGCCACTCACGTGCCGCTCGGCCGTGAGCCGGACGCGCGGCTGGATCTAGGGCGCGCGCCATGAACCTCATCATCGCCCTCATCAGGCGTGACCTGACCCTGAGCATGCGCCAGGGTGGCGGTGCTGGCACGGCACTGGGCTTCTTCCTCACCGTCGTGGTGCTGCTGCCCATCGGCATCGGCCCCGACCAGGCCCTGCTTGCGCGCATCGCACCCGGAGCCTTGTGGATTTCGCTGCTGCTTTCCGTCCTGCTTTCGGCCGACCGCATCTACCAGCAGGACTATGAGGACGGATCGCTCGACGTGATGACCATGGGACCCTTGCCGTTCGAGATGGTGGCACTGGCGAAATCCGTGACCCACTGGCTGTCGACCAGCCTGCCGCTGGCCATCGCCGCGCCGATCCTCGGCTTCCTCGTCAATCTCGAGCCGCAAGCCATCCTGCCCCTGGCGGCGGCCATGGCGCTGGGCTCCATTGCGCTGTCGCTTCTGGCCTCCATCGGGGCGGCGGTGACGGTGGGACTGCGGCGCGGCGGGTTGCTCGTCTCGCTGCTCGTGCTGCCGCTCTATGTGCCGGTGCTGATCTTCGGCCTCTCCGCCTCGCAGCCCAATGCCGCGCCCGGCCTCACCACGGCCTCGCTGCTGATCCTGGGGGCGATCACGCTGGTCAGCCTGGTGGTGTCGCCCCTTGCTTCGGCTGCGGCACTGAGGTCCTATCTGAAATGATCTGCCTGAATTAGATAAAGGCCATGCAGTACCTCGCGAACCCGACCCGATTCCTCCGCCTCGCCAACTGGCTGCTGCCCTATGCATGGGCCATCACCATCGGCCTCTTCGCCGTGGGGCTGTATGGCGCGCTTGCTGCCTCGCCGCAGGACTACCAGCAAGGCGAGACGGTGAGGATCATGTACGTGCATGTGCCCGCCGCATGGATGGCGCTGTTCGTCTATACGGTGATGGCGCTGGCAAGCGCCGTCGCGGTCATTTTCCGGCACCCCCTCGCCGACGTGGCGGCCAAGACCGCAGCCCCCATCGGTGCGGTCTTCTGCTTTCTTGCGCTGGCCACGGGCTCACTCTGGGGCAAACCGATGTGGGGCGCCTGGTGGGTGTGGGACGCGCGCCTGACCTCCATGTTCGTGCTCATGCTGCTTTACATCGGCTACATGGCGATCTGGGCGGCGATCGAGGAGCCGCATCGGGCTGCAATGGTGGCGCGCATCGTCGCGCTTGTCGGTTTCGTCAACGTGCCGATCGTGAAGTTCTCGGTGGACTGGTGGAACTCGCTGCACCAGCCGGCAAGCGTGTTCCGCATGGACGGGCCAACCATCCACAGCTCCATGCTGTGGCCGCTGCTCGTCATGGGGCTCGCCTATTCCTTCCTGTTCCTGTCGCTTCACCTGGTGTCGATCCGCACCGAGATCGCCGCACGCAAGATCCGCCAGATCCACATCGCCGAGATCGGGGAACGCTGATGGACTTCTCCGCAGACCACATCGGCTTCGTCATCGCATCCTACGCGATCAGCCTGATCTTCATCGGCGGCCTCATCATCAGGATACTGCTGAGAGACCGGAAGCTGCGCGCGGAAGCCCAGCGGCTTGAAAGCCGGCGCGGGACTGACCGCCCATGAGCAGGCAAGAGGAAAATGCAGCACCCCGGCCACAGCGCTTGCGGCTGTGGCTCGTTCTCATCCCCGTCATTGTGTTCGCGGCCCTCGCGGCGCTGTTCTGGAAGGGCCTGTCGGGAGAACCGTCGAAGATCCCCTCAGCGCTCATCAACAAGCAGGTGCCGGAGTTCACGCTTGCCGCCGTGCCCGGCCTCGATGTGCCGGGGATCGCCACGGCCGGCCTCAAGACGGGCAGGATCAGCGTCGTCAATGTCTGGGCCTCCTGGTGCGCGCCCTGCCGTGTCGAGCATCCCCTGCTCTCCGATCTGGCCAAGCGCGGAGACATCACGCTGATCGGCATCAACTACAAGGACGCGCCGGAGAATGCGGTGCGCTTCCTGCGCACGCTGGGCCAGCCCTTCGCCGCCGTGGGCATGGACAGCAACGGCCGCACCGCGGTCGAATGGGGCGTCTACGGCGTGCCCGAGACCTTCATCGTCGATGGCGAGGGTTTCATCCGCTACAAGCACATCGGGCCGCTGACGCCGGAGTCGATCGCAGGGCGGTTTTCTGACGAGATCGAAAAAGCCAAGACACCGCTGCCGAAGAACGTGCCCTGAAGCCCCTCGGGCGTAAGGGCAGCGGCGTTACGCGCGCTTGCGTGACTTGATCTTGCGGGCGGGCTTGACGGGTTCCTTCTCCTCGATGCGGTCCATCTCGGCGGCGAGCACCGCGAGATTGTCGAGGAAGGATTTACGCTCGGCCGAAGGGATGAGCGAGAGGAGCTGCTTGTCGACTTCCTCCGCACCGGGCTGGGCCATCTTCAGCATCTTCTTGCCGATGGCGGTGATGCGGATGGCGTTGGTGCGGCCGTCGTCCTTGGTGCGCTTCCTCTGCAGATAGCCCTGGGCAAGGAGCCTCGCAACGAGATCGGCCAGCGTCGAACGGTCGATGCCGGTGAGCTTCACGAGCTCGGTCTGGCTCTTGCCGTCATTGCTGTCCACCGCGAGAAGCACAGTGAACTGACGATGCGTGAGGCCGGACTTTCCGACCTCTCCCATGTAGATGAGGCTCGAGAACTGCGCCGCGCGTTTCAGCAAGTGCGACGGTGAACGCGTGAATTGCTTCACGTCCTTTGTCGTTGTCATACGCCCATTCTCCTGCCCGCATGCCGGTCTCTTGCGATGTGCCGGATCCTGCGAAATTCCACGCGTTGCCCGCCTGCCTGTTGCCCTTAAGCCCGAGGACCTTTCCCCGCGGAGCCGCGCACAACTAGCGGTTCAGATATTACGCTGCAAGCAAAAAGCGGTTGACTGAAATCCATGAATGCCTTTTGCCTGAGAGGGAGTTAAGATGATCCGCACACAGATTTCAACACTTGACAAGCGATGAACAGTAAGACTCAGAAAGCATCCTTCCGGCGTGAAATTCCGGCGGGCGACACGCATGAGCGCGACGTTTGCGCCACCTGCGGCTTCGTCGACTACGTGAACCCGAAGATCGTCACCGGTTCGATCGTAAGGCATGAAGGCAAGATCCTGCTGTGCCGCCGCGCCATCGAACCGCGCGTCGGCTACTGGACGCTGCCTGCAGGTTTCATGGAGCTGGGCGAGACAGCAGAACAGGCCGCCATGCGCGAAGCGCTGGAAGAGGCGAATGCCAGGATCGCCATCGACCGCCTGCTCGCAGTCTATACCATACCACGCATCGCACAGGTGCAGATCATGTATCTTGCGCAGCTTGAGTCTGCCGCGATTTCCGCGGGCCCTGAAAGTCTCGAGGTGAAGCTTGCCGGCTGGAGCGAGATCCCGTGGGATGAGATCGCCTTCCCATCAGTCATCTGGGCGCTCGAGCAGTACCGCAGCGTCGAGGGCGTTGTGGATTTTCCGCCCTTCTCGAACCCGCCGGGAGAATATGGCGGCCCGCAGCCCTACTGAGCTTCGGTCTTGTCGTCCTCGATCATGTGCTTCGTCATGTAGGGCGCATTGGCGAAGGCGAAGGCAAGGGTGATGGGCAACAGGCCGAAGACCTTGAAGTTGACCCAGGCATCGGTCGAGAAGTTGCGCCAGACCACCTCGTTCAGGACCGCCATGGCGAGGAAGAAAACGCCCCAGCGGATCGACAGTGTGCGCCAGGCTTCCTCCGTGAGCCTCACGGCCTCGCCCATGATGAGCTTGATGTAGCTTCGCCCCATGGCGGCGCCTCCGAGCAATACGGCTCCGAAGAGGGCGTTGATGAGCGTGACCTTCACCTTGATGAAGAGTTCGGAGTGGAGCCAGAGCGTCAGCGCCCCGAACAGCGCGACGAAGACGGCCGAGACGAGCGGCACCATGGCGATCTTGCGGGTCAGCACCCAGGATGCTGTCAGCGCTGCCGCCGTGGCCGCCATGAAGATGCCGGTCCCCCAGAAGATGCCCGCCTTCCAGTTGGCGATGAAGAAGGCGACCAGCGGGCCCATCTCGATCAGCAGCTTGGTCCATTGCCCCAGCTTCGGGGCGGGCGCGTCACTCATCTCTCCTCCAGTCCGGCAATCGCACGCGCAAATCCCTCGGCGTCGAAGGGCTGCAGGTCCTCGATCGATTCGCCCACACCGATGGCATGGACGGGAATCCTGAACTTCTCGGCGATCGCCACCAGAATGCCGCCGCGCGCCGTGCCATCAAGCTTGGTCATGATGAGGCCGGTGACGCCCGCCACCTTGGTGAAGATCTCGGCCTGGGCCATCGCATTCTGGCCCGTGGTGGCATCGAGCACCAGCAGCACGGCATGGGGCGCTGCCTCGTCCTGCTTCTTGATGACGCGCACGATCTTGTCGAGCTCGTCCATCAGATACTGCTTGTTCTGCAGGCGGCCCGCCGTGTCAATGAACAGGATGTCGGTGCCGTCTTCCTTCGCCTGCGCAATGGCATCGAAGGCGAGGCCGGAGGCATCTGCCCCGGTGGGCCTGGACATCACCTTGGCCCCAATGCGCGAACCCCAGACGTTGAGCTGCTCGATGGCCGCCGCGCGGAACGTGTCGCACGCGGCGAACATCACCTTGTGGCCCTCTGCCCGCGCGATGGACCCGAGCTTGCCGATGGTGGTTGTCTTGCCCGCGCCATTGACGCCCACGACGAGGACGATGAAGGGCTTCTGGCTGCCGAAGTTGAACGGCACCTCAACGGGCTTGAGCACCTTGGAGACTTCCGTGGCGAGGATGCGCTTGACCTCCTCCGGGTCGATCTCCTTGTCGTAGCGGCCGGTCGAAACCTCCTTCACGATGCGCTCGGCCATGGGCAGGCCGAGATCGGCCTGGAGGAGCACGTCCTCCAGGTCCTGCAGCGTCGCCTTGTCGAGCTTCTTCTTGGTGAAGATCGAGGTGATGGAGCCGGTGATCGAGCGCGATGACCTGGAAAGACCATCTGACAGGCGAGAGAACCAGCCGCGCGAACGCGCCTGATCAGGCTCGGCCCCTACAATGGCCGGTACGGGCTCCGGTTCCGGCTGCGGCGGAAGCGCTGGCCCGGACTCCGCTTCCAGTACGGATCCAGAAGCCGCGGGCGGCGGTGCCGCATCTTCCTCCGGCTTGCTGGCGCCGCGGTTGAACAGCTTCCTGAAGAAACTCATGCGGCGAGCCTGGCCTCCAGATGGGATGCACCGCGGCCGGTGACCTGTGCAGTGACGATGGCGCCCGGCGCCATGCGGCTTTCGAACTTCACTTGGGCGAAATGCTCGGTGCGGCCCATCGCTTCCGTCTCCACCAGCACCTGGCGCGTGGCGCCCAGTTCGCTGCTGAGGAAGGCATCGAGTCGGCCCAGGCCCTTCTGGCGGAGCCTTGCGGCGCGCTCCTTGATCACATGCTTCTCGATCTGCGGCATGCGTGCGGCGGGCGTGCCGGGACGGGGCGAGAAGGGGAAGACGTGCAGATAGGTGAGGC
>NZ_JBIICB010000142.1:0-10492 GCF_044239095.1 Aestuariivirga sp. | reverse complement strand
AGGGCTAAATGGCGGAGGGAAAGGGCCTGAAATCCAACCGTCTCTGGCTGCAAGTCATTGATTTCATGGGGCACGATAGTTCGTGGCGTTCGAATCCCGACCGCGGACCCAAACACCGGAACAGAATAGTTCTACTCAGGAGGCAGCGCTACACCTACCGCAGTGAGCACGCCACTACACAACTAACTGATCTCTTTCCCACCCTGAACAGACACGAACCTATGTTTCTGGTCGCTGCCGCCAATGCATAAGCAAGGATGAACTCCCTCACGCTATGCACTGGTTCTCTGCTTTCGACAGTGATGAATCAGCCTCGGATCTGCATCGACCGCGATGCAGGCCATGATACTGCTACAGGTCCCGAGGCGGGAATGTCGCCGAGTTCCGAATTCTTGACGAGGACGCTGAACTGCTGGCCCTCGCCGGACACGCGGCAGACGGCCGTGGGGCCTGAGAAGGTGATCAATCCGAGTTCGCCGTGAATGACGCAGGAGCCCTGAGGCGCGGGCAGACCGGCCGGGGAGATCGACATTTCTTCCGGGCGGACCGCGAGGGCGCGCACATCCGGTGCACGCGCTCCGGGCCATGGCAGAAGCGTGCCACTGGCCAGCCGCAAGCCCCCCTCCTCCGGCGTTCCGTCGAAGAAATTCGCCTCCCCGAGGAAGGAGGCGGTGAAGCGGTCCTCCGGGGCGTGGTAGAGCTCTCTCGGTGGGCCGCTTCTCACCAGACGGCCGGCGCGCAGAATGCCGATCTGGTCACTGAGCGTGAGGGCCTCTTCCTGGTCATGCGTCACGAAGATGGTGGTGATTCCCACCTCGCGCTGAATGCGTCGCAGTTCTACCTGCATTTCGCTGCGCAGCGCCTTGTCGAGGGCGCTCAGCGGCTCGTCGAGCAGGAGCACACGCGGCCGCGTGACGATGGCCCGCGCAAGCGCCACGCGCTGGCGCTGGCCGCCGGACAGCGCGTGTGGCCTGCGATTACCCAGACCTTCAAGATGCACGAGTTCCAGAGCCTCCCCTACCCGCCGGGCGACCTCCGTTTTCGTGACATGGCGCACCTTGAGCCCGAACCCTATATTCTCGGCCACGCTCATATTCGGGAACAGCGCATAGGACTGGAACATCATGCCGATCTCACGCCGCTCGACGGGCACCCGCTCCACGCTCTCGCCGCCGATCGTTACGCTGCCGCGGTCAGGAAAAACAAAGCCGGCAATGCAACGGAGCAAGGTGGTCTTGCCGCTTCCCGAAGGCCCCAGCAGTCCAAAGAGCTGTCCGTCCGGAAAATCGAGCGACACATCGTCCAGCGCCTTGGCCGTGCCGTAGAGGAGCGACAGGTTGCGCACATGCACTTCGGACATCAACGTTCCCCACCGAACTTGAAAAACCGCGATGCGGCCAGCATCACCGCCATCGAAATCGCGATGATGATGGTCGAGATCGCATTGATCTCTGGCGTGAAGCCCTTGCGGATTGCGGTATAGATTACGACGGGCAGCGTCGCATCGCCGGGTTGCGCCAGAAAATATGACACGACGAATTGGTCGAACGAGACGGCGAAGGCGAAGAGCGCGCCAGCCACCACGCCCGAGGCGATCCAGGGCAGCGTGACATCGCGCATCACCACCCACGGCCCGGCCCCGAGCGAGCGCGCCGCCTCCTCGAGCTGCGGATCGAAGGTCTGTAGCCGCGCGGTGACGACCACAATGACATAGGGAAGCGCCAGCGCCACGTGGCCAATGATGACGGCGGGTGTGCCCCTGCCGATGCCGACCCAGAAGAAGAAGATCAGCATCGCGGTGCCGATGATCAGCCATGGAATGGCGATCGGCGGGAACAGCAGCGCCTGCAGCAGCCGCTTGCCGGGAAACTGATAGTGGAACAGCGCCAAGGCTGCCGCCGTGCCGAGCACGGTGGCGATGACAGTGGTGGCAAGCGCGATCCACAGGCTTCTCCAAGCGGAGGCTAGAATCTCGGTATTGCCCAAGAGCTTGCGATACCAGTCGAGCGTGAAACTCAAGGGAAAGGCGTAAAATTCGGAGGCGTTGAACGACATCAGCGCCATGACGAGAATGGGGGCATAGAGAAAGAAGAGGACCAGCCCCACATAGGCGCGGCCGAGGACTTTGGCGGCCTGGTTCGGCTCTCTCATCGCGCCCTCTTCAGCACGGGGCTGGCGGCGGCAAGGATCAACAGAACCACGGCAAGCAGGATGAAGGACAGCGCCGCGCCGAGAGGCCAGTTGAAGGTCGCCACAAACTGATCTTCGATCAGCGTACCGTAGAAGATGCCATGCTTGCCGCCGAGAATGCGCGGCTCCATGAAGGAACCCGCCACGGGAACGAAGATCAGCACGGCGCCCGCCGCGAGGCCCGGCAGCGACAGCGGCAGCAGCAGGCGGAACAGGATGGTGCGGAAGGGTGCGCCCAGCGAGCGGGCAGCCTCGAGGATGCTCTCGTCAATTGCCTGCAGCGCGAGATAAGACGTGAGGATCACATAAGGGAGATAGGAGTGCACCAGCCCGATCACCACCGCCGTGTAGCTGAACATGAGGTTCACGGAAACGAAGGGAAATACGGCGCCGACCGTATGGTCGATGATGCCGTTGCCGCGCAGCACGATTGCCCAGGAGAAGATCCTCACCAGGCTGTTGCTCCAGAACGGCAGGATGATCAGAAGAAACAGCGCTTCGCGCGCCCGGCCCTTCACGTGGCGGGCAAGGACATAGGCACAAGGGTAACCGATGAGCACGCAACAAGCCGTTACGACAGCCGCGAGAAGAAGCGACCGGCCGAGCAGGTCAGGGTAGATGGCACGCGCGAGAAATTCGGCGTAGTTCGCCCCCGTCAGGTGCCACGCGGCGTTGGTGAAGGGTGCGGCCGAGAGAAAGCTGAAGAACAGCATGGCTGACAGCGGCAGAAACACCGCCACCGTCAGCCAGATGTAGGCTGGCGCCAGGAACATTCCGGCGCGCAGCGTGTCGTTGTTTGATGTGGCTTTGGCCACGTGGAGCAATCCCTACTGGGCCGCCTTCACGTCCTGCCAGAGCTCGGTGTAGATCTTGCGCGTCTCGTCCGACAGCGGCTTCATGAACTTGACCCGCTCGACCACGGCCGGATCGGCAAAGGCCTGCTTGTTGAAATCACTTTCGGGGAGGGCCGCATTGGCCTTGGCATTGGCGGAACTGGGAGCGCCCTTGGCCGCCCACTGCACGTAGAATTCGGGATCGATCATCCAGTTGATGAAGGCGCGGGCCGCATCCTGGTTCTTGGAGGCGGCAGGAATGGCTAGGCTGTCGAGCCAGCCGACCGCACCCTCCTGCGGCACGGCGAAGGCCACCGGCAGGCCCTTGGTGATCGAGCGTCCCGCGCCGCCGGACCAGAAGGTCGAAACCGTGAAGTCACCCGCAGAGAAGAACTGGTTCCAGTCATTTTCCGAAGACCAGAAGGTCTTGATCTGCGGCATCAGCGCCTTGAGCTTCGCTTTCACGGCCTCAAGGTCCTTGATGTCATTCATGTCCTGGCCGAGCGCCAGGGCCGCGAACTGGACCGCTTCAACACCGTCGTCGCGGATCGAGACCTTGCCGGCATATTGCGGGTCCCAAAGGATGGCGAGAGAGGTGGGAGGTGTCGTGACCGCATCCTTGTTGACGGCAAGGCCCGTGGCACCCCAGGTCCAGGCGACGCCGTAGACGTCCCCGCCCATGACCAGATCTGGATTCTGGCCCATGCTGGGTGCGAGATCCTTCACGTTGGGCATGTCGGCCGTGTCGATCTTGGCGATGAGCCCCTCGGCCTTTGCCTGTCCGGTGAAGGCGGAATTGACCAGCACCACGTCATAGGCGCCGGGGTTGGTGCGGAGCTTGGTCAGCATCTCCTGCTCGGAGGTGAAGTAGTCATGCACCACCTTAACGCCGGTTTTCTTCTCGAAGGCCTCCGTGGCGAAGGCCTCGTCGGTGCCGTAACCCTGCCAGTTGAGCACGCGGATCTCGCCCGCGGCCACGGCGAGGGTTGTCGAACCCGTCAGGATGGCGGCTGTCATAGCACCCACCATCATGCGCCTGTTGATCCTGTTCATTCCCTGTCCTCCTTCTCGTAGGCGAGCTAGCCGCCCGGTTGCACCCGTTCCCAGTTTTGCGGCGCGCTGAGCTTTGCTCCACGCGCATCCATGAACCGGCGGGTTTGGGTTGCGTCCGGCGCGGTCGCCGGACCGATGATGGTGGTGGAGATCGCGGCAGCAGCATTGGCGACCAGCGCCGCATCGGCGGGTGCGAAACCCGCAATCATGGCCGCGATGAACACGCCGTCATGGGTGTCGCCCGCACCATTGGTGTCGATCGCGGCGACGGCGAAGCCCGGAATGTGAAGCGTCCGGCCTTCAAAGCTTTGCCAGCAGCCCTCGGCACCGCGACGCACCAGCGCACCTTGGCGTCCGGCGGCAAGGCGGGTCGCAGCCGCAGCGGGCTGATCTTCACCCGTCAGGATGCGCGCTTCGCCCGCATTGGCGCTGATCCAGTCGGCGCGCGCCATGCAGCGGTCCAGCGTCTCCCTCGGGATGTCGGCCACGATGGGGCCGGGGTCGAACATCAGCAGCGGCGGCCGCTGCAATGCCGGAAGCCACGCGAGGAAGGCTGCAGCACTTGCCGGCTTGTACAATGAGTAGCCCGTGAGCAGCGCAAAGGCATGCGAGGATGCTGCAAGGCCCGCGAGATGCGCAACGTCGATCCGGCGCTCCGCCCCATGATGCGAGATGAAGCTGCGCTCGCCTGTGCCATCGACGATGACGGCGCAGCTGCCCTGGTCGATCTCTGCACGCGCCCCCGGCGCAAGCGCGATGCCTTCGGCGCGCAGGGCCGCCTCGGTGATGTCCGCCAGCGGCCCCTGCCCCAGCATGCCACCATAGGTCACGCGGGCACCCATGCGCCGCGCCGCGGCCATCGCATTGAAGCCGCCACCGGCCGTCATCTGGAATTCGGCGGTCTCGACTTCCTCTCCGGGTGCTGGCAGGTGATCGATCCGGTGGACGAGATCCACAACGACGCCCGAAAGCTGCAGCATCCCGCCCTTCATGCCGTCTGCCCTCCGCGCGCCGCACGGATGCGCAGCAGGCCCTCCACCGCCGGTTCAAGAGAAAAGTGGTTCACACTCTGCACCAGCTTCCAAGCATCTGGGGGAATGCCTCCGATGCCGGCTTTGGCGCCGGCCATGCCGCAGGCAATGGCCCCGATGGTGTCGGTGTCATCTCCAATGACCGCACTGAGGAGCGCACAGCGCCACGGGTTTGCCTCAGTAAGGCGCAGGATGGCGAAGGCCATGGGAATGGACTGGAGCGCCGAGACGCTGGTGCCGATCTGCGCGGCGATGCGCAGGGCGGCCTCTTCGCCGCTCCGCCCCTCGGCAAGGTCCAGCGCCTCCGCGATGCGCGCGCGGATCGAACCCGAGCGGGCAGGCTCTCCGCGCCGCTCACCCTCGGCGGCGGCGGCTAGCGCGGTGGCGATCATGGTGTCGAGACCCGCGCCGTCGAGCGCCACGCTCACGGCAGCGGCCACCGCCGCGGCAGAGCCGATGGCCTCGGATGTGTGATGCGTCAGGCGGCAGCTATCCTCAACGGCGTCAAGGAGGACGGAGAGCGGGGCGACAGGCGTGGCGATCGCCACCGGCACAATTCGCATCGCGGCGCCGTTGGTGGTTCCGAGGCGCCCTGTCTCGCTGAGGGGAACGCCCCGAAGCAAAGCTTCGATGGCGCGCTTCGTCGAGGGGCCGAGCAGATCGTTCACGCCCCGGGCATGTGTGTCGCGCTCCCACTCCAGAAGTTGCTCAGCCCACGCCTGCTGATCAACGCGGCCGCCGCGGCTGATCAGGTGTTGAGCCAGGAGGAGGCTCTGCTCGGTGTCGTCTGTGATGGTGCCGGCCTTCAGCCCTCCACTCACCGGGTGGTCCGCAACAGCATCGCAGAAGCCGCTGATCACGCCATAGGCCCGCACGATCTCGTCTCGCGGCAGCGTCTGGGTGGGCATGCCCATGGCATCGCCCACCGCCACGCCCGCCAGCGCGCCAAGGGCCCGTTGCCTGAGAGAGGGCTTCTGCATCAGAAAGCCAGGTGAAGCGCAAAATGGCGCGGATCGAGAAGGCTCACGACATACTCGACAACCTCGCCGCCCGCACCGCGCACCAGACGGCGCGAGCGCAAGAAGGACGTGCCGCTGGCAACGCCGGCAAGCTTCGCATCCGCCTCGCTCAGGAATTCGACCTCGGCCCATTCCTCGCCGCCATGAGCCCAGAGCCCCGCGGCGCTCAGCGTTGCCGAGAGCGATCCGTTCACCAGGCCGCCGGACAAGACCGCATCAAGTTCGGGCCGGTGCGGAATGCGGCTACGCTCGATCGACACCACGCGTCCCGAACTGCACAGTTCACGCACTCGGTCGACCGCCAAAAAATCAGCGCTGGCGAGTTTGAGTTCCGCCGCAAGCGTCGCGTCGCTAACGCGCGCAAGCTGCAGCATCCGAGTCTCGACCGGTTCCTGTTGACGCGAGAGCGCACGGGTCCAGCCCAGCGCGTCATCAATTGTGCGGCCGTTGAACGTCACGAAAGAGCCGATGCCAACCCGGGTGGTGATCAGCCCCTTGTCAGCCAGCGCCTCAAGACCCTTGCGGACAGTGTTGCGGCTCACATCAAAGCGTCGCACCAGCGCATTCTCGCTTTCGAGCTGCGCGCCGTAGCCAAATTTGCCCGAGAGGATGTCCCGCTCGAGGCTGAGGGCGACACGCTCTGTCTTGGCGAAGGCTGATTGCAAGGGCTTCGGCTTGGCCATTTCCTTTCGATAACAGACCTGTCTAAACCTGTCTACTCTACATGCGAAGCCACTGACTTGCTGTGTTCCGTCTAGATTCGCCGCCTCACTTCGCTCGAAGCCTGATTGCGCAGGCGCGGGAGTTGTATGCGGGCGAGGAGCTGGGCATTGACCTCACCGATAGCGTCTATGCGCTGGATTCGACCACTATCGATCTCTGCATGTCGGTGTTTCCATGGGCCCACTTCCGGTCCACCAAGTCGGCGGTGAAGATGCACACACTTCTCGACTTGCGCGGAAATATCCCCAGTTTCATTCATGTTTCCAACGGCAAGCTGCATCTCACAGGAGCATTCTTCGTGACGCGTGCCAAGTCCAATATGGATTCCAGCCGCCTCTACTCGGCCGCGAGTGATCGAAGCAACGGCATCATCTGTGACCAGAGCATCAGGCTCGACGGTTTTCGGAGCAGCGAGTCCTACCCGGAGCACCTCCGTCGTATCCGCTTCAACGACCCTAACACCGAGAAGAAACTTACTTTCCTGACCAACCATCACTTACTACCAGCACCGATCATCTGCGCCCTCTACAAGAGCCGCTGGCAGATCGAGCTGTTCTTCAAGTGGATCAAGCAGCACCTCCGGATTAAAGCCTTCTATGGGACTTCAGAGAATGCGGTGAAGACCCAGATCTGGATCGCGGTGGCCGTCTATGTCCTGGTGGCCATCGTCAGAAAGCGCCTCGGGATCGAGGCGCCGCTCTACACTTTTCTGCAGGTCCTCTCACTCACGCTTTTCGAGAAAATGCCCATTTTACAAGCTTTTTCGAGCCTGCCCAACCAACCCAGTGATGTCGGATTTGGCAACCAATTGAATTTGTTCGGTTATTAACCGGACACTACTGTTCGCGTTTCTCTTTTCAATCGATTCCCGGGAAAACCTCGCTGCAAGCAATCCGGGAGGTCGCAATGGAAAGCATTCTCATCGAAAACCTCATATCGCCCATCACCCTCGCCTTTCTTCTTGGCATTTTCGCCACCCTCATTCGATCGGATCTGGAGATCCCCGAACCGGTGATCCGCATTTTTGCGATCTTCCTGCTGTTCTCGATCGGACTGCAGGGCGGTCGCGAACTGGCCACAGCCGACCTGAGCAACATCGGTGGCGCCGTTACGGTGACTGCGCTGGCAGTCATCCTGCTACCGCTGATTGCCTTCCTCGTCGGCCGCCACATCATCGGCCTCAGCATCGTGAATGCCGCCGGGGTCGCGGCGCTCTACGGCTCGGTGTCATCCGTGACCTTCGTCGTAGCCCGGTCCTATGGTGAAAGCGTCGGAACGCCCATGGAGGGGCACATCACAGGCCTTGTGGCACTGATGGAGCTTGGCATTCTGGTCGCGCTTTTCTATGGGCGACTGGCGCTGTCGCGGGCTGATGGCGTGAAGGGTGCTCCCCTTTCCTCCATCCTGATGGAAACCCTTCGGGGCCGGGGACTGCTGCTTCTCGGCGGTGGCCTCATCATCGGCGCCGCCTCGGGAGAGGCGAATTTCAGGAAGGTCGAGCCCTTCTTTGTCGATCTATTCCGGGGTGTTCTTGTGCTCTTCCTCCTGGAAATGGGCATGACCGCCGGGCGTCACCTGAAGGAGTTTGCCAAGGTCGGTGGACGGATGCTGGCATTCGGCATCATCATGCCGATGGTCAACGGCTTCATCGTCACGGGTCTCGCCACGCTCGTCGGATTGCCCATGGGGTCGGCATTCGTACTCGGCGCTGTGGCAGCCTCCGCCAGCTACATCGACGCCCCAGCCGCTGTGCGCTCTACATTCCCAGAAGCCAATCCCTCGATTTATCTGACCGCCTCGCTAGGGATCACCTTCCCATTCATGGTCCTCGCCGGTGTTCCGATTGTCTAGCAGATGGCCAAGTTCTGGCAGGGACTCTAGAAATTCAAGACCAAAGGTGAACACTTAGCCGCATTGCCGTTCATCGGAGGTCACGCTCCGATGGGCGGCATCCCCCACGCTTGGACGCCTCGCTTTTGCCGTTCATGAATTCAGTGTGCCGTTCATGAATGTCGGCAGCCTGACGACTGGCTTTCGACCGCCAAAGACCTTTCATATCTTTCAGATGGTTAGCGTGGTCATGACAGTAGTTTTGACCGCTTATGAAAAATTCTGGGCCGTCCGTGCAGTACTTGCTGAACTCCAGCCTGTTTCCAATCATGCTCCGGAGTGCTGCTGGGGTTCCCGCTTGCGGAAACCCTTGCTTCCAACCGTTGTTGTCATTTGTGGCAGCAAGACCGCTGCGCATGTCAGGCCAAGCACATCGAGGACCTATTCATGAGGACTTTCTTTCTCGCGGCAACAGCCATCGTTTCCGCAGCGCTTCCGACCACTGCCGCCAAGGCCGCTGACGTCTCGACGGCGGCCTATGACTGGTCGGGCTTCTACCTCGGCCTGAATGCCGGGGCCGGTTTCAACAACTCCGAGGTCAATCATGACTTCAATTACTTCGGGCCTGATGTGGATGGCGGCGGAAGTGCAGGTGAAATCAACGACCTGCTCGACGACGTTGACGCCAACCTGTCAAGCGATGAGACCGCTTTCACCGGAGGCGCGCTGATCGGCTACAACTGGCAGCATGACAGCCTCGTTTTCGGTATTGAGGCTGACATGAATTATGCTGGGTTTGGCAATGACGCGACCAGCAACATCAGCGACCAGCTGAATGAGCTGGGCGGACTACTGGGCGACCCTGGGGCCGGTGAAGAGGAACTCTATGGTACTGCCCGCACCTCCTTCGGGGCTGACTGGTTCGCAACCCTGCGCGGACGTGTCGGCTTCGCCGCCGATAACTTCCTATTCTATGGAACAGGTGGACTTGCCTACGGAAAGATGGAAGCTTCGGTCAAGATCGATGCGACAGAGTTGGAGGACGACGATCCCGATTCCAACCGCTACTACACCGGCTCGACGGACGCCACGAACTGGGGTTGGACGGTTGGCGCAGGCATGGAGTACGGCATCGACAATTGGAGCCTTGGCTTCGAATATCTCTATGTCGATCTCGGATCAGCTGACTGGAGAACCAACCTCGGCGAGACCGTAAATGACGATGAAGGGCAGCTTGTTGGAATCCAGGGCAAGGGGGACGTCGACTACCAGTTCAGCGTCGTCCGCGCGACGGCCAAGATCCGCTTCTGAGCCGCGTTGCATAGCTCTTGAAAGGCCCGGCGTCGACCGGGCCTTCGTATTTCTGGCAATGATGTGCGGTTGATAGATCTCGCAGACGCCATGCGTATTGAAGCGATAGTCACATTGATCCTTCGGGGTCTCAGGCAGATATCGGATGGCTGGCCACGGCGCAGGGGAGGCAGATCAGCATCACTCTAGGTATATTGTAGGCTCCGCTAGAGCGGGCCTGGTCCCAGGTCACGCTGGCCAACGCCGCCAGGATGATCAGGCTGCTTTCCCGGAACCATTGGCCGACTTCGCAGATGAAACGTCGGTGCACTGTCTCACACGACTACGAATGGGGCAAACATCGGGCTGCCAGTCAGATTTCGTTTGCTTCACCGACGCCGAGGAACAGCAGCGCTTCGCGTGCCTGCAAATTGCGCGTCGTGATTGACGCGGATCGATACAACATCTTACGTGAGACGCAGTCGCCAGGCATCCAGGAACGCCTTCGCCCTGCGGCGGCTGA
>NZ_JBIICB010000401.1:0-2613 GCF_044239095.1 Aestuariivirga sp. | reverse complement strand
CTTCAGGGCTCAATGGACAGGGGTGAATCCATTTTTAGTGATCACCCGCGCCCGGAGCCGAACACGGCAGTGATGCGGTCGATCTGGGTCATCACCGGGCTTGGCGCGGGGGCGGCCTCGGGTGCTGTGAGGCCGAGCATGGTATCGAAGTTCAGAATACGCTGATGCAGTGAGAGCGAACGCTCCACGATGTCGAGCAGAGCCGGGGGCAGTTGCTCGGCGCCGGTCAGTTCGTGTCCGCGCCCGATGTCGGCGAGACTGATGCGTTGGCGTTCCTTCAACACCTCGTCCTGCCTCATCTCGCCCACGCCTGCCGCGCGCTGCAGGAGCAGCCAGGATGCAAGCTGCATGAGCCGGGTGGTGAGGCGCATGCTTTCCGTGGCGTAGGCGACCGCGCCATTGCGATCGAGCGTGCGGGCATCCGCCCGTCCGGGCCCATCGAGATAGTTCGCCGTCTCCTCCACCAGGCCCATGCCCTCGCGGAAGACCTTGTCGAACTGCTCCGACGCGGTGAAGCGCGACAGGAACTCGACCGTGATTGAGGGGGACTGCGGCAGTGACATGGCGATGCTTCCTGTGGCTCTTTGCGGCGTTTGCGCGAAAGGGCGCCCAGATCATGACCATGGTCCGGGATGTGGTCAATCAACGCGCCTTCCGCAGGGCCTTCACAGCAAGACTGATGCCAAAGCCAGCCAAAAAAAGCCGCGCGATGTGCGCGGCTTCGAAGTTTTTAAACAGGGAGGCGTCAAACAGAGTGGCTTCGAGCCACTCGGAGCAATCCGGTCAAGGATTACAATTTCCAAAATATCGTTAACTCCTTACCAAATCATTAATGATAACAATCTAAAGATGAAATTCTGTCCATAATGATACGCTAGGAACGGAAAAACGCATCCGCAGCTGACTTTGATGCACGTTTTGATTGAATCGCGGCTTTGGTGCGTTCAATTTCGGATTCCAAATTCTGAACACGTTGTTCCAATTCGGACACGGAGAGGAGATCGAGCGCCTCGCCGACGGTGATGGCGGCGGGCTTCTTCGGCGGGTCTTCGAATGTCATGGTGCTTCTCCTTTGGATGTCATTTTGTCATTGCCGGCCCATCTCCTTCAACCCAAACTGACATCCGGATCGTTTCCGGAGGAGTTTTCATGAAACACATGACCGCCATCGCCATCACCAGCCCGGGTGGCCCAGAGGTGCTGAGGCCCGTCGAATTGCCCGTGCCGGTGCCGCGTCCCGGTGAAATCCTGGTGCGGGTGAAGGCGGCGGGCGTCAACCGTCCGGATGTGCTGCAGCGCCAGGGGGCCTATCCGCCGCCTGCGGGGGCGCCGGAAACGCCGGGCCTCGAGATCGCCGGCGAGGTTGCAGCACTTGGCGAGGGGGCCAGCCACTACGAGGTGGGAGACAGGGTCTGCGCCCTTGTGCCGGGCGGGGGCTATGCCGAGTTTGCCGTGGTGCACGAGGACAATGCGCTGCCCGTGCCGCCGGGCCTCTCCTTCACCGAGGCGGCGGCGATCCCCGAAACCTTCTTCACGGTGTGGACCAACGTCTTCGACCGGGGTCGGCTCAGGGAGGGCGAGACCTTGCTGGTGCATGGCGGCTCAAGCGGCATCGGCACCACCGCCATCATGCTGGGCAAGGCCTTCGGCGCGGTGGTCGCCGTAACGGCGGGCTCGGAGGAGAAATGCAGCGCCTGCCGCGCGCTCGGTGCGGATCTCGCCATCAATTACCGCGCAGCCGATTTCGCCGCCGTGCTGGCGGACAAGGGTATCCGGCCAGATGTGATCCTCGACATGGTCGGCGGCGAGTATGTGGCAAAGAACCTGAAGGTTGCCGCCATGCATGGCCGCATCGTGATGATCGCGTTCCAGAAGGGTTCACGCTTCGAGGCGGACTGGATGCCCATCATGCTGAAGCGCCTGACCTTCACCGGATCGACCCTGAGGCCCCGCAGCGTCGCCGAGAAGGCCGAGATCGCCCGCGCGCTTGAAAGCCAGGTCTGGCCCCTGTTCGGCGCGGGGCAGTTGAAGCCCATCATCTTCCGCACATTCCCCCTCGCGGAGGCCGCCGCCGCCCATGCCCTGATGGAATCGAGCGAGCACATCGGCAAGATCGTGCTGCTGACATGAGCCTGGCAGATTGTGTCAATTGCCAGTTGCACGGGGGCTTATGCGGCTCTATATGAGCCTATCCCCACCAAGCTGTCGTTGAGACAGGGAACCTGAAACACCGGTTCTCAAGGAGAGAAAGATCATGTCCCGCATACCGCTGATGCCCAAGGCCACTGCTGTCTGGCTCGTCGAGAATACCGGGCTCACCTTCCGCCAGATCGCCGATTTCTGCCACCTGCACGAACTCGAGGTGAAGGGCATCGCCGACGGTGACGTGGCTGCCGGCATCAAGGGGCTCGATCCCGTCACCGGCGGCCAGATCACCCGCGAGGAAATCGAAAAGGGCGAGAAGGACCCGGAGTACCGGCTGAAGATCCTCGAGTCCAAGGTGAACATCCAGGTTCAGAAGGCGACCTCGGGTCCGCGCTACACGCCGGTCTCCCGCCGCGGTGACCGGCCGGACGCCATCGCCTGGCTGCTCCGCTATCATCCCGAGCTGCC
>NZ_JBIICB010000141.1:0-10529 GCF_044239095.1 Aestuariivirga sp. | reverse complement strand
CATGTGGGCGTCATCGGCAGCGCCACCAAGCGCGCGCGGTTCACGCGGCGCCTGCGTGAGGCCGGGGTGGATGACGCGCGGATCACGGCTATGATCTGCCCCATCGGGGTCGGCGGCATCCGCTCCAAGCTGCCCGCCGCGATTGCCGTTTCCGTGGCAGCGCAGGTGATAACGCTCGACGAAGCATTGTCAGCCGCCCCGGCGCAAGGCAATCTGCCTGCCAGAAATGCAGGTTGACGGCATGGAATATCTCCTTGAAGCGCTCCACGTCACAAAGGTCTTCGGCACGCTGAAAGCCAATGACGGCGTGACGCTGAAGGTAAAGCCCGGCGAGATCCACGCCTTCCTGGGCGAGAACGGCGCGGGCAAGTCCACGCTCGTCAAGATGATCTATGGCGCGCTGCAACCGACAAGCGGCGAGTTCCGCTGGATGGGCAAGCCCGTCGCCATCGCCAGCCCGGCAGCGGCGCGCAAGCTTGGTATCGGCATGGTCTTCCAGCATTTCTCGCTGTTCGAGGCGCTGACGGTGGCCGAGAACATCGCGCTCGCCATGCCAGGCGATTTCGACATGAAGAAACTGGCCGAGCGCATCACCCGCGTGTCGCGTGACTATGGCCTGCCGCTCGAGCCCTCCGCCGTTGTCGCCGATCTGTCGGTGGGCGAGCGCCAGCGGATCGAGATCGTGCGCTGCCTGCTGCAGGAGCCGAAGCTGCTCATCATGGACGAGCCGACCGCGGTGCTCACGCCTCAGGAGGCAGACCAGCTCTTCGTCACGCTGGCCCGGCTGGCGGGAGAAGGCTGCGCGGTCATCTACATTTCGCATCGCCTGGAGGAGGTGAAGCGCCTCTGCCACAATGCCACCATCCTGCGCCACGGCAAGGTGGTGGCCAACGTCGACCCCACGCAGGAGACGGCTGGAAGCCTCGCCCGGCTGATGGTCGGTGGCGACATCCACGTGGTGAGGCCCTCGGACGGGGAGACGAAACACGCCGGGCAGGCTCGCACCCGCCTGAGCCTCGTCGACCTGAGCCTGGCCGCCGACGGGCCGTTCTCGGTCGCTCTCAAGGGCGTATCTCTTGAGGTAAAGGCCGGCGAGGTGGTGGCCATCGCGGGTGTGGCCGGCAATGGCCAGTCTGAATTCTTCGATGCGGTCTCGGGCGAGCGCATGCTCGCCTCCGCCTCCATGCTGCTGATCGACGGCCAGCCCATGGGGCAGACCGGCATCAACGAACGGCGCCAGGCGGGTGCTGCCTTCGTGCCGGAGGAACGGCTGGGGCACGGCGCGGTGCCGGGCTTCACCCTGTCGCAGAATGTCGTGCTCACGCGCCACGCCTGCGATGCCGGGCTGGTCAGATCCGGCCTGGTGAGCAGTGATGAGGCCACAGCGCTGAGCGCCCGCATCATCAAGACATTCGACGTGCGCATGGGAAAGCCCGACCCTGAAGCGCGCGCCCTGTCGGGCGGCAACCTGCAGAAATTCGTCATGGGCCGCGAGCTGGACCGGAAACCCGGCATACTCGCCGTCAACCAGCCGACATGGGGCGTTGACGCGGGCGCCTCCGCCACCATCCGGCAGGCGCTCGTCGACCTTGCCAGGGAGGGCTCGGCGGTGCTCGTCATCAGCCAGGATCTCGACGAGATCTTCGAGATCGCCGACCGTATCGCCGTCATCTCGCGTGGCGAGCTCTCCGAGGCCTATCCGGCCGCGGGCCTCAGTGCCGAGAGGATCGGGCTCCTGATGGCGGGCGCGCATGAAGCGAAGGAGAAAGCCCATGCGGCTGGTGCTTGAGAAGAGGGCGGAGCAATCGGCGAAGATGGCGCTGCTCTCGCCCGTCATCGCGCTGTGCCTCACCGTCATCGCGGGCGGGGTGATCTTTGCGCTTAAGGGTATCAATCCCTTCGAGGGGCTCTATGTCTACTTCATTGAGCCGCTGACCGATCCATGGTCGCGCGAGCAGCTCATCGCCAAGGCGGCGCCGCTTGTGCTGATCGGGGCTGGCCTTGCCGTTTGCTATGCCGCCAATGTCTGGAACATTGGTGCCGAAGGCCAGTTCATTCTTGGCGCGCTGCTGGCGGGGATGATCCCCGTGTTCTTCACCTCGTGGCAGACACCGGAGGTGATGGTGGTAATGCTGGCGCTGGGCGTCATGGGCGGCATGGCCTGGGCGGCGATACCGGCCCTGCTCAAGATCAGGTTCAACACCAACGAGATCCTGACGTCGCTGATGCTGGTCTATGTGGCGCATTACCTGTTCGACTGGCTGGTGCGGGGGCCCTGGCGCGATCCGGAGGGATTCAATTTTCCGAAATCGGTCAATTTCGCCGGCTGGCAGCTGCTGCCGCGCTGGGGCGACGTTCACCTGGGCGCGCTCTTTGCGCTCATCGTGGCGCTCGTGCTTGCCGTCGTCATGGCGCGCACGCTGAAGGGCTTCGAACTGCAGGTTATCGGGGCTGCACCCCGTGCCGGGCGCTTTGCCGGATTCTCGGGCCCGCGCTCCGTGCTGTTCTGCTTCCTGCTGAGCGGTGCGCTGGCAGGCCTTGCGGGGGCGAGCGACGTGATGGGCACATCCGGGCAATTGCAGACGCCCTATTCGCCGAACTACGGTTTCGTGGCCATCATCGTGGCCTTCCTCGGCCGGCTCAACCCGCTGGGCGTCATCGTGGCGGGCCTGCTTCTGGCGTTGAGCTTTATCGGCGGCGAGAGCGTCCAGGTCTCGCTCGGCATTTCCGACAAGATCGCCAAGGTGTTCCAGGGCATCCTGCTGTTCTTCCTGCTCGCCTGCGACACCTTCATCCTCTACCGCGTGCGCCTCGAGACGGCGCGCACGGCGGCAGCAAGGGCGGCGGGGTAGGGCCATGGATTCAGGTGTTATCTTCATCATCCTGACGGCAGCGACACCGCTTCTCTTCGCGGCGCTGGGCGAACTGGTGGTCGAGCGGTCAGGTGTCCTGAACCTCGGGGTCGAGGGCATGATGGTCATGGGCGCGGTCTCGGGCTTTGGCGCGGCGCTCTACACGGGCTCGCCCTGGCTGGGGCTTCTCGCGGCCATTGCGGCGGGCATGGTCATGTCATTGCTCTTCGGTGTCCTGACGCTGACGCTGGTCTCCAACCAGGTCGCCACGGGGCTGGCGCTCACGCTGCTCGGGCTTGGCCTTTCGGGGCAGATCGGCGAAGCCTTCGTCGGCCAACCCGGCGTCAAGCTCCCGAGCATCGCGGGCATCGACCCGCTCATTCCGTTTGCCGTGGTGCTGACGGCCGCGGTCTCCTGGTTTCTCTTCCGCACCAAATGGGGCCTGGTGGTGCGCGCGGTGGGCGACAGCCACGCCTCGGCCCATGCCCTGGGATACGACGTCATCAAGGTGCGGTATGCCTGCGTTCTGTTTGGCGGCGCCTGTTCGGGCATCGCGGGGGGCTACCTGTCGCTCGTCTATACCCCGCAGTGGATCGAGAACATGACGTCGGGCCGCGGCTGGATCGCCCTGGCGCTGGTTGTCTTCGCCTCCTGGCTGCCTTGGCGGGTATTGCTTGGTGCCTATCTTTTCGGCACAATTTCGATCCTGTCCTTTGTTGTCCAAACAAAAGGCTGGGGAATACCGGCCCAGTTCTTGAATTCGCTGCCATACCTCGTCACCATCGCGGTACTCGTGATCATCTCCGGAAACCGGGTGATGATGAGGAAGAACACGCCGGCCTCGCTCGGCCGGCCCTTCGTGCCTGACCGTTAAGAAACTGACTGAACAAGGAGACGTCGAAAATGAAGAAACTGCTCATGTCGGCCGCGGCCGCCATCCTGGCGCTCGGGGCCGCCTCGGCATCGGCCACGGCCGCCACCAAGGCCTGCTGGGTCTATGTCGGCCCGATCGAGGATTTCGGCTGGACCTACCAGCACCACCAGGGCCTCGAGGCCGTCAAGGCCGCCTATGGCGACAAGGTCGAGACCGCCTATGTGGCGAGCGTCCCGGAAGCCGATTCGGAGCGTGCGATCGAGCGCCTGGCGCGTGATGGCTGCAACATCATCTTCACGACCTCCTTCGGCTTCATGGAGCCCACCTTGAAGGTGGCCCAGAAGTATCCGGACGTGAAGTTCGAACACGCCACCGGCTACAAGACGGCCGATAACGTCACCACCTTCAACGCCAAGTTCCATGAAGGCCGCTATGTGATCGGCCAGATCGCGGCCAAGGTGTCCAAGACCGGCACGGCGGGCTACATCGCCTCCTTCCCGATCCCGGAGGTCATCGCCGGCATCAACGCCTTCATGCTGGGCGCGCAGTCGGTGAACCCGGACTTCAAGGTCAAGATCGTCTGGGCCAACACCTGGTTCGACCCCGGCAAGGAAGCGGACGCCGCCAAGGTTCTGCTGAGCCAGGGCGCCGACGTGCTCTCGCAGCACACGGACTCCGCGGCCCCGCTGCAGGAGGCTGAGAAGGCTGGTGCCGTGGGCTTCGGCCAGGCCTCTGACATGATCAAGTTCGCGCCCAAGGCGCAGCTCACCGCGATCGTGGACAACTGGGCGCCCTACTACGTGCGCCGCGTCGGCCAGGTGCTCGACGGCACATGGAAGTCTGAATCCTCGTGGGACGGCATGGCCGATGGCACAGTGGCCATGGCGCCCTACACCAACCTGCCGGAAGACGTCGCCAAGGCCGCGGCTGAAACCGCAGAGGCCATCAAGACCGGCAAGCTGCATCCCTTCACCGGACCCATCACCAAGCAGGATGGAACCGTCGTGGGCGAGGCCGGCAAGCCGCTGCCCGATGGCGACATCCTGGGCATGAACTGGTATGTGAAGGGCATCGACGACAAGCTGCCGCAGTAAGCGCGCATAACGCAAGCCAGCGCCTGCCGCGGGAAACAATCCCCGGCAGGCGCATTCGTGAAAGCCCATGCCCGAGCCCTTCATCGCCGACTGGCTGAACTTCCTCATCCGCTGGGGCCACATGATCGCAGGCATCGCCTGGATCGGCACGTCCTTCTATTTCGTGGCGCTCGATTTCTCGCTGAAGTCGCGCGGTGGCCTGCCGGATGGGGTGCGCGGCGAGGCATGGGAGGTGCACGGCGGCGGCTTCTACCACGTCCAGAAATACCTCTCGGCACCCTCCCGCATGCCGGAGCATCTCACCTGGTTCAAGTGGGAGGCTTATCTCACCTGGGTCACGGGTTTCCTGCTGCTCGCCGCCGTCTACTATCTCGATGCGCGCGCCAACCTGATCGACCCCGCCGTACTCGACATATCGCCCTGGGCCGCGATCCTCATCTCGCTCGTCTCCATCGTTCTGGGCTGGGCCATCTATGACGGCCTCTGCCGTTCGCCCATCGGGCGGAATACGGCGCTGCTCGCCTCATGCGTCTTCGCGCTCATCCTCGCCTTTGCCTATGTCTTCACGCATGTCTTTTCAGGGCGTGGCGCCTTCATTCATGTGGGGGTCATCGCCGGCACGATGATGGCGGCCAACGTCTTCATGGTCATCATCCCCAATCAGCGGAAGATCACGGCAGCACTGCTGAAGGCCGAGACGCCAGATCCGCGCCTCGGCGCCATCGGCAAGCAGCGCTCGCTGCACAACACCTATCTCACACTCCCCGTCCTGCTGATGATGATCAGCAACCATTTCGCGATGCTCACCAACGCGCCCAATGCCTGGCTGCTCGTGGGTCTCGTCTTCATCGGCGGCGCAGCGCTCCGCCATTTCCTGGTGCGGCATGAGGTGGGCGATCCCCTCTCCAAGATCGGCTGGACGCTGCCGGTCATCTTCGTCGCACTGGCGCTCGCCTGGTGGCTCACGGCGCAACCCGTGCTGTCCCTCGATTGGGCCAACCTGTTGCTCCGCTGGGCCCATATGATTGCCGGCATCGCCTGGATCGGCACGTCCTTCTATTTCGTGGCGCTGGATTTTTCCCTCCGCAAGGCGCCGGGTCTTCCCTCAGGTGTCGCGGGCGAAGCGTGGGAGGTGCATGGCGGCGGCTTCTACCACGTGCGGAAATATCTCACCGCGCCCGAGACGCTGCCGAAGGACCTGATCTGGTTCAAATGGGAGGCCTATCTCACCTGGGTCACGGGCTTCCTGCTGCTCGTCGTTCTCTACTACATTCAGGCAGATACATATCTGATCGATCCGAATGTGCGTGACCTTGCGCCGTGGCAGGCCATTTCCATCTCGGCCGCTAGCCTGGTCCTTGGCTGGGTGATCTATACCGCACTCTGCCGTTCGCCCATCGGGCGCAACACCGCGGCGCTGGCTGTCAGCCTGTTCGTGATGCTGCTGGCCTTCTCCTTTGCCTATGCCAGCCTGTTCTCGGGGCGTGGCGCCTTCATCCACATCGGCGCGCTGATCGGCACCATCATGGCCGCCAATGTGTTTATGGTCATCATTCCCAACCAGCGCAAGATCACGGCGGCGCTGCTCAAGGGCGGGAAGCCGGACCCCGCACTGGGCGCCACCGGCAAGCAGCGCTCGCTGCACAACACCTACCTGACGCTGCCCGTGCTCGCGGCCATGATTTCCAACCATTTCCCGATGGTGACGGATCACCCGCAGGCATGGTTGCTGGCGGGCCTCATCATCCTCGGCGGCGGGCTGTTGCGCCACTTCCTGGTGCGCACCGAAGTGGGCGATCAACACCGCGACATCGCCTGGACGCTGCCGCTGATCGGCACGGCACTGGCCTTCGCACTGCTGCTGACGCAGCCCGCCAAGCTGCTGCTGTTTCCGGGCGAGGTGACGGACCAAGAGGCATTGACGATCGTCCAGACCCGCTGCGCCACCTGTCACGCCGCCAACCCCAGCGATGCCACCATCAAGGTGGCGCCCAAGGGCGTACACCTCGAAACGCTGGCAGAGTTGAAGCGCTATGCCGCGCAGATTTCCGTTCAGGCGGTACAGAACAAGGCCATGCCGCTCGCCAACCGCACGAAGATGACGGATGAGGAGCGCGCCAAGCTCGGAACATGGATCGCCAGGCAATGATCACCATCTCCAGCGTGAACGCCCTGAGCCCGCAGGCCTTCCTCGACGCCTTTGGCGATGTTGCGGAGCATTCCCCCTGGGTGGCGCGCGAGGCGCAGAGCTTCCGACCCTTCCACAACCGCGATCAGATGATTGCCGCCTTCGAGCGCGCCATCCGCGCCGCCAACCGGGATGCGCAGCTGGCCCTCATCTGCGCTCACCCCGACTTGGCGACGAAGGCGAAGCTCACGCAGGACTCCTCGCGGGAGCAGGCGGGTGCTGGTCTCGATAGCCTGACGGAGGAGGAATTCGCCCGCTTCTCCGAACTCAACGCACGCTACAAGTCGTGCTTCGGCTTTCCTTTCATCTTCGCGGTGAAAGGCGCCACCAAGCACATGATCCTCGAGAGCTTCGCTGTGCGCGTGGGCAATGAGCGGGAGGCGGAATTCGCAGGCGCGCTGGCCCAGGTCTGCCGGATCTTCCGCTTCAGGATCGAGGACAGGGTGTCGCCATGACGCGCGTCATCAAGGGGCAGGTCCTGAGCTTCTCGCCGGAGGGCGCAGCACTGCATGAGCGCAAGGGCGCCATCGCCACCGGTGACGACGGCACGATCCTCTGGTCAGGCCCGCTGCCGCTGTTGCCGCATGCCTTCCGCCAGGCGCCGGTGGACGATCATGGCGACAGGATCGTCATGCCCGGCTTCATCGACGCGCACATCCACTTTCCGCAGTACCGCATGCTCGCGGCGCCGGGCAAGGACCTGCTCGACTGGCTCACCCGCTTCACCTTTCCTGAAGAAAGCCGCTACGCCGATCCGGCCTATGCCGCCGCCGCGGCGGAGGTTTTTCTCTCCCGCCTGTTTCAGCATGGCACCACTGCGGCACTCGCCTTCTGTTCCGTGCACAAGGCCTGTGCTGATGCGCTCTTTGCTGCGGCGGAACAGAAGGGCATGGCGCTCGTCACCGGCAAGACCTTGATGGACCGCAACGCCATCCCCGCCGTCCAGGACGACCCCGAAACAGGTGCGCGTCAATCGGAAGAACTCTACCGCGCCTGGCATGGCAGGGGGCGGCTTCGCTATGCGGTGACGCCGCGCTTCGCCATCACCTCATCGGAGGCCCAGCTCAAGGTCGCGGGCGAACTCCTCGCCTCGCTGCCGGGCGCACTGATGCAGACGCATCTTTCGGAAAGCCCCGGCGAGATCGCCTTCGTGAAGCAACTGTTCCCCGATGCCAGGGATTATGTGGACGTCTATGACCGCTTCGGCCTGCTGGGCGCGCACAGTCTCTTCGCCCATGGCATTCATCTCTCGGAGCGTGAATGCGCGCGGCTGTCCGAAGCCGGTGCCAGCGTCATCCACTGCCCCACGTCCAACACCTTCCTCGGCTCGGGGCTGATGTCCATGCCGCATCTCAGCAAGGCAGGCCGCCCCGTGCACCTCGGTGTTGCGACCGATGTCGGCGGCGGCACCAGCTATTCGATGCTGGCGACGCTTGGCGAAGCCTACAAGGTGCAGATGCTGGGCGGTTACAAGCCGTCGGCGGTTGAACTCTTTGCCATGGCCACGCGCGGCAATGCCGGGCGCCTCGGGATCGCGCATGAGACGGGTGCGGTCGAGATTGGCAAATACGCAGACCTCGTCGTGCTTGATCCCTGCGCCACGCCGGTGCTGGCGAGCCGGCAGGACGTGTCAGCCTCGCTCGAGGACGTATTGTTCTCGCTCATGATCCTGGGGGATGACCGGGCGGTGAGCGCCACCTATGTCAGGGGCCAAAAGGTGCACGAGCGGGTTACGGTGTGAGCGTGAAGGCGGCGCCGTCCCCCAGCCACACTTCCTCGAGATTGTTGCCCGGCCCCTTGCGGTCGACGATCAGGAAGCGGCTTGCCGCGTCGAGGACCAGCAACGGGTGGTGCCAGACGTTCCGCGCATAGTTGACGCCCTGGCGGCCAGACGCCGTAAAGGCACGGAAGCTCGAGGTATCGTGCACGTCTCCGGCGGCCAGCACCAGCCACGGCAGATCCTGAAGGGGAAAGAACAGCTGGCTACCAAGCGGGTGGCGCTCCATCAGGCTGATCGCGATCGGCAAGGCGCGCGGCTGGCCCACAAACAGGCTGATGTTGGTTTCGCCGCCCTCGCGGCTCACATCCACATGCGCGAGGTCGTTGAAGCGCTGGGCGAAGCCCTGGTTGATGGTGATGGGGGCTGAACCCTCCAGCTCGATCACGTCGCCGAAGGGCGCGAAGGCCTCGCGCGTCAGCGGTTGGGGTGTCAGGTTCCGCATCATGCGATCCTGCAGGCGATGGCGCCGAGTTCGCCGTAGTCCACGCTCACCTCGTCGCCCGGTTTGATGGCCATGGGTATGATGCAGGTTCCCGTCGTCACGAACTGCCCGGCCTTGACGCCCCCGCAATAGCTCGAGGCCTCGTTCACGAACCAGGTGAGCGCCTTGCGCGGGTCGCCCAGCACGGCCTTGCCCGTGCCCTCGGCCACGGGCTTGCCGTTTATGGAGCCCTTTACAGCGTGTTCGGAGAGGTTGATGTGCCGCCATGGCATCGCAACGGCGGGGCCCAGCACCAGCCAGCAGGCGCAGGCCGTGTCGGCGATGAGCTGGGCTGCGCCCACCTTGGTGAAATCCCCGTAGCGGCTGTCCGGCACCTCGATCGAGAGATGCAGCGAGCCAACGGCATCGAGGGCCTCGTCCTGCGAATAGGGCAGGGTGCGGGGCGGCAGGTCCCTGGTGAAGCCGAAGGCGAATTCGGCTTCCGCCACGCGCATGATGTTGCCGCCAAGCGGCACGCCCGCGCCGGGCGCCATCAGCCTGCTCTGCAGGATGCGGCCAATGATCGGCCCGTCGACGTTGATGTGCTTTTGGCCCGCCTCGCTGGTGGCGGCGATCTTCCAGCCCGCCACCGCGCTGCCGCTCTGCCGCGCCACGGCGGCGGCGGCGTCATAGCCCTCCGCCCGGCTGCGGGGGCGCATCGCATCCGGCAGGGCGGGCATGCGGGTGGTGGCTGACCAGTTGCCCAGCAACAGGCTGGCCGCTGCGGTGAAATCAGGCTGCGCCATGGTGAATCGGTCTCTCCGTGTTAGCGCGCGTTCCGACCAGGTGGAATCACCTGGTCGAAAAGAACTCGCGCAAGTTAAATGGCTTGAGCATGATCCGCAAAAGTGGTTTCCACTTTTGCGGATCATGCTCTAGTGGCCACCTATAGCGCAGGACAGCTCACCGGCGCGCGGGAATTCATTGACAATGGAAGCCCGCAGGCGACACAATCCGGCAGCTCTGAAAGCGAGAATTTCGACGTGTATGCAAGGCCCCGCAGCATCGAGGAGGCAGCGATCGCCATGTCCGCCCCCGGCGCGCTTGCGATGTGCGGCGGCACCGATGTGTTTCCTGCCCATGCCGGCCGCCCGCTGGCGCGGCCCATTGTCGACCTCTCCGGCATCGACGGCCTGAAGGGGATCACCGAGACGCCTCACGCCTTCCGTTTCGGCGCGGCCACGAGCTGGAGCGCCATCGCGCGGGTGGGTCTTCCGCCCGCCTTCGATGGCCTCAAGGCGGCGGCGCGCGAAGTGGGCT
>NZ_JBIICB010000140.1:0-10721 GCF_044239095.1 Aestuariivirga sp. | reverse complement strand
CCCTTCATAGCGCGCTACCGCAAGGAAGCGACCGGCGGTCTCGATGACACGCAGCTGCGCAAGCTTTCCGAACGGCTGGTTTATCTCCGGGAGCTTGAGGAGCGCCGCAAGGCAATCGTGGAGTCGATCGCCTCGCAGGGAAAACTCACCCCCGAGTTGGAGCGCGTCATAGGAGCGGCCGGCACGAAGGCGGAGCTCGAGGATATCTACCTGCCATACAAGCCCAAGCGTCGCACCAAGGCCATGATCGCGCGGGAAAACGGGCTCGAGCCATTGATCGACCTTATCTTGACGAACCGTGCCACGGAGCCGGAGACTTTGGCCTCAGGTTTTTCCTGTGAACAGGTGAGGACGGTCAAGGACGCTCTTGATGGTGCCCGTGACATACTCATGGAGCGGCTTGCTGAGAATGCCGTACTTCTCGGCGAACTCCGGGCCTTCATGAGGAAAGAGGCCTTTATCATCTCGAAGGTCGTGGACGGGCAGCAGGAGAAGGGTGCGAAGTTCTCAGACTATTTCGACCACCGTGAGCCATGGGCCACGGTACCCTCACATCGTGCGCTTGCGATGTTGCGGGCCTCGAAGGAGGAGATCGTGAGCATCGACATCGCAGCCGATCCGGAAACAGGCGATGATCGGGCGGCAGGCATTGTCGCCCGCGCCATTGGCATCACCGGCAACGGTCCAGGTGACGCTTGGCTCCGCGCCGTTGCCAAGTGGACGTGGCGGGTGAAGCTGTCGCTTACCATGATGCTTGACTTGCTTGGTGATCTTCGCGCGCGAGCCCATGATGAAGCGATTTCTGTCTTCGCGCGCAATCTCCGGAACCTTCTGCTCGCCGCCCCCGCCGGCTCGCGCCGGACGCTCGGACTCGACCCTGGTATCCGGACAGGCGTCAAGGCAGCGGTAGTGGATGCGACTGGCAAGCTTCTGGCCACGGCGACGCTCTATCCCTTTCCGCCGAAGAACGATGTTCGCGGTGCTCAGGCCGCCCTGCTGAACCTGATCACCGGGCATGGCGTCGAACTCATTGCCATCGGAAACGGCACGGCAAGCCGGGAGACGGAGAAATTCGTCGCAGATACACTGGCTCTGCTTCCGAATGGTGTGAGGGCGCCGACGAAGGTCGTAGTCTCGGAGGCGGGTGCATCCGTCTATTCGGCCTCGGAACTTGCAGCGCGCGAATTCCCTGACACCGATGTTTCGCTGCGCGGTGCCGTGTCGATTGCCCGCCGCCTGCAGGACCCGCTTGCCGAACTGGTGAAGATCGAGCCCAAATCAATCGGTGTCGGGCAATACCAGCACGACGTCGACCAGTATCGGCTGGGCCGCTCACTGCAGGCGGTGGTTGAGGATGCCGTCAATGCAGTTGGCGTTGACCTGAACACGGCCTCAGCACCTCTCCTCTCACATGTGTCTGGTCTCGGACCCGGCCTCGCGGAGGCAATCGTGGAGTACAGACACATGAACGGGGCGTTCCGCTCCCGGAAAGAGCTGCTCAATGTATCGCGCCTTGGGCCCAAGGCCTTTCAGCAGGCGGCAGGCTTTCTGAGAATCCGGGACGGCGATGAGCCGCTCGATACTTCTGCTGTCCATCCGGAGACCTATGGTCTTGTGCGCAAAATCGTAGAAGCGAGCGGCCGTGATGTTCGCAGCCTGATGGGGGATACGGCAATGCTCCGAAGCTTGAATCCGCACGACTACGAGAGCGACGTCTTCGGCCTGCCAACGGTGGAGGACATCCTGAGAGAGCTCGAGAAGCCGGGCAGGGACCCTAGACCAAGCTTCAAGACGGCGTCGTTTGCGGACGGCGTCGAGAGCATGAAGGACCTGAGGCCTGGCATGCTACTCGAAGGCGTGGTCACCAATGTCGCCGCGTTCGGCGCCTTCGTCGACATCGGGGTCCACCAAGACGGGCTCGTACATGTGAGCCAGCTGGCTGACCGGTTTGTCAAGGATCCGCACGAGGTGGTGAAAACAGGCGATATCGTGCGGGTTCGCGTCATCGAGGTTGATATGCCGCGCAACCGCATCAGCCTCACGATGCGCAAGGATGGTGCTGAGGCAGTGCAGGAGGGCAGCAGGCCGCGGAAGCAAACAGGCGGTGCCCGCGAGGCGCAGAGACCGGTAGCAGCGGGTGCTCCAAAGTCAGCGGCAGCCCGGGACGGCGGAAGCCTGGGCGCTGCGCTCCTCGAAGCGATGCAAAGGAAAGGCCAGCCCCGCTGATCCGTTGGTCGCGTAACAGGAAACTCAGGCATGGTGGGGCGCGGCTGAACCGCCCGTGATTGCCGGAGGCTTCTTGGCTTGAGTTATACGGCCATGGGCAGCTTGTCCTTGGCCGCAGTCGCTGCGTAGTAATTCCCCTCGGCTTCAGCAGGCGGGATGTTGCCGATGGGTTCGGGCAAACACCAGTGATTGAGCCAGTTGACCCATTCCAGTGTTGCGAACTCGACGACCTTGAAAGAACGCCAGGGGCCCCGCCCGAGGATCACTTCGGCCTTGCAGGGTCCGTTATTCGCTTCGGCGAGCGCGTTGTCGTCGCAATCACTGACACTGCCGACTGATGGCTTGATGCCAGCCTCGGCCAATAACTCGGTATACTTGATCGAGAGGTATTGGCCGCCTCAATCCGAGTGATGGACGAGGCCAACCTTGCTGACAGGTTTCCTCTTCATGAAGGCTTGTTGCAAGGCATCAAGAGCAGAGCTGGCATGTGCCGTTCGGCTGACGCGCTAGCCCACGATGACGCGGGCTAGCGTTCTGATTCCGAAGCTTTAGTGATTTGATGTTGTCTGAGGCAGAAACGTTTGATGGTGGCGAGTATATCATCGGCGGACTTTGTCCATACGAAGGGCTTGGGTCTTTCGTTATGTGCTTTGATGAAGGTGAGGATGTCGTCTTCCAATGCGGCTGTGGAGCGGTGAATGTCTCTGCGGATGCAGTCATTGGCGATGAGGGCGAAGAAGCGCGCAACCACCCGTCAGCCGGTTCCCCTGGAGGCAGGACAACCTGTTGAGGTTCCACAGCTAGGCATTCACGGCATCGGTGTGAAGTTCCGGGCGGTACGGCCGGGCTGTCGGCGGCAGGGCGCGCAGCAGGAAGTAGTCCTGGCCCTGGAGCTGGCGGCGCCAGGCGGGGAAGATTTCCTTGTAGGCTGCCCATTGCGAGGACGAGGGCTCGGGAAGGTCTGATTTGATCAGCGCGTGAAGCCGGGGCAGTGCGTGGTAGGGCACCATAGGGAACATGTGGTGCTCGATGTGGTAGTTCATGTTCCAGTAGATGAAGCGCGAGATCGGGTTCATGTAGACCGTGCGCGAGTTCATGCGGTGGTCGAGTACGTTGTCTGCCAGGCCGCCGTGCTGGAGGAGGCCCGTCATGATGTGGTGCCATGCGCCGTAAAGGCGCGGCGTGCCGACGAGCAGCACCGGCAGCCATGACTGCAGAAAGACCGCGAGCGCGATGGTGGCGGCATAGATCATGAACCAGACGCGCGCCACGGAGATTGCCTTCGCCCATTCGGTCTCGGGCACATATGTCTGCTCGTCCTTGGTGAGGCTTCCTGTGACTGCATGCCGGAGCATCTTCGTCATGGCATCGAAGCTGTCGAGAATGCCAAAGGTGTTGAGAACCAACTTGAACAGCACGGGCGGGCGCATCACGGCGATCTCGGGGTCGCGGCCGACGATGTAGGTGTCGGTGTGGTGTCGCGTGTGGCTCCAGCGCCAGGTGACAGGATTGCGCATGATCATGAAGCAGGCGATCTGGTAGACCCACTGGTTCATCCACTGCGTGCGGAAGGCGGTGCCGTGGCTGCACTCGTGCCAGCGCGAGTCGGAGGCAGAGCCGTAGAGTACGCCATAGGCAAGCAACAGCGGGATTGACCAAAGCGAGGGATAAAGCCAGCAGGCTGCCGCTGCAAAGACCACCATCAGCCCCAGCCAGATAGCCGTGTCACGAATCGCTGGCATGTCGGAGCGCTGCATCAGCGCCTTCATGTCCTTGCGCGGCACGTCGGTATGGTACCACTCGGCTGCGGCAAGGCCCCGTTCGACGGCAAGCCGGCCGTCAGGCCCCGTCAGGCTGTAATCGCGCATGTGCACCATTGCGTCCAATTCGGCTCTCCTTCAGTCCTTGAGTGAGCCAGACGGTATGCACGATCCCCGGAGTGCTCAAGACAGGTTGTGATGTAATCTATCAAATGCTATCAAAAACTCTCTTGGAGAGCATGCAGGACTTGCAGTGGAATGGCAAAGAGACCGACGATCGCTGACTTGGCCGAGAAGGCTGGTGTGTCCGTCGCCACGGTGGACCGGGTGCTCAACGGGCGGCTTCCGGTGCGGGAGGAAACCGCCCGCCGCGTCTATGATGCGGCACGCGATATCGGCTATCACGCTACCGGCCTCATCCGTCAGCGTATCGAGCGTGAGGTGTCACAGTACCGGCTGGGCTTCCTGCTGCAGCGTCCGGAGCAGGAGTTTTACCAGAACTTCGCCACCGCCATCCGCGCCGCCTGCACTGATGAAATGCGCTTCAGGGTGCTTCCCGCCGTCGAGTTCCTGGACTCCCAGAACCCGGCAGATAATGCGGCACGGCTGAAGGACCTCGCCCAGCGCTGCCGGGCAGTCGCCATGGCCTCGATTGACCATCCGACGGTGAGTGCGGCGGTGGCGGAGGTGAAGGCGAGGGGTGTTCCTGTCTTCTCACTCCTCTCCGACTTCGCTTCGGGTGTGCGGGAGGGCTATGTCGGCCTCAATAATCGCAAGGTGGGCCGTTCCGCCGCCTGGATCATCTCGCGGATCGCCAAGCCCGGAAAGATCGCCATTTTCGTCGGCAGCGGCCGGTTTCACGGGCATGAACTGCGCGAGATCGGTTTCCGTTCCTACTTCCGTGAATATGCGCCGCAGTTCCAGCTGCTCGACACGCTGCTCAATCTCGAGACGCCGTCGATCGCCTATGAGGCAACGCTGCACCTGATGCAGCGTCATGCCGACCTGGCCGGCTTCTATGTCGCCGGAGGTGGCATGGAGGGCGCCATCGCCGCACTGCGCGAAGAGGGTGCGGGACGGGGCATAGTCGCCGTCTGCAATGAGCTTACAGCGGAATCGCGCTCGGGCCTTGCCGACAATCTCATCACCGCTGCAATTGCGACACCGCTTTCGCGCCTTTCCCAGCAGCTGCTTGGCCTGATGGTAACGGCCATCGAAAGCGGCCCGGCCGACACACCGGGGCAGTTTTTCCTGCCCTATGATCTGTTCATTTCCGAAAACATCTAACGCGTGGTTCTGATAGAATCTGTCATTTTGTGAAACTGAATGTCTCAGGAATGATGCAAATCCGGGCGATCTCATTTGACTTACCCGGCCCGGATGCGGTCTTTCTTCTTACCAAGGTTCCGGCGCCGCCCCTCAAGGGCAGGGACGTGACAGAGAACCGTGAATGGGAGAAAGACAGATGGTGGCAGGCATCCGCTTCGCGCTGAACCACATGGCCGCACCCAGGATGAGGCTGGACGAGTTTTTCGCCCTGGCGCAGAAACTTGGCATCACCGAGGTCGAGATCCGCAATGACCTCACCGGCAACGCCATACTCGACGGCACGCCCCCGGCATCGGTCAAGGCGGCGGCAGAATCGGCCGGCATCAACATCATCTCCATCAATGCGCTGCAGCGCTTCAATGAGTGGACGCCCGCGCGTGAGGCAGAGGCGATCCAGTTGGCTGACTATGCCCGCGACTGCGGTGCGCGCGCCCTCGTCCTCGTTCCGAAGAACGACGGCACTGGCCGCGCTAACGGCGAGCGGCAGGGCAATCTCCGTGTGGCGCTGAAGGCGCTGGCACCGCTCCTGCAGTCTCGCGGCCTCATCGGCCTCGTCGAGCCGCTGGGCTTCGAGATCTGCTCGCTCCGCCTCAAGTCGGAAGCGGCCGAGGCCATCAAGGCCATTGGCGGCCAGGGCGTGTTCCGGCTCGTCCATGACACCTTCCACCATCACCTCGCGGGCGAGGCTGACATCTTCCCGGACATGACCGGGCTCATCCATATCTCGGGTGTCAGTGACCGCAGCGTCTCCGTGCCGGACATGCGGGACTCCCACCGCGTTCTGGTCGATGCCGCAGACCGGCTCGACAATATCGGGCAGATCCGCGCCATGATGGCGGCCGGCTACACGGGCCCGCTCTCGTTCGAACCTTTCTCAGCCGAGGTTCATGCGCTGGCCAGCGCCGAACCCGCCCTGCGAGCAAGCATTGATTTCATCCGCAGCGGAGTGGCGAAAACCGCAGCGTGAGACGCCCGGGACCGGCCGCACGGCCCGCACCCCGAGGCACAGCAGATCCCCGAAACGGGATTTCCGGTCAACAAGGCGCCGCCGGACGCCAATGGAGGAGGACCCAACCATGAAGAAGTTTCTGTTTGCCGTAGCCACCGTGGCCCTGCTGGCCACATCTGCCCAGGCAGCCGACAAGATCGGCGTGTCCATGGCGCTCTTCGACGACAACTTCCTGACCGTGCTGCGCAACGGCATGATCGAGCAGGCGAAGGGCATGGAAGGTGTTGAACTGCAGGTCGAGGATGCGCAGAACGACGTCGCCAAGCAGCTTGACCAGATCAAGAACTTTGCCGCCTCGGGCGTCAAGGCCATCATCGTCAACCCTGTCGATACCTCGGCCACCCAGGCCATGACGGACGCTGCCGCCGCCGCCAACATTCCGCTGGTCTATGTGAATCGTCAGCCGATCAACGTTGACACGCTGCCGGACGGTCAGGCCTTCGTTGCCTCCAATGAGGTCGAGTCAGGCACGCTCGAGACGCTGGAAGTCTGCCGCCTTCTGAAGGAAGCCGGTAAGTCCACCGCCAACATCTATATCCTGATGGGAGAACTCTCCAACCAGGCCGCCGTGCAGCGTACCCAGGACATCAAGGACGTGATGGCTTCTGGCAATTGTGGCGTCGAACTCAAGGTCATCGACGAGCAGACAGCCAACTGGTCGCGCGACCAGGCCCAGAACCTGATGACCAACTGGATCTCGACAGGCGCCCAGTATGACGCCGTGATCGCCAACAACGACGAAATGGCGATTGGTGCCATCCAGGCCATGAAGGCGTCGGGTGTCGACATGAAGAGCGTGATCGTCGGCGGCATCGACGCGACGCAGGACGCGCTGGCCGCCATGGCCGCAGGCGACCTTGACGTAACGGTGTTCCAGAACGCTGCAGGTCAGGGCGCGGGGGCTCTCGATGCCGCACTCAAGCTCTCCAAGGGCGAGAATGTCGAGAAGAAGGTCTATATCCCCTTCGAACTCGTGACGCCCGCCAATCTGGCGAACTACCAGAAGAAGAACTAATCTGACGCCTGAACGCGCCGGGCGTGGCTGACAGCGCCACGCCCGGCCGTTTCTGTATCCCGCCAGACCCAGCGCTCACCGGGCTTGCGCTCGAGGGCCTGCTGGGCTGAACATCGTCGGGCATGGCTTGAGGGGGAGGAACGAGTGACAAAGTCCGTTCAAGGTACCGGCGGCTTGGCCTATGACAGCTCCAAGCGGAGCTGGCCCAACGAACTCAATGTGTTTCTGGCCCTCGTGCTGCTGGTCGTGGGCTTCGAGTTGATCGGCCGCATCTTCCTGAGCGACAGCTTCCTTTTCAATACCAACCCTAACCTCGACACGTTGTTCAACGAGGCGCGCCTGCAGATCATCATCCTGCAGGTGTCGATCGTCGGCATCATTGCCATCGGCGTGACCCAGGTCATCATCTCGGGCGGCATTGATCTGTCTGCGGGCTCCGTCGTAGGTGCCACGGCGATGGTCGCCATGTCCTTCGCCCAGGCCGGCACTGTCAACGGCAACCCCAACCCGACCTCCGCCTTCGGCAACCCGAGCCTGATGGATCTGCCGGTGATCGTGCCGGTGCTGGTGGCGCTGGGCTGCGGCCTGCTGGCGGGCCTCGTCAATGGGATGATTATCGCTTACACGCGCATTCCGCCCTTCATCGCCACGCTCGGCATGATGGTTTCGGCGCGCGGCATTTCGAAATGGGTCACCAAGGGGAAACCGATATCCTTCCCGGTGGAAGACTACACGCTGATCGGCAAGGGCATGATGCCCGTGGTCATCTTCCTCACGCTCGCAATTCTCTTCCACCTCATCCTGACTTACACCCGCTACGGCAAATACTGCTACGCCATCGGCTCCAATGAGGAAGCTGCGCGCATCACCGGCATCAAGGTGGAGCACCACAAGGTGCTGGTCTATACGATCGCTTCCATGCTGGCGGCAGTGGCGGCGCTCGTCCTCACCTCCAAGAACCTGACGGCACAGGCCGGCATGGGCGTCATGTATGAGCTTGACGCGATCGCCATGGCGGTGATCGGCGGCGTCTCGCTCGCCGGCGGGCGGGGTTCAATCATCGGCACCGTGCTCGGTGCGCTGATCTTCGGTGTCATCATCTCGGGCTTCACCTTCATGCGCCTTGATGCCTTCTACCAGGAGATGGTGAAGGGCGTGATCATCGTGGGTGCTGTGGTGCTCGACCAATTCCGGCAGCGCCGCAGCGGGCGGGGGAAATGAGCATGAGCGACATCGTCCTCAGAACGGAAGGCCTCACCAAGCATTATGGCGGCGTACATGCGCTGGAGAATGCCACATTCGAGCTGCGCAAGGGCGAGCACGTGGCGATCATGGGCGACAATGGCGCGGGCAAGTCGACCTTCGTGCGGCAGATCACTGGTGTCGAGCAGCCGACGCGCGGAAAGATTATCTTCGACGGGCGCGAGGTAAACTTCGCAGGTCCCCTCGATGCCCGCGAGGCCGGCATTGAAGCCGTATTCCAGAACCTCGCCCTTGCTGATGACCTTGACGTGCCATCGAACCTGTTCCTTGGCCGCGAGAAGATCAGGTGGAACCTCGGGCCCTTCTCGATCCTCGACCGCAAGGCCATGCGCGAGGCCACCCGCAAGGCGCTGGAGCGCACAGCGGTCAAGATACCCAACCTCGCGAGCACCATCCGCAACATGTCGGGTGGTCAGCGTCAGTGCGTGGCGATTGCCAGAACCGCGACCTTCGCCTCCAAACTCATCATCATGGATGAGCCCACGGCGGCGTTGGGAGTCCAGGAAACCGCGCAGGTGGAAAACATCGTGCGCACGCTGAAGGCGGCTGGCGAACCGCTGATTCTCATCTCCCATAACATGCGGCAGGTCTTCGACCTTGTTGACCGCATCGTCGTCTTCCGGCGCGGGCGGATCGTCGCCAACCTCAGCAAGTCCGAGACCAGCGGAGAAGACGTGGTCGCCTATATCACAGGCGCCAAGACCGGTGCCGAATATAGCGACTCCGCTGCCTAGACAGATGTACCCTTCGAACTGAACACGCCAGAACCAGGAACCTCCATATGCCCCGCCTTCGTCCACCGACCGTCGCCGATGTGCGCGCCAACAAGGGCAAGTACCAGTACACGATGATGCGTGTCGAGAACTGGGACGAGCTCGCCGCTGCTGAGGCCGCTGGCATCGATATGGTGTCGGTTTCTCCCGAGATGATGGTCGAGAAGCAGTTTCGCAGCGTGGCACCGACGCTCTTTGCCGTGCCGGGCATGGGGCTCTATTCGGCCCCGGCAGCCACCGATGACTATCTGCGCTAGGCCTTCCGGATGATGGAGGCGGGAGCAGATGCCGTCTATTGTGCTGCCTCCTTCCAGACGGTTGAGAGAATGGCGTCTGAAAGCATCCCCGTCATCGGCCATGTTGGCCTGATTCCGCACTTCTGCACATGGACTGGCGGCTTCAAGGCCGTGGGCAAGACAGCAGACAGCGCCATGGCCGTCTATGAGCGCTGCAAGCGCTATGAGGAGGTGGGTGCCTTCGGTGTGGAGATCGAGGTGGTTCCGCCCGAGGTGACGGCGGAGATTGCGGAGCAAACGTCGCTGTTCCTCGTCTCGATGGGGGGCGGCAAGGGCGGCGACTGCCAGTATCTCTTTGCCTGTGACGTACTGGGTACCAACACCGGCCATGTGCCACGGCACGCGAAGCAATACGCAAATCTGGCAAAAGAGTTCGCGCGCATTCAGGAAATGCGCATCGACGCCTTCAAGCAGTGGGTGGGCGAGGTTCACTCCGGTGCCTGGCCTGACGCGCCCTATCTCGTGGCGGCGCCTGAGGATGAAATGAAGGCCTTTAAGAGCCAAATGGCCAAGAAGAAACCTGCCCGCTGAGGGCGACGACCGTCGCTTCACGGCAGAACCACAAAGAGCAATACAAGTTAGGAGAACTCGAATGTTACGCTTTGGCGTTTTGGGTGCGGGCCGCATCGGCAAGGTCCACGCGCGGACGATTGCCGCCTCGGGCAAGGCCATGGTGGCCTATCTGGCGGATGCGCTGCCGAAGGCCGCTGAGGATCTTGCGGCCGAAGTGGGCGCCAAGGTCGCGAGCGTCGAGGACATCATCAAGGCGAAGGACGTGGACGCGATCCTGATCGCCACGCCCACGCCCTTCCATGCCGAGCAGATCGAGGCGGGTTCCAACGCGGGCAAGGCGGTGCTGTGCGAGAAGCCGGTGAGCCTCTCCGTCGAGCGGATCGAGCAGTGCCTGAAGACGGTGGAGAAGAACAAGACCACGCTGATGATCGGCTTCAACCGCCGCTTCGACCCGAATTTCGCGGCTCTCCAGAAGCGCCTGCGCGACGGGGCGGTCGGCAATGTCGAACTTGCCACCATCATCAGCCGCGACCCCGC
>NZ_JBIICB010000139.1:0-10732 GCF_044239095.1 Aestuariivirga sp. | reverse complement strand
TGGGCCATCAGCTCATCCATGGTGCGGCGGATCTGGTGGTCGGACTGCTCGACATTCTTGGCGTCAAAATCAGCGCGGATCTTGCGGAACACGTCATCGTCGCCCGCTTCCTGGAAATCGGCCATGACAACCGACTTCGCGTAGGCATCGGCCTCTTCGCCGGACATGCCGAGCTTCACGGCAGCCCACTGCCCCAGAAGCTTGTTGCGGCGGGCGGCAGCCTTGAATTGCAGCTCCTCGTCCATCGCGAACTTCTTCTCGAATCCCTCTTGCCTCTTGTCGAAGGTGGACATGCATCTCTCCCGTTCTTTACCCGAGCCTTGAAATAGCCACCCCGGGTGGCCAAATCAACTGAACAAACAGACATTGTGCAGCGCACCACGTTCGGTTAATCACCCCCTCAAACGCTTGGGGAAACATGCCGCCCGGGCAGGAACAGAACTGGCGCAAGCTGCCGTCCGGGTCTAAAGCTTCGTGGGTAGACTAGGGATTTGATGAGGATATTTCAAATGAACAGCAGGCGCACCCGAATCTACGAAGGCAAAGCCAAAATCCTCTATGAAGGCCCGGAGCCCGGCACCATCATCGTCCACTTCAAGGACGACGCGACCGCCTTCAACGCCCAGAAGAAGGCCGTGATCGAAGGCAAGGGTGTGCTCAACCAGCGCATCTCGGAATTCATCTTCACCCGCCTCAACGAGCTCGGAATCCCCACCCACTTCCTGCGCTCCCTCAACATGCGCGAGCAACTGGTGCGCGAGGTCGAGATCGTGCCCTTGGAAGTTGTGGTGCGCAATGTCGCCGCCGGCTCGCTGGCGAAGCGCTTGGGGCTTGAGGAAGGCCACCAGCTGCCCCGCTCCATCATCGAATTCTATTACAAGAACGACCAGCTCGGCGACCCGATGGTTTCCGAGGAGCACATCACCGCGTTCAACTGGGCCTCCCCCCAGGAGATCGACGACATGATGCACATGGCGATCCGCATCAACGACTTCATGGCGGGCCTGTTCCTGGGGATCGGCATCAAGCTCGTCGACTTCAAGATCGAGTTCGGCCGCCTCTACGAGAACGACATGATGAGGATCGTGCTGGCTGACGAGATCAGCCCCGATTCCTGCCGCCTCTGGGACATCAAGACCCAGGACAAGCTCGACAAGGACCGCTTCCGCCGCGATATGGGTGGCCTCGTCGAGGCCTACCAGGAAGTGGCGCGCCGTCTCGGCATCATCACCGAGGCCGAAAAGCCCGAACGTTCCAAGCCCAAGCTCGTGAAGACGGACCTGAACTGATGAAGGCGAAGATCAAGGTCACGCTGAAGAACGGCGTGCTGGACCCGCAAGGCAAGGCCATCGGTGGTGCACTGGGCCACCTTGGTTTCGATGGCGTGGGCGACGTCCGCCAGGGCAAGTATTTCGAAATCGAACTGGCCGAGACCGACCACGCCAAGGCCAGGGAGCAGGTGAAGGCCATGTGCGAGAAGCTCATCGCCAACACCGTGATCGAAAACTACGACATCGAACTGGCCTGACATGAAATCCGCCGTCGTCGTCTTCCCCGGCATCAACCGCGAGCGCGACATGATGCAGGCGCTCGAAACCGTGACGGGGTCGAAGCCCGTCTCCGTATGGCATACCGAAACGGAACTGCCGAAGGTGGACCTGGTGGTGGTTCCCGGCGGCTTCTCCTACGGCGACTATCTCCGCTGCGGGGCGATTGCCGCGCGCTCGCCCATCATGCAGGACATTCGCGCCAAGGCCTTGAAGGGGCTCAAGGTGCTGGGCGTCTGCAACGGCTTCCAGATCATCACCGAGGCGGGCCTGCTGCCGGGTGCACTGGTGCGCAACAAGGACCTCCGCTTCGTCTGCCGGCAGGTGAAGCTGAAGGTGGAGAACAACCAGACTTTCTTCACGAACCGGATGCAAAAGGGCGCCATCGTCTCCTGCCCTGTGGCGCATGGCGAAGGCAACTATATCTGCGACGCCGAAACGCTGAAGCGCCTCGAGGCCGAGAACCGCGTGGTCTTCCGCTATGCGGATGGAACCAACCCCAACGGCGCACTGAACGACATTGCCGGGATCATGAACGAGTCCGGCAGCGTCATCGGCATGATGCCGCATCCTGAGAACATGATCGAACCGCTCCACGGCAGGACCGACTGCCGCCCGCTGTTCGAGAGCCTGCTGGCGGCGTGAGTTCATGCCGTCATCCCGGCGCAGGCCGGGATCCAGCTATGGCTGCCCGAAGCTGGACCCCGGCTTTCGCCGGGGTGACGGAATTAGGGAATTGAGAATACCGGTTTGAGGCCGTAGAGATTTGACATGACCCTTCCCAACGACACCAAGATCACCCCGGACCTCGTCAAGAGCCACGGCCTCAAGCCCGACGAATATGAGCGCTTCGTAAAGCTCTTGGGGCGTGAGCCCACCATCACGGAGCTCGGCATCTGCTCGGCCATGTGGAACGAGCATTGTTCCTACAAGTCGTCCAAGAAGTGGCTGAAGACCATGCCCACCAAGGGGCCGAAGGTCATCCAGGGCCCGGGCGAGAATGCGGGCGTGATCGACATCGGCGATGGCGATGCCATCGTGTTCAAGATGGAGAGCCACAACCACCCCTCCTTCATCGAGCCCTATCAGGGTGCAGCGACCGGCGTGGGCGGCATCCTGCGTGACGTGTTCACCATGGGTGCGCGGCCCATCGCGGCGATGAATGCGCTGCGCTTCGGCGAGCCGGCACACCCCAAGACGCGGCACCTCGTCTCGGGCGTCGTCCACGGCATCGGCGGCTATGGCAATTCCTTCGGTGTTCCGACCATCGGCGGCGAGGTGAACTTCCATTCGCGCTACAATGGCAATATCCTCGTCAACGCCATGGCGGTGGGCTTGGCGCGCGCCGACTCGATCTTCTATTCCAAGGCCAAAGGCGTGGGGCTTCCCGTCGTCTATCTGGGCGCCAAAACGGGCCGCGACGGCATCCACGGCGCCACCATGGCGTCCGCCGAATTCGATGACAAGGCAGAAGAGAAGCGCCCGACCGTTCAGGTAGGTGACCCCTTCACCGAGAAGTGCCTCTTGGAAGCCTGCCTTGAGCTGATGGCCTCCGGAGCGGTCATCGCCATTCAGGACATGGGTGCAGCGGGGCTCACGTCGTCTGCCGTCGAGATGGGTGCCAAGGGCGACCTCGGCATCGAGCTCGATCTCGATCACGTGCCCTGCCGCGAAGAGGGCATGACGGCCTATGAAATGATGCTGTCGGAAAGCCAGGAGCGCATGCTCATGGTGCTGGACCCCAAGCGCGAGAAGGAGGCCGAGGCCATCTTCCACAAATGGGGCTTGGACTTCGCCATCGTCGGCAAGACCACGGACACGCTGCGCTTCGTCATCAAGCACCAGGGCGAGGTGAAGGCGGACCTTCCCATCAAGCAGATGGGCGATGAGGCGCCGGAATATGACCGCCCCTGGGTGGAGCCCAGAAAGCACCCCGTTCTGAAGGATGTCCCTGCCCCCGATGATCTCAAGGCCGCGATCCTCAAGATCGTGGGCTCGCCCGACATGTGTTCCAGGCGCTGGGTGTGGGAGCAGTATGACAGCCTCATCGGCTCCAACACGGCACAGATCCCCGGTGGTGATGCCGGCGTCGTCCGCATCCGCGGCAAGAAAGGCATCGCCGTCTCGACGGATGTGACGCCCCGCTATGTCGAGGCCGATCCGTTCGAGGGCGGCAAGCAGGCCGTGGCCGAATGCTGGCGCAACCTGACGGCCGTCGGCGCCGATCCCATCGCCATCACCGACAATCTCAATTTCGGCAATCCGGAACGGCCCGAGATCATGGGGCAGTTCGTGAAGGCCATCCAGGGCCTGTCGGAGGCCTGCAACGCCCTCTCCTTCCCCATCGTCTCGGGCAATGTCTCGCTCTACAACGAGACGAACGGACAGGGCATCCTGCCCACCCCGGCCATCGGCGGCATCGGCCTCATCCCTGACCTCGACCGGATGGCCACCATCCCCTTCAAGGCGGATGGCGAGGCCATCATCCTCATTGGCGGGCATGGCAGCCACCTCGGCCAGTCGATCTATCTCCGCGAGGTGCTGGGCCGGGAGGAAGGTGCGCCGCCACCCGTCGATCTTGCAACCGAAAAGCAGAACGGCGACTTCGTGCGGTCTCTCATCAAATCCGGCCAAGTCACTGCGGTCCATGACATTTCTGACGGCGGCCTGGCGCTGGCGGTGATTGAGATGGCCATGGCCTCCGGGCTGGGGGCAGCGCTCTCCTCCCTCACCCACGAACAACTTTTCGGCGAGGATCAGGCACGCTATGTGGTGACAGGCTCTGCCGCCATCCTGGAGGCCGCCCGTGAAGCCGGCATTCCGGCGGTGCAGGTTGGAACCGTCACCGCCGAGGCCGCATTGAAGATCGCGTCCGGTCCCTCTATATCAGTCGCTGATTTGCGCTCTGCCCATGAAGGCTGGTTCCCCGCCTTTATGTCAGGCGAGCTTTAGGGGGAACGATCCATGGCCATGTCCGCCGCCGACATCGAACGCTTCATCAAGGAGGCGCTGCCCGATGCCGCCGTGACCATCAAGGACCTGGCGGGTGATGGCGATCATTACGCCGCCAATGTCGTGTCCGCCGCCTTCAAGGGCAAGTCGCGGGTGCAGCAGCACCAGATGGTCTATGCCGCGCTCAAGGGCCGGATGGGCGGCGAACTGCACGCGCTGGCGCTGCAGACGAGCGTGCCGGAGTAACTCTGCCCTCTGAAGCCGTCATCCCGGCGAAGGCCGGGATCCAGCTTCGGGGGCTGTGGAAAGAAAGCTGGATCCCGGCCTTCGCCGGGATGACGGATTGAAAGGGATACAGAGATGACCGACATCAACCAGTGGATCGACAACGAGGTGAAGACGAACGACGTGGTTCTCTTCATGAAGGGCACGCCCGACATGCCCATGTGCGGCTTCTCGGGCCGTTCGGTTCAGATTCTTCAGCACGTCGGCGCGCCGTTCAAGGGCATCAACGTGCTGGACTCGAACGAGCTCCGCCAGGGCATCAAGGACTACACCAACTGGCCGACCATTCCGCAGCTCTACGTGAAGGGCGAGTTCGTGGGCGGCTCGGACATCCTGATGGAAATGTTCCAGTCGGGCGAGCTGAAGCAGCTTCTGGCCGACAAGGGCGTCGTCGCCTAAGGCGCCCCCAGCCTTTCCAGCATCTGAGCGATCTTCGCGGCCGTCGCCTCATCAGCGACGGCTTTCGCGTTTGCAAGGTCCTCCCGCGCGCCGGGTAGGTTGCCGATGCGGACGCGGAAGGCGGCGCGCGCCACATGAACCTCGAAATCCTTCGGCGCCGCCATAATCGCCTGATCGAAATCGGCGATGGCGCTTTCGGCGTCTTTCAGAACCAGCTTGGCCTGGGCCCGGCCCACATAGGCACGCCCGAAACCGGGATCGCCCAGGATCGCGGTCGTAAAATCGGCCACGGCATTGCCGGGCTCGCCGATCACCAGCAGCAGGCGGCCACGCTCATAGGCGGCGGTGACGTTGCGGGGGTCAGCCTCCAGAACCTCCGTGAAGGCCGCCATGGCCGACACGACGTCCCGCGCCTCCAGCGCCTTCATGCCACGGGCAACACCGTCCTCGACGGGGCCGGCCCAGGCGCTGACGGCGGCGGCAGTGGCAAAAAGGGCGGTGAGAAGCATCCTCATCCGCCTTCTGCTAGCCGCGCGGCGCATGTCTGGCAAGCACCTGGCTGATTGACCGGCGGCCGATGTTCGGGCACGCATGGAGGCCCCACCGGAATCTTCATGAACAGCACAAAAACCCGCGCCATTCTCGCCCTGATCACCGCCATGGTGTTCTGGGGAATGTCGGCGGTGTTCATGCGCACCCTCGCCCTGTCGCTCAGCCCGGAAAACTCGCTGGCGGTGCGCTATGTGCTGCTGAGCATCGTCAGCGTGGCGGGACTGGCCTGGCTTGGCACTTGGCGCATTCCAAGGGCCGACTGGCTGCGTTTCCTGCTGGCGGGCATGATCGGCATGGCCGTCTACAACTGGTTCGTGAATGCGGGTTTCGAACTCGTGCCCGCAGGCGTTGGCACGCTGGTGACCATGGTGGAGCCGCTGATGATCGCCATCCTCGCCGCGCTGCTGCTGGGCGAGAAGCTGACGCTCTATGTGCTGGCGGGCGTGGTCATGGCCATTGCCGGATCGCTTGTGCTGTTCTGGCCGGATCTGACCCAGTCCACCCCCCAGAGCGTCTCGCTGCGCGGCATCGGCTACCTGCTGATGTGCTGTGCCGGCTGGGCCATCTACACCATCGTGACCAAGCCGCTGCTGGCCCGCCATGACAGCTTCACGGTAACGGCGATCACCATGCTCATTGCGGCACCCATCATGATCGGCGCGGCAAGCGAGCCATTGCCGGTGCTGGCTGCCCGCCTCGACCTCCAGCAATGGCTCGAGGTGCTCTATCTCGTGTTCGCCGCCGGGCTGGGCGGCACCATGCTGTGGAACTACGGCATCAAGCATCTCTCCAGCTCGGCGGCCGGAACCTTCCTCTACCTCATCCCTGTCGTTGCGGTGGCGGCGGGCGCCCTGGTGCTGGACGAGGTGGTAACCGTCCACATCGTTGCGGGCGGATTGCTGATGCTAGGTGGTGTCGCCGCGGCCCAGTTCGGCCCGCAACTGCGCGGCAGGGGCTAGACGATGGATCCGCGCGCCTTCGCAGCCATGATCTTCACGGTGGTGGTCTGGGGCGTGGGGCCCGTCTTCCTGCGCACCCTGTCGGTTGATCTCGGCCCGGCTGACCATCTTGCCATCCGCTATGCCATTGTCGGCGTCATTTATGCGGCCATCCTCGCGGTGTTTGGCGGCTGGCGCATCGACAGGCAGGACTGGCCGCGCCTGCTTGTCATCTCGCTCATCGGCATGACCGGATACAATCTGGGCTCGGCCTTCGGCTTCGCCCATGTCTCCGCGGGGATTGGCAGCCTCATCATCGGCACCCAGCCGCTGCTCATCGCGCTGACGGCAAGCCTCATCGCCAGTGAGCGGCTCACCATCGCCGCCCTCGTCGGGCTGCCCGTCGGCTTCCTCGGCGTGGTGCTGCTGGTGTGGCAGGATCTGAGCGTGTCAGCCGACAGCACAAGCTTCCTCATGGGCTGCACCATGATCTTCCTCAGCGGCCTGGCCTGGGCCATCTATGTCGTGGTCAGCAAGCCGCTCATCCAGAAATATGGCAGCTACAGCATCTCCGCCATGTCGCTTGCGATCTGCTCGGCCGTGCTGGTGCCGATGCTGGGCCGGCCCTCGACGCTGGAGACGGTCGCCGCCATGCCGGCAAGGAGTTGGCTGGAACTCGGCTACATCGCCATCATCTCCACCATGGTTGCCTCCATCTCGTGGAACTGGGCAGCCGCACGCCTGACGGCGGCTGCCTCCGGCGCCTTCCTGTACCTGATCCCGATCATCGGCGTCGCGGCGGGTGCCGTGGTCCTCGGCGAGCACGTCACCTCCGGCATGGTGACGGGAGGCGCCCTGATCCTCCTCGGTGTCGCCATCGCGCAGTTCGGCAACCGGCTGAAGGTTACAGGCAGCTTCGCAGCGCTTGCCGCCGTGCTCTTCGCGGTCACCATGTGGGGGCTGATCCCCGTCGCCATGCGTTACCTGGTGACGGAGCTTTCGCCGGCAACGGCCATGGCGCTGAGGCTCTACCCGGCGGGACTCCTCGCGGTTGTGGTGGTGCTGTTCATCGGGGTGCGGAAGATCGCCTGGCGCGACTGGGTCCGCATCGCGATCGCCAGCCTGGCCGGAAACCTCGGCTATCAGATCCTCGCCGCCTATGGCATGGAAACCGTGCCGGCAAGCTGGACGGGGCTTATCTTCGGACTCGAGCCGGTTTTCATCGCGCTGTTTGCCGTGCTGCTCGCGGGCGACCGGCTGACGCCCTGGCTCATTGCCGGCATCTTCGTCTCGATGCTCGGCACGGCAGCACTCATGCTGGGGGGCAGCCTTGCGCCCACGGGCGGGGTCTCGCTCTTCGGGCTGATGCTGGTGACGATCTCCACCATGGGCTGGGGCATCTACACGGTGGCGATCAGGCCCGTGGCGAGAAAATATGGCGCGGTTCCGGTGGCGTGCCTCGCCATGGCCATCACCGCGCTTCCCATGCCCTTCTTCGTCGGCCCGGATTTCCCGGCAACACTTGCCGCCATGGATGCCACGGCCTGGACCGCCGTCGGCTTCGTGGTGGTCTTCGGCACCTTCCTTGCGACCTCCGCCTGGAACTTTGCGCTGTCCCGCATGGAAAGCTCGATTGCAGGCGTCTTCCTCTATGTGCAGCCGGTGGTGGCGGCACTGGGCGGCATCCTGCTGCTGGGCGAGAGCCTCACCTGGCCGCTGCTGCTGGGCGGCGCGCTCATCATTGCGGGCGTCGCCATCGCCCAGTTCGGCCCTCTCATGCGGAGAACGCGTTTGAGCCCCCCGCAGCATGCCAGTATGGAGGCATCATGAGCGCATCAGACATCACGCGAACCCCGTGGTACCATACCGTCACGGCGTTGCTGGTGGCGGGCTGCCTCGTTGCCATCGTCAATTTCGGAATCCGCTCGACCTTCGGCTTCTTCACCTTGCCGATCTCGGAAGCACATGGCTGGCCGCGCGAGATCTTCTCCTTCGCCATGGCGGTACACAATCTGGTCTGGGGTCTGGCCACGCCTGTGGCCGGCATGCTGGCCGACCGATACGGCTCGGCACGCGTGCTGATGACGGGTGCCGTCATCTATTGCCTCGGCCTCATCATGATGGCCTTCACCGAAACGCCCTTCATGTTCAACGTCGGCGGCGGGCTTCTCGTCGGCATCGGCGTTGCCTTCTCCTCCTTCTCGATCGTGATGGCGGCCCTGGGCCGCATCGTGCCGCCTGAGCGGCGCAGCTGGGCCTTCGGCATCGCCACGGCCTCTGGTTCCATGGGGCAGTTCATCTTCGCGCCGCTGGGGGCGGCCCTGATCGCCGCCTATGGCTGGCAGAATGCGCTGCTGGTGCTGGCCGGGCTGTCGCTGCTCATCATCCTCTTCGCAGCGCCTCTCATGGTGCACAACACCTCCTCCGCGCGCATCACCCCCGGTGAGGCCGACATCACCATGCGCCAGGCCATCGGCACGGCCTTCGGCCACCGGTCCTACCTGCTGCTGGTCTCGGGCTTCTTCGTCTGCGGCTTCCAGCTCGCCTTCATCGTGGTGCACATGCCGCCCTACCTCGCCGAGCACGGCATCTCGAAGGAGTTCGCAGGCCTGGCGATGGGGCTCATCGGGCTCTTCAACGTTGTGGGGTCCTATGCCGCCGGCATCATCGGCGGCAAGGGCGAGAAGCGGGTGCCGCTGGCGTTCATCTATCTCCTGCGGTCGGTGCTGGTGGCGGGCTTCCTGCTCATGCCGGTCACACCACTCACAACCCTGCTCTTCACCATGACCATCGGTGTCTTGTGGCTCTCTACCGTGCCGCTCACCATGGGTCTCGTCACCGTCATGTTCGGCACGCGCTACATGGCAACGCTTTATGGCTTCGTCTTCGTCAGCCACCAGCTGGGCTCCTTCATCGGCGTGTGGCTCGGCGGCAGGCTCTACGACGCGTTCGGCTCCTACGACATCGTCTGGTGGCTGAGCGTGGCGCTGGGCATCTTCGCCTTCATCGTCCACCTGCCGATCCGCGAGCAGCGGCAGGCCAGGTTCGCGGCTGCCTGAAGCGCATGACCATGCCAGGACACAGGCTGGCGCTCCTTCTGTTCGCAGCCGTGCTCGCGCTATGGCTCGGCGGCATGGCATTCCTGATGCGGCAGTCAGCGCTGCCGCCAACGGCCAGCGGCACCATGCTGGCGGTGTTCGAGCCGGGGACGCCTGAGGATGCGATATTCGCCAGCCTCACACGCGCCAATGCCCGCGTGGTGCGTCCAACAGGCCTCGGCTTCATCTGGGTCGTCTCGGATGAGGAAGCCGGGCTGGCCGGACGGCTCGTCGAGGAAGGCGCCATCGGGGCCTACCGCGACCTGCCGATCAGCCCCACCATCGCCGGTTGCTTCGCCTTCGCCGATGCCAAGGTGGCGAGCCTCATGCCGTAAACGAGCAGCACTCATGAGGTCATGCTGCTAACATATTGAATTGACTATTCAATTTACTTGACGAGAACAAATCTCTCTTGCAACCATTGATGAGTCTCAGCAACCGAGGAGGAACACAATGGGTGACAGAGACTTCGAGCGCCAGCTGCAGGGCTGGAGCCTGACCACGGCGGAAATCATGTACCGTATGCCGGATTACCGCAGCGTGCTGCAAACCTACATCTGGCAGGATTACGACCTGGCGCCCAAGTTTCCGCGCCTGATAAACTTTCTCGATTTCTGGTCGAACAACCTCGAAGGGCCGCTGGCCTCGGTGCGCGTGGCGCATGCGGGGATCGTGGCACCGGTGGACCTCCGCCATGTCGGCAGCGAGTGGCGGCTCAACTAGACCACAGGCAAGAAACCGCCAGACTTGGTGGCCCGGCGGCCTGGTGACGAAATTGACCGTGGATCAGCGGTTCTTGATGGCGCCGATGATGGCCGTCAGAATTGCGCCGCCAGCACCGCCGCCGATGAGGCTCGAGATGATGGAGCCGATGTCGAGGCCCGAGGTTGCGGCAGCCGCGGCATCCGCAGGAATCGCACCGCCGGTGAGGCGCTCGATGATCTGGCCGAGAACCACGCCG
>NZ_JBIICB010000400.1:0-2663 GCF_044239095.1 Aestuariivirga sp. | reverse complement strand
CCCCGTCGATCATCCTTCTCCGAGGAAATGCTCAGGCCCAGCTTCTTCTTGAGCGCGCCCGCAAAAAAGCCGCGGGTCGTATGTGAAGCCCATTCCGTCGCCTCGACGATCTCGGCAATGGTGGCGCCTCGGGGACGGCGCAGCATCTCGATCACCAGCGCCTGCTTGGTGCCTTCACGGGTCTTGCGCTCCCTCGGGGCCGCAGGCTGTGGAGTTTCGACAACCGGTTCTTTGGTTCCCTCGGGTTCGATGCCAATCGCGGCAAGTCCGGCGTCGGTGACGATCAGCGTCAATGCGCGGCCATCCTCGGCTTCGCGCCAGACGGGATCGTTGAGCTTGCGGTTGGCCTTCATCTCCTTGAGAAGGCCGTTCCCGATCAGGGCGTTGACAACCTTGTGAGCGGCACCGCCCTTGAGGCGCTTCGGCAGGGGGAGGGCGAGGCGGTCGGTGCGCTGCGAGGCGGCGCTGAGGATGACGCGCTGGGTGTCGGACAGTTTTGTCATGGTGTTGGCTCCTTCGGCCTGTTGAACCGGCGGGATCGCCGGTTCCTACGAGCCCAGGCCCCGCACTTGATGCGGGGCGCGGGGAGCGGGCCGTTCGCGGCGCTATCGGCGTCTCAGGGCGTTGGGCAGGGCTGTAGCTGCAACCTCCCGCGCCATGCCGAGGCTGGGCAGTACTCTCGCGTCGCCATGTTCGGTGGCGCCGTAGAGATAATAATCATCGCCGAGGCGGAAACATTCGACCGGGCGGCCGAAGATGCCGGTGCCGTAGCTGAAGACATGCATGACGCTTTCCAATCCTGCTGTGGGCCTACTCGGCATGTTCGCCTTCGTGGAAGGCGCTATCGGTGATGCGCTTCAGTTGGCTTGCATAGAATTCGAGGGTGCCCACGTGGCCCCAGTTCACGGAAGCGGGATCGGCATCGAAATGGTTCGCGCTGAGTGCCGCCAGCCGGGCCAGCATGGTGTCGATCCCGGCCTTGTTCGCGATGAAGACGGCGAGGGCCTCGTTATTGTCCCTGCGGCGCTTCATGTGCGGCTGCCGATCTTGTTGGCAACGCTCGCCTGTCCGGCGCGGTAGGCGGCTTTGAGGGCCGCGCGGAGTTCCCAGACCGCGACATCGTGGAAGTCGAGCGCGTCGGAGCGGCGGGTTTCGAGCGTCTCGAGGTTGGTGATGTGCCGCGTTGCGATGTCAAGCAGCTCTGTCTGCAGGTCTTTCGTCATGGTGTGCCTCCGTTGTTGAAGCCATACATGCTCGACGTCCGCCGGAAGACAAGCAGAATAGTGTTTTATTCCTAAAGTATCATCAGGGCAGTTCCCCGGAGGTGATTGCGCATGGCGGAACATGCGGGCCTCATCCCCATCGGCCAGGCCGCAAGGCTGCTGATGATCTCGGAGGAGCGCATCCGGCAGTTGGTGAAGCAGGGCTATATCCCCAAGTCCGAAAAGCGCGGCTTCGTTCAGCTTGTGGGTTCAGTGCAGGGTTATCTGCGCTACCTGAAGGAAGATGAGCGCCGTTCCGCCAAGTCGGCCGCCGACAGCCGGGTGCGCGATGCAAGGGCCCTGGAAATCGAACTGCGGATTGCCGAACGCTCGCGTGACCTGATCCCGATCGAGGACGCGCTGACCGACATGGCGGAGCTTGCCGGCTTGGTGCGGTCGGAACTCGCCGGTCTTCCCGCCCGGCTCACCCGCATCATTGCCGAGCGGCAGAAGGTAGAGGCAGAGATTGATGGTGTCCTCTCGCGCCTTGCCCAGCGAGCCGCAGAAAAAGCTGAAGTCCTGGAGGCTGGCAGAAGCCATTCTCCGGCCCGCGCCGAAGCTGCCGCCTGATGAGTGGGCGCGCGCCAACAGGATTTATGCCGAGACGTCCGGGCTTCCGGGTCCTCGTGATCCAGCGATTACGCCTTACATCATCCCGGTGGAACGGGCCGTGCATGCAGGAGAACACAAGCGGGTCGTGACGGTCTGCGGGGCCCAGATGGGGAAGACTGACGGGCTTCTCGATATCATGGGGGCCCGGCTCGACCAGCGCCCCGCGCCGATCCTTTACGTGGGTCCCATCCGGGACTTCCTGACTGACCAGTTCGAGCCGCGGCTGATGAACCTGCTGGATGAGGCGGAGACGCTGTCGGCCAAGGTGGTGCGCGGCCGGCGCATGAAGAAGACGCTGAAGATCGTGGCCGGTGTTCCGGTGCGCCTGGCACATGCCGGATCCTCGGCGGCGCTGAAGTCGAGCCCCGCGGCGCTGGCCCTGGTCGACGAGTACGACGAGATGCTGGCCAATGTGAAGGGGCAGGGCGATCCTCTGGGATTGGTCGAAGCCCGCGGCGAGACCTATGCGGACTTCGTCACCGTCGTTACGTCGACACCGTCACGTGGGTTGATCGAAACCGAGCATGACCCGAGGAGCGGCCTCACCTTCTGGAAGCCCGCCGACGGCCAGGCGGTCGAGAGCGCCATCTGGAAACTCTGGCAGTCAGGGACCCGGCACCACTTCTGCTGGCCGTGCCTGCACTGCGACAAGTACTTCGTGCCGCGCTTCGCGCAGATGCGCTGGCCCGAGAACGCCACACCGGCGGAAGCCGCACGCTCCGCCCAGCTGCAATGCCCGCACTGCGGCGGGCTGCACCATGACGATGACAAGCAGGAGATGAACGCCAA
>NZ_JBIICB010000399.1:0-2679 GCF_044239095.1 Aestuariivirga sp. | reverse complement strand
GGTGGTCCTGCATCTTCGCACCCACATTGGCATTGTCCTTCACCACCGGAATGCCCAGCGACTGCAGCAGCGCGCCGGGCCCGATGCCGGAGAGCTGGAGAAGCTGCGGCGAGTTGATGGCGCCGCCCGAGACGATCACCTCCCGCCCGCGCACCTTCAGCGACTGGCCGTTCTGCACATAGGCCACGCCCACCGCGCGGTTACCCTCGAAGATGATGTTGGTCGCCTGCGCATTGGTCTCGACCTTCAGGTTCTTCCGCTTCATCGCGGGCCTGAGGAAAGCGCGCGCCGCCGAATTGCGGATGCCGCCCTTGATGGTGAACTGGTAGAGGCCCACCCCTTCCTGCTCCGCACCATTGAAGTCGGGCGTATGCTTCAATCCTGCCTTCTCGGTTGCCTCCAGATAGGGCTTGCACAGCGGATGCGCCTGTTCCCCAAGATCGGTGATCGTCAGCGGCCCGCCAAGCCCGCGATAGGCTGGGTCGCCCTCGGCATAGCCCTCCATCGCCTTGTAGGCGGCCAGCACCTCGTCCCAGCCCCAGCCCACGTTGCCCGCTGCCTTCCAGTCCTCGTAGTCGGCCTGGTGGCCGCGGATATAGACCATGGCGTTGACCGAGGATGAGCCGCCCAGCAGCTTGCCGCGCGGGTAGTAGTCGCGCTGGCCGTTGAGACCGGGGTCGGGCTCGGCCTGGTACATCCAGTTGACCGACTTGTCATAGAAGGTCTTGCCGTAGCCCAGCGGCATCTGCACGAAGAAACGGCGGTCGCTGCCGCCCGCCTCGAGAAGCAGCACGCGATGGCGGCCATTGGCCGTCAGCCTGTCGGCCAGCACGCAGCCCGCAGATCCGGCGCCCACGATGATATAGTCGAACGTGTCTGTCACGATTGCCCTGCCGCTGGTGAGGATCGTCCGCCTTTTGCGCCAGTTCGGGCAATGGAAACAAGTGTTTCCGGCTCACGACCGGTTAGAAATTTTCATCGCCCCCACGCCGCCTTAGCTGCTAGAAGCGGGTCATTCCGGGAGGGCAGTTTCCATGAAAGTCAAAGACCTCAAAGTCTTCATCGTCGGCAATCCGCCGCCCTCCTGGGGCGGGCGCTATTTCATCTTCGTCAAGCTGACGACAGACAACGGCATCACCGGCATCGGCGAATGCTATTGCGACACATTCGGCCCCAAGGCCATGACGGCGATGATCGAGGACACCTTCTACCGCTACATCGAAGGCATGGATCCGTTCCACCTCGAAAGCATGTGGCGCAAGGTCTATGGCTCGGGCTTCTCCATGCGGCCTGACATCTCGCTCATGGGCGTGCTCTCCGGCCTCGAGATCGCGCTGTGGGACATCAAGGGCAAGGCCCTCAACAAGCCGGTCTATGAACTCCTCGGCGGCCGCGTGCACGAGAAGCTCCGCTCCTACACCTACATCTATCCCGATCCCGCCAAGGGCCAGGACTCGACCATCTTCTGGAACGCCGAACAATCCGCCGAGCGCGCCGCCCATTATGCGCAGCGCGGCTTCACCGGCATCAAGTTCGATCCCGCCGCCCCCTATTCCGCCTTCGACCCGCGCCAGCCCTCGCTCGAATCGATGGAGCTCTGCGTCAAGTTCTGCAAGCTCATCCGTGAGGCGGTCGGCACCAAGGCGGACCTGCTGTTCGGCACCCACGGCCAGTTCACGGCGTCCGGCGCCATTCGCTTTGCAAAGAAGATCGAGCCCTATGACCCGCTCTGGTTCGAGGAGCCGACGCCGCCGGACAAGCCGGAAGAAATGGCACTCGTTGCCCGCGGTACATCGATCCCGATTGCCACCGGCGAGCGCCTCACCACCAAGTATGAATTCGGCCGCGTGCTCGAGAACCGTGCGGCCTCCATCCTGCAGATGGCGCTGGGCCGCGTGGGCGGCCTGATGGAAGCCAAGAAGATCGCCGGCATGGCGGAGACCTTCTATGCCCAGATCGCACCCCATCTCTACGCAGGCCCTGTCGAGGGTGCGGCCAACATCCACTACGCCGCCTCGCTTCCCAACTTCCTCATCCTCGAATCGATCGAGGAATGGGGCGGCTTCCACGCCGACCTCCTCAAGAAGCCCATCCTCTGGCAGGACGGCTATGTGATCCCGCCCACCGAGCCCGGCCTCGGCATCGAGCTCAACGAAGAGGTGGCGGAAGCCCACCCCTACACCGGCACCAACCTCCACCTCGAAATGACCAACCGCCCCCTGCGCAAGGAAGAATAGATCATGCATTACGGTTACATCGGCCTCGGCAACCTCGGCGGCCACCTCGCGCATTCGCTCGTCAAGAAGGGCTACAAGGTCACGGTGTTCGACCTCGACCGCTCACTGGGCGAACGCCATGTCAAGGACGGTGCAACATGGGCAGCGACGCCCGCGGAACTCGCCGCCAATGTCGATGCCGTCTTCACCTGCCTGCCATCTCCTACCGTGTCGGAAAAGGTGCTGGCGCAGATCCTCACCACGCTGAAGCCCGGCTCGACTTGGATCGAAAACTCCACCAACGGCCGTGACGAGATGATCCGCCTCGCTGGCATGGCGGAGGCCAAGGGCATCAAGGTTCTGGAAGCCCCCGTCACCGGCGGCGTGCACCTCGCCGCACGCGGCGAGATCACCGTGCTGGTGGGCGGCGACAAGGACCTGTTCGAGCTTCACCGCCCGGCGC
>NZ_JBIICB010000138.1:0-10787 GCF_044239095.1 Aestuariivirga sp. | reverse complement strand
GCGCGCAAGCGCTTCATGAAGGAGCACGGAACGGTGTTCTGGGTTCTGGGGATCATGCAGTATTTCTGGTACTCGAGCGACAAGCGGCGCGAGAGCTTCGTGAAGATGTGCGAGGACAAGGACGTGCAGCGCCTGACCTGGGAGTCCTACACGGAGAAGAAGCTGGTGCGCCAAAGCCCGCTGGCGCATGTGAAAATCTTCCTCAAGGACATGGCGCATCTTCTCGGCATCGCCCGGCCGACATGACGGACGGCTTTCTCTGGGCACTCGGCGGCTCGGCCCTCGTTGCCGTGATCGTGGCGGTGGCGGGCGGCGTGCTGACAGAGACCGGCCCCTGGTATGCGCAGCTGAAGAAGCCCTCCTGGAAGCCGCCGGACTGGGCCTTCGGCCCGGTGTGGACGGTGATCCTGGTTCTCTCCGCGATTTCGGCTGCGCTGGCCTGGGAGGCGGCCGAGGGCGCGGGCGGCAGATCCGCTGTCCTTGCCGTGCTGATCATCAACAGCATCCTGAACATTGCGTGGAGCGGTATCTTCTTCAAGTTGAGGCGGCCGGACTGGGCGCTGGTCGAGGTGGCGATGCTCTGGTTGTCGATCCTGTCCCTGATCCTGGTGCTGGGCAGCTATTCCACCATCGCAGGGCTGCTGATGCTGCCCTATCTCGCATGGGTGTCCACCGCCATGTTCCTCAATTACCGCATCGTGCAGATGAACAAGCCCTTCGCGTGACATGCGATGGATGAGTTCATCCGCAGCGGCCGCATCGCAGACGTGATTCTCGTGGTTCTGGTGGCTGAAACGCTGCTTTTCGGTGCTTATCTCTGGCGCCGCGGGCAGGTGCTGGCGCTGGTGTCCTTCGTGGCATCCAGCCTGGCGGGCGGCTCACTGGTTCTGGCGCTGCGGGCGATTCTGCAGGATGCGGGATGGCTGTTTGTGGCGATCTGCCTTGCTGCGGCGCTGCTTGCACATATTGCCGACATCGCCCTAAGACTACGCTCCGCCAGGCAGGCCGGTGGCGTGCCGTCGGACGAACACTAGCTTATCTCCATTTCCGGGAGGGAAATTCGAATGTCCAAGAAACTGATCCTCGCAGCGCTCGCCTCGGCCGTCCTCTTTGCCGTGCCCGCCCATGCCGAAGGCGACGCCGCCGCCGGCGAGAAGGTGTTTGCCAAGTGCAAGGCCTGCCACGAAGTCGAAAAGGGCGTGAACAAGGTCGGCCCGACGCTCAAGGGCTTGATCGGCCGCAAGGCCGCCTCGGTCGAAGGCTACAAGTATTCCGAAGCGATGATCGCCAAGGGCGCTGAAGGCGTCGTCTGGGATGAGGCGACGCTCACCGCCTATCTGCCGGACCCCAAGGGCTTCGTGCCCAAGACCAAGATGGCCTTCGCCGGCCTGAAGAAGCCCGAGGATGTGGCGAACGTCATCGCCTATCTCAAGGCCCATCCCTGATCGTGACCGCATGGCGGCCTCTCCGGATCATATCGCATGAGCGAGATCGGCCGCCGCAAGCGTGACCATATCGACATCGTCATGTCGGGCGCGGCGCGGCACACCGCGCCCGCCGGATTTGACTCCATCCATTTCATGCACAATGCCCTGCCGGAGGTGGATTTCGATGCCATCGACCTCTCGGCGGCGTTTCTTGGCGCCAAGCTGCGGCTGCCGTTCCTCGCCTCCTCGATGACGGGGGGGCCGGATGTGGCCGAGCGCGTCAACCGCGCCATAGCGGAAGCAGCGCAAGCCATGGGCTTCGCCATGGGGGTCGGCTCGCAGCGGATCTCGCTCACCACCAGCGACCGGCACGGCCTGGGGCCGGAACTTCGCCGCATCGCGCCCGATATTCCGATCTACGGCAACCTCGGCGCGGTGCAGCTGGTGGCCGGCATGGGGCTTGAGGAAGCCCGGCGGGCCGTGGGGCAACTCGGGGCGGATGCGCTGATCCTGCACCTCAACCCGCTGCAGGAGGCACTCCAGGAGGGTGGCGACCGCAACTGGGCCGGTGTCGAGGCCGCGATCGCGCAGCTGGCGCGGGCGCTTGATGTGCCCATTATCGCCAAGGAGGTGGGAAGCGGCATTTCAGGCGCCGTGGCCCGCCGGCTGGCCAGCTGCGGCGTGGCGGCAATCGACGTGGCAGGTGCGGGCGGCACCAGCTGGGCGGCCGTGGAGGGAAACCGCGCGGGCGGCGGCCAAGGCCACGCGCTGGGCGAGATCTTCCGCGACTGGGGAATACCAACCGCGCGCTGCCTGGCCGATGTGCGCCAGGCCTGCCCCGGACTGCCGCTCATCGCCTCGGGCGGCATCCGCCATGGGCTGGACGCGGCCAAGGCCATCAGGCTGGGCGCCACGCTGGTGGGGCAGGCGGCCTCGCTGCTGGGCCCTGCGATGGCGGGAACCGAGGCGGTGATCGCCCATGTCGAAGCTTTCGTCGAGGCGCTGAGAATCGCCTGCCTTGCCACCGGGTCACGCGACCTTGCGGCGCTTGCCGGCGCTGAACTGCTTGGTTGAGGTGGTTGTGCGTGGTTCGGGACGGCGTTTGCCTCCCCTCATCTCCCCGTTGCGTGCCGCAACGGGTCCCTTCTTCTCCCGCTGAAGGAGCGGGAGAAGACATGGGGTGTCCTCTCCCGCATTGCGGGAGAGGAAGGGGACCCAACGAAGTTGGGGGAGGTGAGGGACCACAGGGACGGTCTGGCGGGCGGTCAGCCGAGATCACCGCCCATGTCTCGCCGTCAGGCGCTTACCACATCGCGCCCTTGCTGCGGGTGAGCAGGGGCATGCCGATGAGGGAGGAGAGCGGGGTTCCGCCGCGGCTCAGCGTGGACATGCCGACGAGGGAGGAGAGCGGCGCGGGATTGTTGCTGAGCAGGGGCATGCCGATGACACCGGAGGCGCTGCAGTCGGAGCCGGTCAGCGGCTGGATGCCCATGACCCGCGAGGCAGGGGTGGCATCGCGCCAGAGAAGGTCGATCTGCAGGGCGCTGGAGAGCGGGGCTGCCTCGTCCCACATGCGGGCCGGCGCGGGCTCCGGCATGCCGGAGGCGATGGGCTCATGCGAGTCAAGCACGCTGGTGGCCAGCATGCCGGAACCGAAGGGGGCATGCACCGTGACCAGTGAGCCGCCCTTGGATACGCCCTCAGCGTAGACCTTCGCGTCGGACAGCAGCACCCGGCCCAACGCGATCTGCGCGGCAATGGCGGAGACCGGCGCATCCGGGTTCGAGGGCGGGTTGACGACGTGGACATCGTCAAAACCTTCTTCCGCCAACTCGGCGGCGGCGGCGCGCGCGGCTTCGGCGGTGGCGTACATCCGGCTGATTTCGTGGCTCATGGCAACTCCCTATGGACTGGCGTCCCTTGCGGTTTCAATGCGGGTTCATCTGGTGCGGGCTGTCGTGCCTGGCCCAAGGCTGGTGGTGCTCCGAAAAATGCCGACCATTGTTACGATGGCCGCCATAAGCAAGATCACCTCCAGCGCATAGACGCTGGCATAAGGAATGAAGATGCCGGAGGGGGTGAAGGCCGCCACCATATCGCGCATCACGCCGCCCAGGGCGACGCCTGCCCCGGCGGCGGTGGCCTGCACCGCGCCCCAGGCGCCGAGCGCCAGACCGCGCTGGCTGGCGGGTGCCTGGTTCATGGTGGCGGTCAGGGTGCCGTGGCCGAACAGGCCTGCGCCAAAGCCCACAAGCACCGTGCCCAGAACGAAAAGCGCGGGCTGGCCGATGACACCCGAGACGATGATCATGATGAAGGCCGGAACGCCGACCCAGGCGCCGATTGCTGCCATGCGGAAGGCATCGAAGCCGCGGCCCAGCACATAGGAGGCGAGCGAAAAGCCGACGAGCCCGCCGCCCGCCATGGCCGCGGTGAGCAGCGTCGTGCGCGATACGGCCATGCCCAGCACCTGGCCGCCATAGGGCTCCAGCATCACGTCCTGCATGCTGAAGGCCAGCGTGCCGAGGCCCACCGCAAGGAGGCGCCGGACTGCCTTGTCACCCGAAATGAAGTAGGACCAGCTCTCCTGGAAGGTGGGATCGCGCTGGCCGGGCTGATGAAGCCGCGCGCCACCGCGCGCCTCCTGCTTCCAGACGGCGATGCCGTTGAGCACCAGGATGGCGACGGCCGAGCCCTGGATGACCTGGATGAGGCGGCCGGGCGTGAAGTCCTCCAGCAGGGCGCCAAAGAGCAGCGCGCTGACGATCGAGCCCACGAGCAGGGCCACATACATGAGGCCCACCACCTGTGGCTGGCGCTCCGGCGGTGTGAGGTCCGTGGCGAGTGCCAGACCCACGGTCTGGGTGATGTGGAGGCCAGCCCCCACGAGCAGGAAGGAGAGGCCCGCCGCGGCCTGGCCAACCCAGGCGGGAAGCGATGCCGACTCACCCTGATGCGCCAGCACGAGAAGGGCGAAGGGCATGATGGCGAGGCCGCCGAACTGCACCATGCTGCCGCGGTAAATGAAGGGAACCCGCTTCCAGCCAAGCTCGGAGCGGTGAATGTCAGACTTGAAGCCGATGAGCGCGCGGAGCGGCGCGAAGATGAGCGGCAATGCCAGCATCACCGCGACAAGGGAGGCGGGAACGCCGAGCTCCACGATCATGACGCGGTTCAGCGTGCCAACGAGCAGCACCAACGTCATGCCCGCGCTGACCTGGAAGAGTGACAGCCTCAACAGGCGCGACAGCGGCACATCCGCGGTCGCGGCATCGGCGAAGGGCAGGTATCTGGCGCCAAGCCCGATCCATGCCTTCATGAGGTTTTCGCTAAGGCGGTTCATCGCGTGCCGCTATTCGAGATGTTCATCCAGCGCAAAACCAGTCAACGAAAGGTGTGCGGTGCGTAAAGCCGCCATGGGGACTGCTTGCCGCAAGCCCGCGCACCTATCGCCACGTTGACGCCGTCCCGCAGGCAGGGCGGGGCGCAGCACTTGACCGCGCCCTCCTTGCCGGCACGACGGAGGATTATTGCTGATCGGGCGCAGCTGCCGGTACCTCGAGGGAGGATACCTGAACTGCCTGGCCAGCCTGGTCCGGGGCGACCGTCACCGTGATGACGTAGCCCTGGTCGGTCTTCACCACATTGGATGCGACCGGAGCGACAGTCGTCTCGGCCGAGGCCGAGGCAACGGTGGCGCCCTCGAAGAACTTCGACATCCAGGTGGTGTGGCTCATCACCGAGGCGTGGACGATGAACGAGGTTGTGAGCACGCCGCCAATGAAAAGCGGCAGACCCACGGTGGGGTTCACCACGCACCAAATTCTTCCTTGGTTCATGTCAGGTCTCCTCTAATTCATCCAGGGCGTAAGGGTATACGCCAGCAGGTGGGCGATGACGGAGATCACGAAGAACACACGCGCACCGTCAATGACGTGCTTGTGCAGTTCTTCTGACTCCCTGATGGTGAGGCCAGTGGGCCACACCCTGTTCGGATCGTCTGACATCGGATTATCCTCCAGACTTAGACTAGGTTTCGTGCTGGACCCGCACGGAGGTTTCCCGTCGTTTTATCAACAACAAGACTCGGTATGCGGTGCCTCATGGATTGGGCACCGAAAGTTCTGGGTATTCCTTGGCCATGCTGAAGCCATAGAGCGGCTTGTTGATGCCGTTGTGGCAGGTGGCGCAGTTGACCTTCAGCACGTCGCCCTGCGGACCCTTGCGGTTGTCCGGGAACACAGGGGCCAGCGGATCCATGTAGGTGTGGTTCACCTCGCTCACCATCTTGATGCCGTGCCAGGCGGTGACGCGCTGCGGGCGGCTTTCCTCCCAGCTCGAGAACTGGCGGGAGTTGTGGCAGAAGGTGCAGTTGACCCCTAAGCCATCCGACATGTGCATCATCAGGGCATAGGTCTTCTCCGTGTCCTGGATGGTGCCGCCCGTGCCGCCGGGAAGGGCGGTCGAGGCGACGACACGGATGTTCGCATTGGGTGCGAGCAGCGTCGTGAAGGGGTCATAGGGCAGCGAACTGTAAGCGGGCACCGAGAAGCCGCCGAGGTTCTGGCCGTTGCGGCTGGCCGCCATGCCGCCGGCCTGCTTGGGGCCGGGGTTGATCGACCAGACATTGGCCGGCACCGCATTGCCGCGGTGGCAGGTGTAGCAGGTGACACCGGTCTGCTGCACGTGGCTGGCGAACTTGGTGTTGATGGTGCGCGTCATCTGGATCATGCGGCGCGCGATGACCTTGGTGTAGATCTCGTCAGACGCCATGTTCTCCACATTGTGGCAATAGGCGCAGCCGGCGTTGTCGCCTTCCTGCGGGGCAATCCAGGTGGTGATGGAGTTCATCAGCCGGTTGAACTGCGCCGTATCGAGATCGCCCAGCACCTGGACGTTCTGATAGTTTTCCTTGTCGTCCTTGACGAGCACGCCGTCATTGTCGACCGGATCGTCGGGCACGGGCGCCTTGTTCAGGGCTTCAAGCGTTCTGGCGATGCGCGGGTTCGTCACCTGCTCCATGCCGAGGCCGCGGAAGCCGAGCTGCTCGGTATCCATCGGCGGGCGCTCCCACTGCAGCATCATCGGGATGACGAGCAGGATGGTGACGACCGTGCCGAGCAGCGATGCCGTGAGGGCGGAAGCTGAAAGTTTCATGTTTCCGTCACTCCTATTGGGCCGCCGCGGCGGGGTCGAGAACCGGGGCCGTCAGGTCCATCGGGTACATGGGGGCCACACCGTGCTTGACGGCCCAGAGGTACCAGTTGTCGACGACCGTGCCGGTGAGAAGGATGCCGATGCCGCCCACCAGCGGGCAGAGCACCGCGAACCACCACGCCCAGCGATGGATCGACTCCATCGTGGCGTTGAAGCCCATGGTCCAGCGCCAGAACAGGGCCGCACGCTCAGATGCCGTGCCGCGGTCGATGATCTGTTCGATCTCGCGCTCGCCGCCAAGCCGTGACACCGCAAGGATCGTTGCGCCATGCATGGCGAACAGCAGGGCCGAGCCATAGAGGAAGGCGATCGAGAGCATGTGGAAGGGGTTGTAGAAGAGGTTGCCGTAGCGGATCGAGAAGGCAGCCGTCCAATCAAGGTGCGGGAAGATGCCGAAGGGCACGGCTTCCGAGAAGTTGCCGAGCAGCAGCGGGCGGATGAAGCCCAGCACCAGGTAAAGCCAGATCGCAGCGGCGAAGGCCCAGGCGATGTGCGTGCCCATGCCGAGCGCGCGGGCCCGCCTGTAGGTGCGCAGCCACCAGAGCAGGATCGAGGCGGTGAGGAAGAAGCCCGCCATCTGCCACCAGCCGCCATCGTTCAGGGGCGCCAGCGCCAGGCCGTATTTGGCCGGCGGCGGCTCGAGGCCGAGCCAGAACAGCTGGCGCACGAACTCGATGGGGTTCCAGTTCACCGAGGCCAGCATGTTGAGGCCGATGATCTCGATGGCGATGAAGCCGCACAGCAGCGAGGCGATGCCGAGGGTGCCGAGATAGATCGGACCGATCTGCGCGTCACCGATGATGCCTAGGAGCCAGTTGGTGGTCGTGCCCTTTTCGCGCGGCCAGTTGCCGGGCTTCATGGGAACACCTAGGTCGGCCGGTCCGTGGACCTGAACGCGGGTGAAGATATTTTGATATTCGATCATCATGATTTTGTTCTCCCCCGTCACGACCAGATCGGCAGATCGAGCCACCAGTTCCACCATTCAGGCCAGCCGCGGGTCCAGAAGGGCCCGGAGATGACGATGCAGACGGCGCTGAAGAACACAGCACCCAATGCAAGGAACAGACCCAGCCGGTGGATGCCGAGCGTGCCGATGGAGTAGCCGATATGATCGCGGAAGAAGCTGTTCTCGTGCTCGGCCGTCTTCACCGTTTCGCCCTTGGGCGGGTTGGTGGCCGACAGAACCAGGCCACCATGCATGGCGAGCGCCAGCGTGCAGGTGAAGAACAGCGTGATGGCGATCATATGCGCCGGATTGTAATGAAAGTGCAGAAACTGGTAGCCGACGTTCGACACCCAATCGAGGTGGCTGATGATGCCATAGGGGAAGGCGTGCCCCCAGGCGCCCAGCAGCACGGGGCGGATGATCTCGAGCGTCACAAAGGCCAGGATCGCGAAGGAGAAGGCGACCGGCACATGCAGGCCGATGCCGAGCTTGCGGCAGATCTCCACCTCGCGCAGCGCCCAGCTCACAAAGGCGCCGGTGGCGCAGACGGTGATGACCTGCCAGAGGCCACCCTCCCTCATCGGCGCAAGCGCCAGCCCGTAAGAGAGGTCGGGGGGAGCAATGTTGATTTGCCAGAGGTTCCAGGTCGGCCCGATGGCCGCCGAATAGACGATGAGTGCGGTGCCCAGCACCGAGAAGAAGGCGGTCAGCACACCGAAGAAGCCCACATAGAAGGGCCCGACCCAGAAGTCGAACAGGTCACCGCCGATCAGCGTGCCGCCACGTACCCGGTACTTCTTCTCAAAACTCAGCATTGCCATTGCAGTTGCTCCGTTCCGGCCCAGGGCCGGCATGCTTCAATCGGTGCGGTTCGTGGACGGAACCCGCGGTAGAACGCCTGTTCCGTCCACAAGGGTGTTGCGGGATGAACGGCCTCAGCCGATCATCTCGCTCAACGTGACATCCAGGCTTGCAGCCTTCTTCACGCCGCCTTCCAGCCAGTTGAACCGGTCGGTGGACAGAAGGATGAAGTGGATGATGAGTGCGAGAACGAACAGGAAGGTCGCCATTGCGACGAGCGTCCTGCGGGGATCGAACAACAGCCAAATGCGCCACATATCCAATCCTCCTTTACGTGAACATCGACGTCAGCTGGTGAAGCACCGGCGTGATGTCGCTGCTCTCATAGCCATTGGGTCCAGGGATCCACGGGCGCCACTGCCAGGCAAGGAAGTGGGCGACGATCGCCACAACCGTGAAGGCAATGAAGCTCGTGATAAACATGCCATGGAATTCCTTGGCTTCGGCTTCAGTAAGGCCCGAAATTCCGGACCCCTTATTGTCGGCCATTTGACTGACCTCCGTCTGAAGGCCCCGTGAGAGGCCCTGTCACCGCTGAAATCCCGCGCGGCCCGGGTGCTTCAGGCTCGGGGGAGCCCTTGGCAGCATCCGCCAGGCACAAGGCCCGGCGAATTCCGTGTCTCCGCCTCACATGAAGGCGAAGGGAATCGAATTGTGCGTGGCGGCCTTGGCCGCTGCGAAAATGGACTTGCCCTCGTCATGGCCGCCAATGCGCGGCCGCAACGAACGCGGGATGAGCCGCGTGAATGCAATCGCCACGAAGAAGACCGCGAAGGCCAGCCACATGAGCAGGCTGAACTCGATCTTGCTTTCCTCGCGGTGCGAGGCGTTGATCATCGACATGCTGGTTTCCTCCTGATGTCTGCAGACTGATTGTTGTTGAGAGCCACGCGCATCACACGAGCTCCTTGATGGCGGAGAGTACGTCTTCTTCGGCAACGGTCGCCGACTGCGCCTTGCGGGCGTGGGCCTCGGCCCCGTCACGCAGCCGCTTGGCGGCGGAGATGCGCACCAGCACCGGCTGGCGCTCGACGAGTTCGTCGAGTGCGGCCTTGGCGGCGGCATCCCACACGAGTTCATGCTCGCGCTTTGCGGGCGTTGCCTCGACCTTGTCCATGTCGGTGCCGAGCGGCAGGATGTTGAACAGCGCATCGAACAGCGCGTTGCACACTTCCTGGATGAGGTAGGTCGCACCCGCATAGCCCATGAAGGGCGTGCCGGTGTGGCGGCGGATGATGGCGCCGGGGAAGGAGGCGGGGATATACATGGCCCGTCCGCCCGCTTCCGCCAGATACATGCGCTCATTGTAGCTGCCGAAGAGGATGAGCGGCGTCTTCTCCTTCACCAGCTTGCGGATCGTCTCATTGTCCGTCTTCTCGCCGGACTTGCGAGAGACTGCGAAGTTGCAGGGAAGGCCCATCTCTTCCTCGAGGAAGTGCTGGAGGCCGCGGGCATAGGTTTCATTCGCCACGACACCGAAGCTGGCGGTGCCGAAGAAATCCTGCGTGACCGAGCGCCACAGGTCCCACAGCGGCTTGATGGTGGTGTGCTTTTCCTTGGCGATGAAGGGCTCAGGATCCAGCCCCAGGATTTCGCCAAGGGCGCGCAGGAACTTGGTGGTCGAATGCAGCCCGATCGGCGCCTGAAGGTAGGGGCGGTCGAGATTCTCGCAAAGCTTGCGGCCATATTCGCGATACATGCAGATGTTCGCTTCGGCATTGGCCAGCTTCGGCACATCAGCCAGGTGGCTGCCGAGCGGGAAGCACATGTTGATCTCAGCGCCAATGCCTTCAACGAGGCGGCGGATCTCTGCGAGGTCTGACCATGTGTTGAAGGTGCCGTAAATGGGTCCGATGATGTTGACGCGGGGCTTCTCGCCTTCCTTGCGGGGCTTGAGGGTTGGCACCTGCTTCTTCTTGATGCCGAATTCCGTCCACAGCCAATACATGGCGCGGTCAGCGGATTGCCACTGGTCCTCATCGATGGTGCGCGGCAGGAAGCGCTGGATTCCTGTTCCTTGCGGCGTCACACCGCCGCCGATCATCTCGGCGATGGAGCCGGTGACGACCACACTCGGCATCGACGGATCGAGCACCTTGTGGGCGCGGCGCATCGCACCCTCGGTGCCGTGCTGGCCGAGTTCTTCTTCCGAGAGTCCGGTGACGACGATGGGCAATTCATGCGGGGGGAGCGCGTCAGTGTAGTGCAGCACCGAGGTGACGGGCAGGTTCTCGCAACCCACCGGGCCGTCGATGATCACCTGCAATCCCTTGATGGCGGTGAAGACGTAGACTGAACCCCAGTATCCGCCGGCGCGGTCATGATCGAGGACT
>NZ_JBIICB010000137.1:0-10864 GCF_044239095.1 Aestuariivirga sp. | reverse complement strand
ATCCCGCCGAACCCGATCACGAAGGACAACCTCGCTGACGTGATCAACGCCGGCTGGGTGAGCAAGGAAGAAGTCTGCGCCGGCGTCGCTGCTGGCGCGGTCGCTGCCTGCAACTGATCCGTTGCCGGGCGATCTGATCTGACACCGCATGGCCGCGTCACCTTCCCGGGTGGCGCGGCCTTTCAAAAACCAACAACAGGACGTCGATTCCTGGCGCGGTTGAAGAGGGGAGGCATCCGAATATGAGCGTGACGACCGATACGAGCTCTTCGCCCGCGATGGCGAGGGAAGGTCCAATCACCCGTTTCTTCCGGGCCACGGAGATCGATGCCCGCGTTGTCGGCATGATCGCCGCCATCCTTGGCGTGTGGTTCATATTCGAGATCCTGACCGCCCTTCAGCTGTGGATGCAGGAGCGCCCCTTCAACGAGGGCCTGCTCGGCGGCTCCTTCCTGATGCCGCGCAACCTGTGGACGCTGCTGGTCCAGACCGCCTCGATCGCCATCATGGCGACGGGCATGGTTCTGGTCATCGTCATGCGCCACATCGATCTCTCCGTGGGCGGAATTCTGACCCTCGTTGCCACCATCTCGGCCGTGTTGCAGGTGCAGTATCTGGGCCCGGCGCTGGGCGTGGGCCACTGGTCGATCTGGATCATCGCAACAATCGTGGCGCTGGGCGTCGGCATCTTGATCGGCGCCTTCAACGGCTACCTCACGGCCTATCTTGCAATTCCGTCCTTCATCGTCACGCTGGGCGGCCTCATCGCCTATGGCCGTGGCATCGGCTTCTACATTTCCGATGGCGTTACCATCGCCCCCCTCGACAAGACGTTCAAGATCGTCGGCGGCGGCGTTCCCGATTCCTGGCTGGGCCCGACATGGAGCTGGAGTCTCGCCGCCATCGCCTGCGCGGCCGTGGCCTGGTCGATCACCAATGGCAGAACGCAGCGCAAGCGCTTCAACTTCGCGCTGCGCCCGCTGTGGGCGGAAATCCTGCTGGTCTTGCTTGCGGCGGCGGCGATCCTCGGGATCACGCTGATCGTCAATTCCTATCCCTGGCCTCCCAAGCTCATCGAGCAATATGCCCTCCTCAACCAGATCCCGATCCCGGCGGGCGTCGAGGACAAGAGCGGACAGGCCATCTGCATGGCCGGCGAAAAGGTGGTGCGCTGCGCTGAGGGGCTGATCTTCTACACCGGCTACGCGGTGCCCGTGCTGATCGCCCTGGCCGTGGGGCTGGTCATGACCTTCATTGCCAGCCGCACGCAGTTCGGGCGCTATGTCTTCGCCATCGGCGGCAATCCTGAGGCAGCCGAACTCGCCGGCATCAACACCCGGATGATGACCGTCAAGGTCTTTGCGCTGATGGGCCTGCTGGCGGCGATTTCGGCCATTGTCTCATCGGCGCGCCTCGATGCCGCCACGGTGTCGCTGGGCGATCTCAACGAGCTCTATGTCATCGCCGCCGCCGTCATCGGCGGCACCTCGCTCGCCGGCGGCCTCGGCACCATCTATGGCGCCATGCTTGGCGCGCTGATGATGCAGTCCATCTCGTCGGGTATGCAGTTGCTGAACCTGCCATCATCCTGGCAGAATATCATCGTGGGATCGGTTCTTGTCTTCGCGGTCTTCGTTGACCAGGTCTACCGGCGGCGCGTCAAGTAAGGGGAGGCAGAGATGACAACGCACAAGCACCCGACGATCGTGGAGCGCACTGGCCCCGCGCTGATCGAGATGAAGGACATCTCGATCGCCTTTGGCGGCATCAAGGCGGTGGACCATGCTTCGGTCGACCTCTACCCCGGTGAAGTCGTAGGCCTTCTCGGCCACAATGGCGCGGGCAAGTCGACGCTGATCAAGATCCTGTCGGGCGCCTACAAGCGCGACCACGGCGACATTTTCATCAACGGCAGCAAGGTGGAGATCAACAACCCGCGCGACGCCAAGGCGCTGGGCATCGAAACGATCTACCAGACGCTGGCGCTGGCCGACAATGTCGACGCCGCCGCGAACCTCTATCTCGGCCGTGAGCTGCGGACGCGCTGGGGCACCCTCGACGATGCCGCCATGGAAGCCGAATGCCGCAAGGTGATGGGCCGCCTCAACCCCAATTTCCGCCGCTTCAAGGAGCCGGTGATGGCGCTGTCGGGCGGCCAGCGCCAGTCGGTGGCCATTGCGCGGGCCATCCACTTCAACGCGCGCATCCTCATCATGGACGAGCCGACGGCGGCACTCGGGCCGCAGGAGACGGCACAGGTGGGCGAGCTCATCAAGCAGCTCAAGGCCGAAGGCATCGGCATCTTCCTCATCAGCCATGACATCCATGACGTGTTCGACCTGGCCGACCGCGTGACGGTGATGAAGAACGGCCGCGTGGTGGGTGCTGCGCGCACCACCGACGTCGACCATGACGAGGTGCTGGGCATGATCATCGCCGGCAAGTGCCCGCCCGGCGCGATCCCGGGTCCCGGCGCACTGCAGAGCGCCGCGTGACGCCCACACCGGGCTTCGACGTCGTTTCGCTTGGCGAACCGCTCTACGAGTTGAACCGCCAGCCCGACGGGCGCTATCTCGCGGGCTTCGGCGGCGACACGCTGAACGTGGCAATCGCCGCCGCACGGCTGGGCAGCCACGCCGCCTATCTGACGCGGCTCGGCGCCGATATCTTTGCGGACGAGATTCGCGGCCTGATGGCCCGCGAGGGGATCGATGCCTCGGGCGTGGTTCGCGACGCGGATGCCCCGACGGGTCTCTATTTCGTCACGCACGGCCCTGAAGGGCATGTCTTCACCTATCGCCGGAAGGGCTCTGCCGCCAGCCTGATGTCGCCCGTGGACCTCAAGCCGGAGCTGATCCAGGGTGCCCGTTTCCTGCATGTCTCCGGCATCAGCCAGGCAATCAGCGCCACGGCGGCAGAGACCGTCGCCGCCGCCATCGCCATGGCCAGAGGGGCGGGGGTTGGCATCTCCTTCGACACCAATTTCAGGCCGCGGCTGTGGATGGCGGCGCAGGCGCTGCCCGCCATCGAGGAGGCAGCCCGGCATGCCGATATCCTCAAGACCTCGCAGGAGGATTGTGCAGCACTCCTCGGGCTTTCGGACCCCCGGGACATTGCCCGGCACTTCCTGGCGCTGGGTGCTCGCGCGGTGGTGGTGACGCTGGGCCGGGAGGGAGTGTTCATGGCCACCCCCGAAGGATCCCTGCATGTGCCAGGCATGCGTGTTGCAGCCGTCGATGCCACGGGCGCGGGCGATGCCTTCACCGGGGCACTGCTCAGCGAGTGCGCACGGGGCCGGCCCTTGGGCGAGGCCGTGCGCTTCGCCAATGCCGCGGCGGCGCTTTCGACCCTGGGCTATGGCGCCATCGCGCCGCTCCCCATGCGCGCGGAGGTTGAATCTGCCATCCGCGCGGCTGCACTCATTGATCTGGATCAAGGCCCCGCGGCTGCGGGGCGCTGAAAGTGGCCGGTGTTGTCAGGAAGTTCGTTCCCGGTCATGTCCAAGTTGTCTGCCAGTGCAAGTATCGGTTCCTTGGCCAGGGACGCCCTCGACATGATCGCCAGCGCCCATGCCGTGCAGGTGCAGATGTGCGATGCCATGGAGCGCATCGCCGATGGCCTGCCCGACGAGGTGGACCGCAGGCTCTGCGCCCAGGTTGCCTCCTGCCTCGCCTTCGACCTGCCGCTCCACCACCACGACGAGGAGGTGGCGCTGTTCCCCCTGCTGAGGCAGCGCGCACAGCCCGAGGACGGGCTGGACAGTATCCTCGAACGGCTTGCGGCGGAACATTCCTCCGACAACGACTTCGCCTCCGAGATCGCCGAGGCGCTGGAATCCCTTGCACAGGGCGCCCGGCCGCCGAACCCGGAGATGCTGGGCTACATGCTGCGCGGCTTCTTCGAGCGTTACCGGCGCCACATCCACTGGGAGAATACGCTGGTCATGCCGCTGGCGCGCCTCAGGCTGACGCCGGAAGACCTCCACGCGCTGCAGGCCCAGATGAACGAGAACCGCCGCCAGGCTGGTTGACGCGGGCAGGCAGGGGTCAGCGATGAGCGCCGGGCCGCCGCGCGCCGCCAACATGCGCCTGTGGGCATCGCTGGCGGTCGCCGCAAGCGGCGCCATGTGGGGCGGATTCTGGGTGCCGCTGCGCTGGCTCGAGTCGCATGGGCTGGGCGGGGCCTGGGTCAGCGTCATCTTCTTCGCGGTGGCCTTGGTGACGCCGCTGCCACTGATGCTGCGCAAGTCTGTCTGGAGGGGATTTGCAAGCCAGCTTCTCACCGGCGCGCTCCTCGGCCTTGCCTTCACGCTCTACACCGTGAGCCTTGTGCTGACCGATGTGATCAACGCCATCCTGCTGTTCTATCTGACGCCCGTCTGGAGCACGCTGGCCGGGGTGTTCCTGATGAAGGAGCGGCTCAGCTGGAGCCGCGGGCTCGCCATGTGCCTGGGTCTTGGCGGCATGGTCTTCATCCTCGGCTTCGAAAACGGCCTGCCGCTCCCGTCCAACGCGGGCGACGTGCTGGCCCTGCTCAGCGGCATGCTGTGGGCAGCAGGCACCCTGCGCAGCTTCCGCAAGCCTTCCGATTCCATCGCTCTCCCCGTCTTCACCTTCTGCCTCGGCGGGCTTGCCGCATCCCTCGCCGTCGCGGCCGCCGCCGCCTGGCTCGGCTCACCCGCTGCGGCCATCGGCGAGCCTGCCGCCGTGTTGCCCTGGGCTGTGCTGTTCGCACTGATTATCTTCGTGCCGCCCAACTTCCTCGTCCTGTGGGCGGCCCAGCGCATCGATTCCGGCCGTGTCGGCATCCTGCTGATGACGGAAGTGCTGGCAGGCGCCCTCACCGCCTGGGCCTTTGCCGGCGAGCCCTTCGGCGCAATGGAATTCACCGGCACCGCACTCATCCTCTGCGCCGGGCTGGTGGAGGTGCTGGGCCGCCGCTGATCCTGTCAGAGCATGATCTCGCGCAAGCGCGCGTTCCGACCAGGTGGAATCACCTGGTCGAAAAGAACTCGCGCAAGTTCAATGGCTTGAGCATGATCTTATCGCAAAAGTGGTTTCCACTTTTGCGGATCATGCTCTAGAAGATCTGCAGCTCGGCGTCCTTCGGCGTCATGTCGGCGCCGTTGGTGGGCGCCATGTCCTGCGGACAGGCGGAGAATACCACGATGGCGTCCATCTCCAGCCTGAGCGTGACGTAGCTTCCCGGGCGCGCAACCGGCGGCTCGATCACCAATTCGCCATCGGGCTTGATCGCCGAATTCTGGAACAGGTTGAGGGGCGATGGCGTCTCCGTGGGCGTGAGGCCAAGCTCACCCAGCGCCTCACGCAAATTGTCGGTGCAGTTGCGGTGATAGCCCGTAGCGCCCAGCATGCGGTAGCGGTGAACATCGCAGGCCGCGAGCAGCGTGTCGTGGACACCTCCTGACGTGTCATCCACCAGGGTGATGATTGGCCGCCGCCGGTTGGTGAGCAGCATCGAGCCCGCCACCGGGTTGATGCGGCCCATGTGCACGCGCGCGTGCTCCATCGACATAAACTCGGACATGTCGCCGGCCGCGAAGGCCCAGGTGTCGACCACCTGCCGGCCATGGGTGTTGACGATGCGGACCTGCTGGCCCCGCGCCAGTTTCATTGCCTTGCCCGTGCGGGCGGCGAGCGTGATCGATTCCAGCATTCTTCACCTTTCGTTTGCCTTGTCAGTATGTCGGTGCGCGGTTCGCTTGGCCAGCCCTGCCTCATCTCCAGCCTGGCACAAACTTGACTTTCTAGGGTTCATCTCCAACGCCAACCGGGCCAGCCGAGAAGCATGACAGATACATCCGGCATCACCGTCCTGACGCTCAAGCCATCGCTCGACCTCACGGCGATCGAGGACTTGCTGCGGGACCTGAAGAAAGCGCGCAACACCGCCGTCGTGATCGAGGCGGGAGAGGTGAGCCGCGTCTCCACCATCGTACTCCAGGCGCTCCTCTCCGCCTGGGTCACATGGAAGTCTGATGGACATGACTTCCATGTGGCCTCGGCCTCGCCGAGTCTTATCGAAGCAGCAAACCTCCTCGGCTTACCGCCGGACTTCCTCAAGGGTGAAGGATCCATCCAATGACCGTGACCATTCTGACCGTCGATGATTCCCGTACCATGCGCGACATGCTGCGCATGGCGCTGATGGACGCGGGCTTCCGCGTGGTGCAGGCCGAGGACGGCCTGCACGGCCTCGACGTCCTGCGCCAGGAGATGCCCCAGGTCGTCATCACTGACATCAACATGCCGCGCATGGACGGCTTCGGCTTCATCGAGGCCGTGCGCCAGGACCAGGCATACCGCGCCGTGCCGATCCTCGTGCTCACCACTGAGAGCGACGATGAGAAGAAGACGCGCGCCAGGCGCGCCGGTGCCACGGGCTGGATCGTCAAGCCCTTCGACCCAGCGAAGCTTATCGCCGCCGTTCGCCGCGTCGCAGCCTGATCGGGAGAGCACCTCATGGATGCGATGGCCGAAATCAGGCTGACCTTCTTCCAGGAATGCGAGGAACAGCTCGCAGCCCTCGAGAAGGGGCTGCTCAGCATGCAGGAGGGCGACACGGATTCGGAAACGGTGAATGCCGTGTTCCGTGCCGTGCACTCGATCAAGGGCGGGGCGGGCGCCTTCAAGCTCGATGCGCTGGTGAGCTTCGCCCATGTCTTCGAGACCTCGCTCGACCGCGTGCGTTCGGGCAGCCTCGCAACCGACGCCGACGTCATGAAGCTGTTCCTGCGGGCCGCCGACGCGCTCTCCGACCTCGTTGCGGAAAGCCGCAACGGGTCCATCGGCGATACCGCGCCCTATGACGCCATCGAGGAAGAGTTCAATGCCCTCATGGGCGGGGCTGACGCTGATGCAGGCGCCGACGACGATCTCGCGGGCATGGACTTCAGCCCGGTCACCACGGCGTTTGACGTGCCGGAGGACGGTCCTCAGGTGCTGCCGGTCAATGTCTTCCACATCCGCTTCCGGCCGCTGCGCGACATGTATGCCAAGGCCAATGATCCCGTGGCGCTGTTCCGTGAGCTCGGCCGCATCGGCAGCCTGACCTGCCAGTGCGACCTCAAGAACCTGCCCTTCCTCGACACGATGGATCCTGAGGACAGCTACCTGTCCTGGGACCTTCGCCTCGAAACGCTGAGCGAGCAGGCGGCTGTTAAGGAGGTATTCGATTTCGTCGACGGCGACTGCGATCTCTTCATCGAGGCAGAGGCCAAGCCGCAGGCGCCCGCCGTTGAGCAACCAGGCGATCTCGACATCGTTGCGATCATGAAGAAGGTGCGCGAGGAAGCCCCGGGCATTACCCAGGGGCCGGCCGCATCGGCCCAGGCCGCGGGCGCAACCGAAGCGTCCGATCCGGCCGCCCCGAAGGCCGCCATCAAGACGGCCGTGCAACCGACGATCCGGGTCGATCTCGACCGCGTCGACCGCCTCATCAACCTGGTGGGTGAACTCGTCATCAACCAGGCCATGCTCACCCAGCGCGTGCTGTTCTCCAGCCATGTCCGCGACCGCGAGGTGACATCGAGCCTCGAGGAACTGGAAAGGCTCACCCGCGAGATCCAGGAAAGCGTGATGGCGATCCGCGCCCAGCCGGTGCGCCCGCTGTTCCAGCGCATGTCGCGCATCGTGCGCGAGGTGGCGGATGCCACCGGCAAGGACGTGCGCCTGCGCACTGACGGTGAATCAACCGAGGTCGACAAGACGGTCGTCGAATTGCTCGCCGACCCGCTGACCCACATGATCCGCAACGCGGTGGACCATGGGCTCGAAAGCCCCGAGCAGCGCATTGCTGCGGGAAAGCCGCCTGAGGGAGCGGTCCGCCTGGCCGCTGCGCACCGCTCCGGCCGCGTCATCATCGAGGTGAGCGACGACGGCGCGGGCATCAACCGGCCGCGCGTCCTGCAGAAGGCGATCGCCAACGGGCTGGTCGCGCCCGATGCCCAGCTGAACGACCTCGAGATCGATAACCTGCTCTTCCTGCCCGGCTTCTCGACCGCGCAATCCGTCTCCAACATTTCCGGGCGCGGCGTCGGCATGGACGTGGTCAAGCGCTCGATCCAGGCCTTGGGCGGCCGCATCTCGATTGCCTCGTCGCCCGGCCTGGGTTCCACCTTCACGCTCAGCCTGCCGCTGACGCTTGCCGTGCTTGACGGTATCGTGGTCACCGTCGACGAGCAGACCTATGTGATCCCGCTCACCGCCATCGTCGAGACGGTGAAGCATGAGTCCTCCCGCATCCATCACCTCGGAGATTATTCCTTCGTGCTCCGGGTGAGGGACGTGCTGGTGCCGCTGATCGATGTGGGTGCGGAGCTCGGCGTCAGGCCGCCTTCGAGCCAGGTGCGGCAGGGGGTCGCCATTCTCATCGAGACGGCCAACGGCTCACGCAGCGCGCTGCTCGTCGACAACATCCAGGACCAGCGCCAGGTCGTCATTAAGAGCCTCGAGACCAACTACAAGCGCGTCGACGGCATTGCCGCCGCCACCATCCTCGGCGACGGGCGCGTCGCCATGATCCTCGACGTCGATGCGCTGGTGGGCTTGCGCCATCACGACCGCATCCCGGCCGAAATCCCCTTTGCAAAAGCGAGCTGACCGCCATGATCGAGAAATCCCCACATGACCTTGCCCGTGAAGCCGAGTTCGTGGCCTTCCGCGCCGGAGGCCTCGAGTTCTGCATCAACATCATGTCGGTGCGCGAGATCCGCGGCTGGGCGCCGGCCACCGCCATTCCGCGTGCACCCTCCTACATCCGCGGCGTCATCAACCTGCGCGGCGTGGTGCTGCCCATCGTCGACCTCGGCGTGAGGCTGGGTCTTCCCGGCACCGAGCCCACGGCGCGCCACGTCATCATCGTGGCGCAGGTGGGAGAGCGTGCGGCGGGGCTTCTGGTCGATTCGGTTTCAGACATCCTGTCGGTCGAGGATTCGAGCATCCAGCCGACGCCCGACGTTGCCTCCAATCTCGCCCGCACCTTCGTGCGCGGTGTCATCGCCATGGACGGCCGGATGATCTCCGTCATCACGCTCGACCACGTGCTGCCCGCGATGGAGCTCGAGGCGGCATGAGGGCTACTGCTGCGTCTTCCGTGGCTGCCACGAAGCCGCAGCCCTTGCCTGCCGGCGAATTCGGCTACAGCATCGAGGACTTCGCGTTCATCGCCACGACACTCTACGAGGACGCCGGGATCCATCTTCCGTCGACCAAGGCGAACCTCGTCTACTCACGCCTGGCCAAGCGGCTGCGCAAGCTCGGGCTTGAAAGCTTCCGCGACTATTGCAGCTTCGTCGGCTCTTCCGACGGCACGGACGAGCGCGCGCAGATGATCGCGGCGCTCACCACCAACGTCACGCGCTTCTTCCGCGAGCCGCATCACTTCGAGCACCTCAAGGACCGCATCCTTGCGCCGCAGCTGAAGGACATCCGCTCCGGCCAGCGGCTGCGCATCTGGTCGGCGGGCTGCTCGAGCGGGCAGGAGCCCTATTCGATCGCGCTCGCCATCCTCTCGCTGCTGCCGGATGCGCGTGCCTACAACGTGCGGATTCTCGCCACCGATATCAATGTCCACGTGCTCGAGATGGCGCGCCGCGCCGTCTACACGGCGGATGAGGTGAGGAACGTTCCCACGGAGCTACGCCGCGCCTGGATGGAGCAGGCGGGCTCTGGAAATGTCCGGCTCGACGACGGCCCGCGCGGACTTGTCACGCTCCGCCCTCTCAACCTCGTCGGCGCCTGGCCGATGAGCGGTCCCTTCGATGCCGTGTTCTGCCGGAATGTCCTGATTTATTTCGATGAGAAAACCCAGATGCGTATTCTGAACCGCCTGACCAGCCTCGTCCGACCTGGAGGCTACCTTTATCTCGGCCACTCCGAACGTCTCGTGGGTCCTGCCGAAGCCCTGTTCAAGATCGACGGAACCACCGTCTACCGCAAGCTCGGAGGAGTGGAGCAATGACTGGAGCCATCAAGGTCCTCGTTGTCGATGACTCGCCTACCATGAGGCAGATCGTGACGCGCATTCTGGAGGACGACCCGGACATCAACGTCGTGGGCTCTGCCAAGTCGGCCCATCAGGCACGCGAACTGATCAAGATGCTCAATCCGGATGTCATGACCCTTGACGTCGAGATGCCGGAGATGGATGGCCTTTCTTTTCTCGAGCGCGTGATGCGGCTGAGGCCAATGCCGGTGGTGATGGTCTCCTCGATGACCGCCAAGGGCACGGACACCACGATCGAGGCGCTGGCGCTCGGCGCAGTGGACTGCGTGGTCAAGCCCTCGCCCGGCAATCCGCACAGCTTCGATGAACTGCCCGCGAAGGTGAAGGTCGCCTCGAAGGTCAAGCGGCGCGCGCCGGTGGCGGCGGCCGTGGAGCAGACGCCGCGCGTCAGCGAAAACTACCAGCCTGACGGCAAGATCGTGGCGATCGGATCGTCCACGGGTGGTGTGGAGGCGCTGATCTCGATCCTCACCGCTTTCCCGCGGAACTGCCCCCCGACGCTGGTGACCCAGCACATGCCGCCGGTTTTCACCCGCAACCTGGCGGCCCGCCTCGACAAGATGTGCGCACCGAGGGTGGTGGAGGCGACGGTCGGCGCACCCCTGGTGCCGGGCACCATCTACATCGCCCCCGGCGGCGATCTTCATCTCGAGGTCGCCGGGCGTTCCACCTTTGCCTGCGCACTGAAGCCGGGCGGCCTCGTCAACGGACACTGCCCCTCGATCGACAGGCTCTTCAGCTCGATCGCGCGGTCGCTTGGGCCGCGCTGCCTGGGCGCCCTGCTCACCGGCATGGGCCGCGACGGAGCGCAGGGCCTGCTCGACATCCGCGAATCCGG
>NZ_JBIICB010000136.1:0-10875 GCF_044239095.1 Aestuariivirga sp. | reverse complement strand
ATCGCCGTTCGAGCTGGCTCTCGCCACGGCAGCAGCCGCCAGCGGTCAGCGGTCTCAGCCTGACGCTGATGCAGAGCGAAATCCTGGCGTTGGTCGGTGAATCGGGCAGCGGCAAGTCGACGGTGCTGCGGGCCATCGCCGGACTTTGGCCACTGGCCGGAGGCTCCATCACCTGCAGCACGGTTCCAGACGAGCGTGAGAGGCGCCGTGCCGTTCAGCTCATCTTCCAGAACCCCGATTCGTCGCTCAATCCGCGCCACACGGTGGAAGAGATCATCGCACAGCCGCTGCGCCTCTATTTCGGCATGGGCAGGGCGGAAATTCGTGCCGCCGCTTGCCACCATCTGGCAAGCGTGGAACTCGACCCGCGCTATCTCACGCGTTACCCCGCACAGCTCTCCGGCGGCGAGCGCCAGCGCGTGGCAATCGCCCGCGCTCTTGCGGCCAAGCCCTCGACCTTGCTCTGCGACGAGATCACCTCCGCGCTGGATGTTTCGGTTCAGGCCGCGATCCTGCATTTGATCCACGATCTCAGCCGGTCACAGGGCGTTGCGGTTCTCTTCGTCACCCACAACATCGCCGCCGCAGCGGCTCTCGCCGACCGGATCGGTGTCCTGCATGAGGGCCGGCTCGTGGAACTCGGCCCAAGCGCTACCATCTGCGCGACCCCTCAGGACAGCTATACAAAGCGTCTTGTCGGATATGGCAGCCTGGTCCACGGGTGATCCCGGAAGACCACTTTCTGGTGATCGTTTCGAGTGGATCGCCCGTCGCGCCAATTGATGCCGCAATTTTTGTCTCGTCACCAATGTCGTCGCGAGCAATCCATAGACTGCCATTCGGGAAAGAAAGAGCCATATCATGTATTTCCGCCCCTGCCTGCCGCGCGGCAACTCCGCGGCAGGGCTCTACAGTACGGTTGGCAGATAGCGGGATCGCATTTCGTCCTACATGGGGTAAATCCGGCGCGTGTTGCCTGATGCGATCATGGTGACAATCTCGTCGGCGTCGGCGGCTGAGCAGAAGTCTTCCGCGATCCAGCGGTCCAGCACGCGCGAGATGGCGCGGCGGAACAGGAAGGCGCCGAGATAATAAAGCTCCGGCAGGCCGAAGGCATCCGACGAATAGAGCATCTTCGAGAATTTACCCATTTCGAGGGCCTCCGCGAGGATGGTCTCGGACTGCGGGGCCGTGAAGTTCAGCGTGAAGCCCACATCGTAGTAAAGATTGCGGAAGACTTCCGAGAGCCAGCAGGCTTCGCGCATGAAGGGGAAGCAGTGCAGAAGCGTGATCGGCACGTCCCACTCATCCATCGCCGCGATGAAGGGCGTGAAGTGGGTCGGGTCGCAGGCATGCATCAGAATATCTGCATCGCCCACGCCGACATGCGCCTGAAGCGGGAACTTGCGTTCGCGGCAGACCTCGCCAGCCGTCCACAGCAGGTGGCGGATGATGGTCGACTCATCGAGCCGCCATTTGCCTGACGCTTCGCAGCGCTTCATCCACTGGCCCGCGGCCTGCACCACTGCCTCATGCGAGGGGCGGCTATAGTCGATGGCGAAGGTGGTGCGGTAGGCGACGATGGTCTTGAGGCCCACGGCATCACGCGCGCGTTCGCGCAGCGTTTCGGCGAAGACGGTGGGGAATGAACCGGCGGAGGCACCGCCGCGCATGATTTCCTCCGCCAGCGCCTCGATGCGAACCACCTCATAGGCTGGAACAGCGGCGGCCTTCGCCATGGCCGGAACATCGAGAATGACGCTGGCGCGGTGGCCGGTGTCGATGAGCAGATGCGAGAGGCCGCAGGCGCGCATCAGGCGGCGGTTCACTTCGTCAGGCCCCAGTTGCTGGCGGCGGCGCACATAGTCCTCGCCGGATACACCCTTCTCGAGATCGAGAAGCGGCGGGCAGAAGCGGCGCACGGCGAGGCCCACGGGTTTCTGGAAATCGCTCGTGCCCTCCGGCGGCGGGCGGTAGCTCTCGGAGAGAAACTTCTGGAAGTTCACATAGTCGAGGTTCGCGCCGGTGATGCCATGGCAATGATGATCGATCAGCGGGATGGTGCTCGCCAGTTCAATAGGCATCGCGGTACCTCGCGCAGATTTCTTCGGGGGATTTGCCTTCCATCATGGCGATCTCTTTGCGCTTCACCGAGACATAGGACGAAAGGAATATGGGCGACATCCACTGGCGGACCGTGGGGCTCGCCTCGAGCCGGGCCAGCGCGTCCTCGAGGTTCGACGGCAGCGCCACGACGCCGAGCTCTTTCATCTGCTCGGGCGTCAGTTCGCTGGGGTCGCGGTCGATGGGTGCCGGCATCGGCAGCTTCGCCCGGATGCCTTCAAGGCCTGCGCGCAGGATGGCGCCTATGACCATATAGGGGCTCGCGGTTGCATCAGGCGCGCGGAGTTCCATGTTGAAGCCGGACTGCCGCCGGGCCGGATCGGAATCGGGCGAGGGGCAGATACGCACCGCGGCCTCGCGATTCTGGATGCCGAAGCTGGCATAGCCGCAGGACCAGTGATGGGGGCCGAGCCGGTAGTAGGAGACGGGGCTTCCGGCCACCAGCGCGCAGATATCTGGCAGGTGCTTCACCAGGCCCGCAACGAAATGCTGCGCCACCTGTGCGGCCTCCGCCGTGCCGGACTTGTCGTAGGCGGCATTCTTTCCATCAGGCCCGATGAAGCTGAAATGCACATGCGCGCCATTGCCCACGGCGTTGGGTGCTGGCTTGGGTGTGAAGGAGGCGCGATAGCCATGCCGCCGTGCCACCTCACGGATCACCTCGCGCGTCAGCACGGCGCGGTCACCGGCCATGGTGCCGGCGGCGGGGGCGGAGGAGACTTCATACTGGTTGATGCCATATTCGGGCTCGACCGTCTGAGGCTCGAGGCCCGCCGCTTCGAGCGCTTGTGCCAATACGCCGGTGAAGCCCGCGGCGACGCGCATGGCTTCGAGCGAGAAGGGGGTGGCCAGTGGCAGGTCCGGCCCGCTCAGCAGGAACTCATGTTCGAAGGCGGCTGTGAGCGCCAAGCCCGTCTCCGCCTCGAAATCGCTCAGCGCCTGTTTCATGAAGCCGCGCGTGCAGCATTCCCAGTTGGTGCCGTCATTGAGGTTCGAATCGCACATCAGGATGTGGAAGGGCGGTGTGCCCGGCCACAGGTCGAGCCTGACAGCGGTCTCTGGCCGGGGCGTCTGGCGCACCTCGGTCATCGGGCCCCAAGGGTTGTCCGCAATGTCGTCGAATGGGGTCAGCGCCTGGCCCGCGGCGGCCCAGCCTAAGCCCTTCTCCAGGCGCTTCGGCAGATCGGCCGCGGGAACGCCGCGGCAGCGCGTGATGCCGACATAGTCACTCCAGCAAAGATAGGCGACATCGGTTGAAGGCGAACTCATCCTCTTCTCCACAATAGCATTCAGGCCGCGGCTGACTTTGCCACGGCCTCGATCTCGGCGATCATCTCGGCGGTGGTGCGCGTGCGGCAATAGTGTCCGCGCATCTGCTCGATGGACACGTCATGGCGGCGCTCCTCGACGGCGGCACAGGCATCCTCAATCTGTGTGACGAGGAAGCCCCGGTCGGCGGCGTCGCGGATGGCGCATTCGACGCACTGGTCGGTGCAGATGCCATAGATCACCAGATATTCAATGCCGAGATTGCGCAGCACATATTCAATGTTGGTGGAGTTGAAGATGCCGGATGCCGTCTTGGGGATGACGATGTCATTGGGCTCCGGCCCCACCTCCGGGATCACCTTCGCTTCCCAGGAACCCTTGGGGCAGAAGAGATGCGAGATCTTGTGGTCAAGGCTGCGGTCGCGGCCATCGAGCGTGTAGCTCTCGATCGTCGTGTAGATCACCTCGATCCCTGCCTTGCGCGCTGCCGCCTGAAGTCGCTGCTGGTTGGGGATGAGCTGCGCCTCCATCTTCTCCATCATCGGAAGGTAAGTCGCTTCCGGAGCGCCCGGCACGCGGGCCCTCGTCATCTTCTCACGGCTCCATTCAGAATTCTGCATGTCGATCGAGAGCAGTGCCGTCTTGCGCGGTTCGATGGGACGCTCGCGGTAGGCGCCGCCCGGGGCGTCGATGGCGGGGATGGATGGAAGTCGCATCTACGTGGTCCTTTCAGGCAAGTTTCGGAATGCTGGCATCATGCCGCAGGGTTTCCAGCAGGGCCATGCGCCGCTGGGCCTGCGCACCCAGCCTTCTGACGAGCCGCGCCAGCATAGAATCGGTCGCGGCGATGGCCACCGCCAGGGTTTCGAGCGGCGAGGTGCATTCGACGGTGACGGGTACGACGACGTCGGCGATGTCGGCGATGGGGGAGAGATCGAGGTCGGTGAACAGCACGAGTTTCACGCCGCGCTGCTTTGCTGTCTGGCAGAAGGCGATGGTCTCCGGCTGGTAGCGGCGGAAATCATAGGCCACCAGAACGTCACGCTTCACGAAGTCTGCGATGCGGTCCTCAACGAGGCCCGAGGGCTGGGGGGCCAGCACATGGATTTCGCCGCGCAAGCTGGTGAGCTGGAAGGCGGCATATTGCGCGGCAGCCGAACTCCACCGCCCGCCCAGGAGATAGATGCGGGACTTGGCATCTCCCAACAGCCCGGCCGCTTTGTCCAGCGCGCGCTGGGTCGGCGGGTCGAGCAGCTTCTTTAGTGACTCAGACATATGCTCGATGAGCAGGCGGTCCGGGTTGGAGCCCCGCGCGGGCTTGCTCTGGTGCTTCCTGAAGAGTGCGAGCGGAGAGACCTCATTGTCCTGCACCTCGAGCCTGATGGCGCGCTGGAAATCGGCAAAGCGCTTGAAACCAAGCCGCTTCACAAAGCGCGTGACGGTAGGCGCGCTGACGCCGGACTGGCGGGCGATGTCCTCGATGCCGCCCAATGCACTGACCGGATACTTCTCGAGGATCGAACGTGCGACGCGCGTGTCGCTGGCGCTGAAGTCAGCCAAGTGCCGGTCGATCAGGTAACGGACGGTCATGGGTTTAACTTCGGTTGACGTTCTGTGCGGGCCACAACCCGTCGGGCCGCATCACAAGGAGGGCGATGATGATCGAAAGCGAGATCGCCTCGCGGTAGGGTGCGACCGACTCCGGCAGATAGCCCTGCAGGAAGACCTCCACCACGCCGACGACGAAGCCCCCGAGCACGGCACCCGACAGTGACCCGAGCCCTCCCAGCACCGTGGCGATGAAGGCCTTGAGCACGGGGGCAGCGCCCATCAGCGGGTCGACCGAGCCACGCTGGGCAACCCACAGCACGGCGGCAACCCCCGCCAGCACGCCTGAGATGGCGAAGGCCAGCGCCACCACGTGATTGGCCTTGATGCCCATGAGACGGACAACCGGAAAATCCTCCGCCGCGGCCCGCATGGCCACGCCCAGCGTGGTGCGGGTGAGGATGAGCGACAGCGCCACAAGCGAAACCACCACCACGATGATCGAGATCAGCGACATGACGCTGATGGTGAGGAAGCCCATGTTGAGGCTTCCTGACATCCAGGCCGGCAGCACGATGGGAACGGGACGTGCTGAGATGCCGTTCTGGAAGAGCACCTTGATGATCTCGCTGACCGCGAAGGAGGTGATGAGGAGTGATGTGACGCTGGCGCCGCGCATGGCGCGGAAGGCGACGCGCTCCATGGCGACCGAGGCCACCATGGCGACGACGAGGCCCAGCGCTATCGCCGCCACCACGGGAACGGAAGAGAGCAGTGCAAGCCAGATGGCATAGCCCGCGATGGTCATCACCTCGCCATGGGCGAAATTGATGAGCCGGACGATGGAGAACACGACGGCAAGCCCCAGTGCGAGCAGCGCATAGATGCCCCCGAGGCTGATGGCATTGACGGTCTGCTGGAGGAAGACTTCCATGTGCTCATGCCGCCAGATAGGCGCTGGTCACGCCCTTGTTATGGAGAAGTTCCTCGCCAGTGCCCGAAACCGCGATGCTGCCACTGGCCAGCACGATGCCGCGGTCGGCGATCTCGAGTGACATCGGCACATTCTGCTCCACGAGCAGGATGGTGAGGCCTTCCTGGCGGAGCGCTGCGATGAGGTCGAAGACCTTCTCCACCATCTGGGGTGCGAGGCCGAGCGAGGGCTCATCAAGCAGCAGGAGTTTCGGGCGGGCCATGAGGGCGCGGGCGATGGCGAGCATCTGCTGCTCGCCGCCCGACAGGAGGCCCGCCTTCTGGCGGGTGCGCTCGCCGAGGATGGGGAAGCGTTCCTCCATCTCCTTTTGAAGCTGGTGGCGTTCGGCGGCGCTGCCATGGGCTGCACCGCCGAGCCACAGGTTTTCGCCCACCGTGAGGCTGGCGAAGATGCGCCGGCCTTCGGGCACGAGCCCGATTCCGGCGCGCGACAGCTGTTCGGGCGCCAGGCCCGAGACGAGCTTGCCATCATAGAGGATGCGGCCCGAGAAGGGCTTCACCAGCCCCGCAATGGCCGCGAGCGTCGAGCTCTTGCCGGCGCCATTGGCGCCGAGCAGGGCAAAGACCTCACCGCGGTTGACGGCGAAATCAATGCCGCGCACGGCCTCGATGGGCCCATAGCGCACGGCAAGTTTCTCGACGCTCAGCATACTCCGGGCCTCAGGGCTTCGGCATGGTGGCGGGGTCGGCAAGCTCGCGCTTGATGAAGACCTTCTGGCCGTTCTCGATCTTCGCCAGCACGACTGCGCGCAGCGGCATGCGTTCGGTTCCGGCGAAGGTGAAGTTGCTCATGTTGCCCGCACCGTCCTTGATGTTCGCCAGCGCGTCACGCACCGCCTTCGGGTCGGATGAGCCCGCAGCCGTCACCGCGGCGTCGATCATCAGCGCGATATCGCAGCCATTGACCACATAGTTGGTGTCGGCCTCCGTGCCGGTCGCGGCCTTGAAGCGCTTGTTGAAGTCCTCATGCTTGGAGCCCGGCTCCGGATAGCCGCCCGAGGTGTGGACGATGCCGTTGACCACGTCGCCGAGGCCACGCACGGTCGGCGTATCGAGCACGTCAGCACCCATCACCGGCGTTGTGACGCCAGCACCACGGAGCGCCTTGATGAAAGCGGGGAAGTCCGGCTCCCAGGCCCAGGTGGCGATCACGTCCGGCTGCGGATCAAGCGCCTTGATGGTGGTGACGATGGCGGAGAAGTCCGGCTGGTTCAGCGTGTAGGATCCCTCGCCGATCACCTTGCCGCCCTTGGTCTCAAACACCTGGCCGAAATACTCTGGGCCCTTCATGGTGTAGGACGAGTCAGGCGACTTCAGGAGCCAGGCCGTCTTGTAGCCGAGGCCAGCGGCATGGGCGCCGAGCACGGCGGCCTGCTGGTTGTCGCCCGGATAGCTGCCGAAGACGAATTCGCCGACCGAGGTCAGGACAGGTGCAGTGCCCGCGAAGGTCATGGTGGGGATGCCGGCGGGGCTGGTGATCTGGCCCATGGCCATGGTCGGGTCGCCGTCGGCGGGCGAAACGATGAAGTTCACCTTCTTGTCGGCGAATTCCTGGGCGACCTTCACGGCTTCCGCCGTATCGGAGCGCGTGTCGCGCACGTCGATCACGGCCTTATATTTGCCGCCGAGCCCGCCCTTGGCGTTGATCTCGTCGATGCAGAACTTGAAGCCTGCGTAGGAGGGCTGGTCATAGGTTGCGAGCCAGCCGGATTGCGCGGCGGTCACGCCGATCACGAAGTCTTCGGCCAGAGCCGGGGTTGCAAGCAGCGTCGTGCCCAGCATGGCGGCGCCGAGTTTGATGGATAGCCTGGTCATCATGTCGTCTCCCTTGGGTTTGTTGTGGCGGCTTCCTCCTGGTCGCTTGGCGCGGACACGCGGGAGGCGCGCGTGCCGGTATAGGCTTCGATGACGGCGGGGTTCTTCTGAACGCCCGCCGGCGTGTCCTCGGCGATGAGGCGGCCGCGGTTGAGCACCACCACGTGATCGCACATGGACATGATGAATTTCAGATCGTGGTCGATCAGCAGGAGGCCCAGTCCGCGGGCCTGGGGCAGGCCCTTGAGGCGGCGCGCCAGATCATCTGTTTCCTCGGGGTTCATGCCGGCGGCGGGCTCGTCGAGCAGCAGGAAGCGCGGTTCGGCGGCAAGCGCGCGCGCGATCTCGAGCCGGCGCCTGGCGCCATAGGCCAGGCTGTCTGCCGGTTTCTGGCCCGCACCCGCGAGGCCCACAAAATCCAGCTCGCTGTCCGCCGTGGCCAGCGCATCGCCGAGGCCCGCGCCGCGCGCCAGTGCGGAGATCGCGACATTCTCGCGCGCGCTCAAGCCCGTGAACAGCCGGATGTTCTGGAAGGTGCGCGAGACGCCGGCATGGGCGACGGCTTCGGGCTTCAACGCCCCGATGTTCCGTTCGCCGATCGACACGGTTCCGGCGGTCAGCGGGTAGAGGCCGGTGATTACGTTCACCAGTGTCGACTTGCCCGCACCATTGGGCCCGATCAGGCCGGTGACGCGCCCGGGATCGATCGAGAAGCTGACATCATCGACCGCGGTGAGCCCAGCGAAGGACTTCTTTGCCCCTTCGATGCGCAAGGGCTCCGTGCCGGCGGCAGGCTGGCGGGCCGGTGCCTGAGGCAGGCGTGGCCGGCCGAACCAGCCCTGCGCGAACTCGCTTTGCCCAACAAGGCCCGAAGGCCTGAGCCACAGGACCAGCAGCATGGCGAGGCTGACGCCCACGATCGGCACGCCGAAGATTTCAGGAATGTGGATGGGGCCGAGCGTGAAACCGCGTTCGAATTCCTGCAGTACTTCCTGCAGCAGCATGACGAGTCCCACGCCCACCACGGCACCCGTCACCGTGCCCATGCCGCCAACGATCAGCATCGCGACGTATATGAATGCCATGTGGAAGTAGAAGTCCTTCGGCGTGAAGGCGCCCAGCATGTGGCCGTAAAGTGCGCCAGCGACGGTGGCGAGGCCGCCGGAGATGATCCATGCAACAAAACGCATGCGCTGCGGGCTGACACCCAAGGTCAGCGCCGCCGTTTCGTTGTCCCTCACGGCGCGCATCATCAGGCCGTAGCGGCTGTCCTTGTAGAGCCTTGCTGCCACGATGAAGAGGCAGGCGAAGATGAGGGCGAGCACGATGCCGGTTTCCCGCGGTACGCCGTAGAAGGCCTGGTTGCCGCGCGTGAAATCCCTGGCCGCGGCCAGCACCGAATAGACGACGATGAGAAAGCCCAGCGTGGCGATGGAGGCGGATGCGCCGTTGAGGCGTGCAAGGGGTATGCCCGAGAGCGCTGCAAGTGCGAGGCCCACGAGGAGAACGGCAATGAGCGCCAGCGGCACCGCAATCTCATGCCCCGCAAGCCATTCCGGAAGATTGGGCAGTGCGGTGCGCTGAAGTGCTGTGGGCATGGTGAGCCAGGCCGAAACATATGCACCAACCGCCATGAACGCCGTGTGGCCAAAGGAGACGACGCCCGAATTTCCGCTGAAGACCTGGAATGCAAGCACGGCGCAGAGATTGACGCAGTAGAGCGTCATGATGCGCTGGCCGGAAAGCCCCAGAACCAGCGCCACCGCGGCCGTCACGGCGCAGACCAGTGCCGCGAGCGCTGCCGCTTCCAAGGCCGGCTTCAGCAATGGGTGGGAACCCTTCATCTCGGCGCGCTTCATCCCAGTCGGCTGCAGGATTGCCCAGCTCAGCAAAGACAAATTTCAACAGAGCAATATTGCCATGTCAACAGAATTTCGGTATCTGCCAAGGACACGGTGACGTGAAAACAGCCATTCAGCGCCGGGTGACGGCAATCCGGGAGTGATGCCTTGGGCGGTTCACATGAGCTTTTGCGCACGGCGGATCCGCGGCCGGTGGGCGAAGAGCGCCTCGACAGGGCGAATCCCTTCCTGCTGATCGCCGATCATGCGGGAAGCGCGATTCCTGAGCGGCTGGGCGATCTCGGCATTTCGGCTGAGGACCTCAACCGGCACATTGGTATCGACATCGGCATCCATGGCGTGTCGCAGCGGCTCTCGGCGCTGCTCGATGCGCCCTATCTCTATCAGCGCTATTCGCGCCTCGTCATCGACTGCAACCGCCCTCCGGGCCACCCCACCTCGATCGCGCCGGTGAGCGATGGAACGCAGGTTCCCGTCAATCTCGGCGTGTCCGCTGAGGACGCCCGCCTGCGTGAAAACGAGATCTTTTGGCCCTATCAGAAGGCGATTGCCGGGCAGATCGCCCGCATGCGGCTTTCAGGCCGCGCGCCCACGGTCATCGCCATGCACAGCTTCACGCCGAAACATGGCGACTATCCCGCACCCCGGCCGTGGCAGATTGGCGTGCTGTTCAACCGCGACGACCGGTTGGCACGGCCGCTGATCCGGCTTCTCGAGGCGGAAGGCGACCTCACGGTTGGCATCAATGAGCCCTATGCGGTCGATGACGCGGGCGACTATGCCGTACCTGTCCATTGCGAGAAGGGTGGGCTGCTCCATGTCGAACTCGAGATCCGGCAGGACCTGATCGAGAGTGCGAAGGGCCAGTCGGAATGGGCGGAACGCCTGGCGCGGCTCCTGCCTCTCGCGCTTTCGGCGGCGGAGAGGTGAGGTCACGTGAGAACAGCGCTTCCTGTTTGTCGGTCACCAGGATCTGTTCGGCATGCTCCGGGGCCGGTCTGTTCCGAAGGAGCGGCGCACGGGTCTGTTGAGATTCATCTGGAATTGGTGATTGAAGATACCAGATAGATCATCGCAGCAAAGGAGTTAACAGTTTTCTCTGCGCTGAGTGCGATGCGCTTGAAGTCCTTAAGTTTGAGCATTCGTCTGGCAAGAAAAGTGCGCAGATGTTGCCGATGGCTCTCCAAAGGGCATCGATCGTTCTGGCAGCGGCAGATCGAAGGTGGGCCTTGAGCTTTGCGAAGGCCATTTCGATGGGGTTAAG
>NZ_JBIICB010000135.1:0-10941 GCF_044239095.1 Aestuariivirga sp. | reverse complement strand
GACGGGAGAAGGGGATCAGCATCTCACAGCGTCCGCGCTGTCCACCACATCACCCATTGCCGCTTGAGAGGGAAGAGGCGGCGGAGTGAATTCCCTTCTCCCGTTGCGGCACGCAATGGGAGAAGGTGCCCAAAGGGCGGATGAGGGCCTCTCTCCGCGAATTGCGCTTGTTGAAAGTGCCCTCATCCGGCCTGCCGGCCACCTTCTCCCATCGCGCTGCGACGGGAGAAGGGAATCAGCATTTCACAGCGCCCGCGCCGTCCACCACATCACCCATTGCCGCTTGAGAGGGGACACACGGAGTGGTTCGTCTGGGCGGTGACGGATCGCCTTCAGATAGGTTGCGGTGAGGGTTACCGGCAGGAAGGCCGGGAGGAGTGGCTTCGGAACAGAGGGCAGCAGCGCCATTGCCTGGGCCAAGCGTTTCTCCGCGTGGGCAATCGCAGCCTTCACGTCCATCCCGTCCGGCAGGAAGGGATCGCGGTGTGCCGGATCCCCCAGCACCAGCGCCAAACCCTGTGCCACGCCGGCAAGGCCTGCCGCCTCACTGGCCGGCGCGGCCGCCTCGCGGTCGAGGATCATTGCGGCCATCATGATGAGGCGCGAATGCGTTTCGCCCATATAGGCTTCAAGTTCGGTGAGGCCGGGCATCCGGTCATGGAAGAGGTCGAACTCGCGCGCGGCAAGCAGATCGGTGAGCGCCTGAACCGGCAGGGCGCAATCGCGGATGGCGGACAGCAGCGCTTCCGCCACCGGGTGGCCGCCGCCCGCACCGCTTTCCAGCGTGTCGCGCCACCACTGCAGGCGGATCAGACCGATGTTGGGATCGCTCACCAGATCGCGGATGCGGGTGACCTCAGCATTGAAGGCGTAGAGCGCCATGAGATGCGGGCGCTTTTCATCCGGCGCGAAGAAGGTCGAGAGATAGCGGTCCCGGTCATGGGCGCGGACGATGTCCTGGATCTCGCTCACCGGCTGAAGTCCACCGCAATGAACGCCGCCGCCACGCGGCGCCTTTCCTCGAGCAGCAGGTTGTAGGTTGCAACCGCGTGGCCCGTCGCCATCGGGTCATACATGAGGCCGGCGGCAGCGAGGGCCTCCCGCACCAGCCGTGGCGGGCGGGCCATGGCGTGACCCATGCCGATAAGGAGAAAGTCGATCGCCTCCCGCTCGGCCAGCACCATCACGAAATCGGCGGGCGTCAGCGCCAGAGGGTTCGGGTTCCAGGCATGGATGCCGGAGGGTAGCGCAAGGATCGAACCGCGGTGCGACATCTGCGCAAAGCTGAAACCGCCCGCGCCGTAGCCGTCAACCGGTGCCTGTCCGGGGAAATGCGCCGTCACGGCCTTGCGGCAGCGGCCGCCTTGGCTTCCGCCACCTTCTGGTTGTCACGCGGGGTGCCGAGCAGCAGCAGGATGGGCGTGGCGATGAAGAAGGACGAATAGGTGCCGACGATCACACCCCAGATCATGGTGAAGGTGAAGCCCGCGATGACCTCACCACCCCAGATGTAGAGGGCGAACAGCGCCAGGAGCACCGAGACGGAGGTCATCAGCGTGCGCGGCAGCACGGAGTTAATGGAGAAGTCCATGAGGTCGGCAAAGGGCATCGACTTGTACTTGCGCAGGAACTCGCGGATGCGATCGTAAATCACCACCGTATCGTTCAGAGAATAACCGATGATGGTGAGGATGGCGGCGATGATCGAGAGATTGAACTCCAGGCCGAGAAGGCTGAACAAACCGATGGTCAAGATCACGTCATGCATGAGGGACGCGACGGCGCCCAGCGCGAATTGCCATTCGAAGCGGAACCAAACATAGACCAGAACCAGGAACAGCGCCACGACCACGGCCAGTATGCCCTGCTGGGTGAGCTCGCCCGAGACCTTCGGCCCTACCACGTCGACGCTGCGGTAGTCGACGCCCGGCCCCAGCGCTTCCTTGATCTTGTTGACGGCCGCCTGCTGGGCCTCCTCGCCGCCCTCCTGCGTGCCGATGCGGATCAGCACGTCATTGGCCGAGCCGAACTCCTGCAACTCGCCCGAGCCTAACCCCAGGCCGTTGATGGTGGCGCGCAGTTCGTCGAGGTTGGCCGGCTGCTCGGTGCGGATGGTGATGACCGTGCCGCCCTTGAAGTCCACGCCCATGTTGAGGCCGTTGAAGTAGAACAACAGAAGCGATGCCGCGCAAAGGATGCCTGACAAGAAATAGCCGAACCGGCTGAACCGCATGAACGGAATCGTAGTGCCGTCTGGAACGAGGCGGATGCCCTTCATGGAATGTCTCCCGCCCTAGAGCGGGACCTCCTTCGGCCGACGGTACTTTACCCAGACGGCGACGATGAACTGGGTCAAGGCGAAGGCGGTTAACATGGTGGTCACGATGCCGATGAACAGCGTTACCGCGAAGCCACGGATGGGCCCCGAGCCCACGCCGAACAGCGCCAGCGCGGCAACGAGTGTGGTGAGGTTTGCGTCCCAGATGGTGCCGAGCGCAGCCTTGAAGCCGGTCTCGATGGCACTGAGCGCCGAACGGCCGTTGCGCCACTCCTCGCGGATGCGCTCATAGATCAGCACGTTCGAGTCAACCGCCATGCCCATGGTGAGCACGATGCCGGCGATGCCGGGCAACGTCAGCGTGAAGCCGAAGAAGGACATGATGGCAATGAGCGCCAGCAGGTTCACCAGCAAGGCGAAATTGGCGAAGATTCCGAACAGTCCATAGCCGAAGATCATGAAAGCGAGCACCAGCGCCAGCCCGATGAGTGAGGCGAAGATGCCGGCGCGGATCGAATCGGACCCGAGGCTCGGGCCCACGGTGCGCTCTTCGACGATCGTCAGCTTGGCGGGCAGCGCGCCCGATCGCAGCACCACGGCGAGATCGTTCGTCTCCTCGACCGTGAAGTTACCGGAAATCTGCCCGGAGCCGCCGAGGATCGGCTCATTGATGTTGGGATAGCTCACCACCTTTTCGTCCAGGATGATGGCGAAGGGCCGGCCGACATTGTCGCGGGTCAGACGGGCGAAGCGATCAGCGCCCTGGGTGTTGAAGCGGAAGGAGACGACCGCATTGTTGTTCTGGTCGAATGAGCCGCGCGCGTCGACGAGGTCGCCGCCGTCAACCGTGGCACGGCTGGAGGACTGCACCCACATTTCGCGCTCGGGATCATCCTGCAGCGGGAAGGACTGGCATTCCGGCGGCGGGTTCTGGCCCGGGGTCGTGGGCTGGGCTTCGCACAGCAGCTGGAATGTGAGTTTGGCAGTTCGGCCGATGACGCTCTTCACCTGGTCCGGGTTCTGCACGCCCGGGAGCTGCACGACGATGCGGTCCTTGCCCTGCTGCTGGATGACCGGTTCCGAGGTGCCGAGCGCATTGACGCGGTTCTCGACGATCCTCAAGCTCTGGCTGACGGCCAGCGCGATCTTGGCGTCGAGGCCGTCAGGCGAGAAGGAAAAGGTGAACTGCTGGCCATCACGCTTGAGAACGAACAGGTTGACCGGGCCGCTCGCGCTGAACATGCCGCTCTCGAGCGGGCTCAGCAGGGTCTTGAGCTGGGTCTCGGCCTTTTCCACGTCCTCGGGCTTGGTCACCCGCACGCGCACCTCACCGTCGGCGCGCGCCAGCCCGCTATAGCCGATCTTGGCGTCGCGCATGGCGTTGCGCACGTCGCTGGAAAGCTGACGGGTGAGCTTGTCGTAAAGGTCGGCGCGGTCCACCTCCAGCAGCACGTTGGAGCCGCCCTGAAGGTCAAGGCCCAGGGTCACCGGACGCAGGTTCCATTCCCTGAGCTTCGCCTGCATGTCGGCCGGCAGCACATTGGGCAACGCCATGACGACCGCCAGCAGCACTGCGGCGATGATGGCGATGGTCCGCCAGCGGGTGATGTGAAGCATCGCGGCGACTACTCGGACTTGACCGGCTCGCCCTTGGCGCGCACGTCGGCAATGCCGGTGCGCAGGATGCGTACCTTCACGTTCTCGCCAACCTCGACCTGAAGCTCATTGTCGTCAACCACCTTGACGACCTTGCCGATGAGGCCGCCAGAGGTGATGACAGTATCCCCCTTGCCGACCTTCTTCAGCATCTCCTGGTGAGCCTTCATCTTGCGCTGCTGCGGGCGGATGAGAAGGAAATAGAACACGCCCATGATGAGCACGAGCGGCAGGATCATGCCAAGGAAATCGCCGGCGCCGGGGGCAGCGGCCTGGGCGTAAGCCGGGGTGATGAACAAGGGAGTTCTCCTGAGCGAAAGTTCGGGCGGAATATAGCGATGGTTGCCCCTAATGCAACCAGTCGATTGGGACTTCTTTACGATGGCCCCAGCCTCCGCTAAGAGGCGGGAATGGCACAGGAAATTGATCACGCACTGCTCACCCGCATCGCCGACGCGCTGGAGCGCATGGCGCCAGCCAAGCCCGCCGGGCCGGATTTGCAGGGCTTTTCAGCCTTCGTCTGGCACGCCAGCCCGCCGCAGCTCGAGCCCGTCGCCCGGGTCAACCGGGTGGAGATGTCGCTGCTCAAGGGCATCGACCTCACGCGCGACATCCTGATCGAGAATACGGAGCGCTTCGCCAGGGGCCTTCCCGCCAACAACGCGCTGCTGTGGGGCGCGCGCGGCATGGGGAAATCCTCCCTCGTCAAGGCAGCGCACCATGCCATCAACGAGGCCGCCGGGGGCATTCTCAAGCTGGTCGAGATCCACCGCGAGGACATCGAAAGCCTGCCGCTGCTGATGAACATCATCCGCAAGGCGGAGCACTTCCGCTTCATCGTATTCTGCGACGACCTCTCGTTTGACGCGGAGGACACCTCCTACAAATCGCTAAAGGCAGCCCTGGACGGCGGCATCGAGGGCAGACCATTGAACATGGTGTTCTATGCCACCTCGAACCGCCGCCACCTGCTGCCGCGCGAGATGATCGAGAACGAGCGCTCGACCGCCATCAACCCCTCAGAGGCGGTGCAGGAGAAGGTTTCGCTCTCGGACCGCTTCGGCCTGTGGCTTGGTTTCCACAACTGCTCCCAGGATGAATTCCTCGACATGGTCGAGGGCTATGCCCGGCACTTCGGCCTCAAGGTCCCCCCGGAAGACCTCCGCGCCGGCGCCATCGCCTGGCAGGCGACACGGGGCAGCCGTTCAGGCCGGGTCGCCTGGCAGTACATCCAGGACGTGGCTGGAAGGACCGGGCAGCGGCTGGAGGGGTAAGGACGTACCCCAACGGCAGGCGCACGCGGCCCTATCCAAATTGAAGCGATTTCAATCTATCATTGTTTTTTCTTCCAAAGGTGGATTAGAGTTTCGTCATAAAGACGAATGCAAAATGAACGAACCATTCTCCTCATTACTGATGATGATACTGCCGGAGGGACTGCCGCGGTATCACGGCTGCTCGCTACGGAACTGGCGGGCTCATACAAACTAACTCTGCTTTACAATCAGTCCCGGGCCGCCGCTGAATACTTCTCGAGCATCACTGACAGCGTCAGCCAGGCACATTCTGCGATTAGCTTCCGGGACAATTGGAGAGCTGCGTTTGACAAACGCACGGCAGAAACCCTTCTTGATCGCAATCCCTGTGACCTGATCATCTTCTCCGACTGCATGGTCGTGGGCTCTCACCTGGCCTTGAAGGAGGCCTCGCACGCAAGAGGAATACCATACCTCATGATCGTGAATGGCGTGCCCCTGCATTCCCGCCGGGAACTGGGCGCCCTGATCGATAAGGCAATCAGCGCCACAAACCGCGCTGAAGCTGTTGTGCTGGTTTCGCAAGCGAACTTCGAGGCTCTGGGACGGATCTACCCGGAAATCTCGTCAAAGAAAATTGTGATACCGAATTCTTGTGACCGAATGTTTTTCGACAATGCCGACAGACAGAGCATCCTGGAACGCATGCGGCGGGAGTTGGGGCTGGCGCGGGAGCAGATCGTTCTATTGACTGCAGGCCGCTTGGAGAAGGCGAAAGGCCAACACCTCGTCGTCGCAGCCTTGAAGGAATTGGCCCGGTGCAAAACGGCGGAGCAATGCGATATCGTCTATCTGATCGCGGGCAAGCCCGCTTATGGCTACGATGAGTATTTCGATACTTTGATTGCTGAGGCAGGTCTTCAAGGGAGTGTGATGACGCTCGGATTCAGGACCGACATCAGGGACCTGATGTTCGCCTCCGACATCTATGTCTTGACGTCGTTCAACGAAGGCGCGCCCATCTCAATCATCGAGGCTATGGCTACTGGATTGCCGGTGATGGCAACATCGATCGATGGCATCCCCGAACAAGTTGATGAGGCATGCGGATGGCTGGCACCCGACCCAAAACAGTCCATTGATGATTGCGTGGATGCTCTCACAGGCATTCTGCAGGAGATTTCTTCGGGGCATGACCCGGTTGCCGCAAAGGGTGTGGCAGCAAGGCAGCGGGCGGTCGATCTGTTCCATCCCTCCGTGAAATCCCGGCGTTACGCCGAGCTGATCGAAGCCACCAAGTTTCCTCCGCCAGACGAGCAGAAGCCATCGCTCCCCCGGAAGCTGGATTACGCGATAACCTCTGGTGACGTTCTCGACATGAGATCCCCTGAGCGCTGCTGGAACTATCTGAACCCCGGATGGTCACCCAACGGCCCATCCGGAGTGCGCCAGTTGAAGCCCGTCACCGGCCTCTTTCTTCCAATGTCGCCCTTGATGCAGACTGTGAAGCTGAATCTGCAAGTGAACCTTCTCTCCAGTCCTGAAATCCTGGCGTATCATTTGTTGATATGGATCAATGGAAACAAGCTTTTCGACTCCACGATCGCAAGACCAGGCAGATACTCGCTCTCAATGAGCATCAAGCTTGATCAGCAGAGGAGAGGGCTGGACATTCAGATGGCACCCAAGATCAAGAGCAAGGACGAGAACGGACGAACAGGCGAATTTCTGTTTGTGCCCGGTTGCGCCGCACTTGAGTCAATCACGGTTGAGTGACTTTGAGGTTCAACCCTCACCCCGCCGCCCTTTTCGATCATCCCCTACCCTTCCAGCGTCCCCGCCCCCGGCACGGACATGATCGTGTTGCTACAACGGACTTCTTGCGCTGAATAGCGCGGCAGAGATCAACACTACAGGAGCATCATGCATGACAAGCACCGGCTGGAGACAATTGCTTTCGCGCGCGTTCCGGCCAGGTGGAATCACCTGATCGAAAAGAACGCGCGCAAGATCAATGGATCATGCTGTAGCGCCGGACTCACGTCAGAAAATGTATAGAGTCGATCTGACTACAGCCTTCCTGCCATGGGTATCTGCCTCGACCTCAAGAAGCACTTTTCTTGCCTTATGGACCAGGTTGAACGGGGCTTCGTGCAGGACGACACCGCTGCCGGTCCCGATCCTGATGTCGTTCCCGGTGATATGGTCAGCATTTGATTGAAAGTCGCCGTGGGGCACGTGCTCAGTTACCAGCATGTATTTGTAGGGTTTCGACGTGTTGAGCCGGCCGGTGAAGGATTTGACTTCAGCATTGCTCAAATGCTGCAGGACTTGCCGGACAGTCGCAAGCTCAGCATGCGGAAGTTCATCAGCGGCGAGATTGAGTTTCACAAATTTCACGTTATCGGCGCGGTATGCCGCCCTGTTGCGGGTCAGAATGACCTCGGATACGTCGCAGGCGATATACTCCGAACAGTGTGGCGCAATCTGCCTTCCAATGTTGAAGTCACCGCAGCCGAGATCTGCAATCTTCGAGCAACCAAGCTCCTTCAATAACCGGCGCAGTCCCGCTACGTAGGGTTCGATGATGCGAGCCTCGTGAGAACCGTAGCCGGAGGTTCCGTTACCTGCCGCATCATGGCCCCAAAGGCCGCGCCTGTAGATATTGTCAAAGATCTGCCCGGGACCCGGCTGAATTTCCACATCATCACTGACGCGGCCTGCAACTTTTTCCGCGCGGGCATACCACGATTTTGGCAGGACCAGTTCGGGACGGTTCGGATCACAAGGACGATCGAGAGAATGAGGGAAGGTTTTCTGGAAACCCGTTGGCGGAGACCTGTCGCGCCTGAGAAAGGCAATCTCGAACACCCGCGGCGCCTCAATGCCGCCCATGTTTACTTCACCGCCATGGTTGTTCGGGTGGATATGGACGGCGTGATGGTGAGCCAGCAGTTTTGTGAATACCGCCTCAACGATGTCAAAGAACGCTGGATCGGACCAGTGCTCCACGTGATGGAATTCCGCGACGATGATCCTGAAGCGCTTGAGGTTTCTTTCGCTAAGGGCGAGAATTGCCGGATACTCTCCTCCTTCGATATCCATCTGAAGAAGCAGGTCACCTTCGGTGGCCTGAGCGTCCATCCAGTGGTCCATCGTCGTGAATTGGTCGCTCTCGAAAGCGCCAATGAATTTCTTCTGAAAGGAGAGCGGCGAGAAACCATTGGGAGGTGCTTCAACGGAATAGTCGGAAAGATGCGATCCGATCCCAAACCTCCGCTCAAGATCCATCTCGAATGCCGCTATCGGACCTACCCCCGGAGAAAAGCAAACCGATATGCCCTGCAAATCGTCAGGGATCAGATAACCGCCGTCTGAAGCCGCGCCTATCCGGATCAGAGAGCGCCGGGTGGTCACTGGCCTCAGCCGGTCGATCAGCGCCTGAATTCTTTCAGGCGAAGTCATTTTCTGAACAAATATGCCCTTCGATAAGAGTTCATACTTATCTAGGCGTTTTGGGGCAGCCATATCGCATCACCATGAGTTTCACCAACCAGACGTGCGGACGAGACAACAGGTAATGTGTTGGTACCGTTTATCCGCGCATGCGAGGCAACGCCAAGCCTCTTGGCATCATAACGATTGCAGTTCAATTCAGCGATTAGCACGCCGAGAAACGATTTCGGAGCTCAATAGTCGCATCTGATGGCGCGCCCTCTCACCCAGTCTCTTTCTCAATCCTCCCCCACTCCTCCAGCGATCTTGCCCTTGGCACGGACATGACCGTGTTGCGGAAGGGCTCCCTGCGCTGGACGGCGTCGAACCAGTCGAGCACGTGGGGCATGTCCGGCTTGCCGCAGTCGAGACCCATGAAGCGCCACAGCAGTGCGCCCATCACGATGTCCCCGCAGCTGAAGGCCGGGCCCGCGAACCAGTCATGGCGGGCGAGCCAGCCATCGGCGATCTTCAGGGCCTGGGCTGCCTGCTTCTCCGCCGCGGCAACCGCCTGTGCGTTGCGGTTCTCAGGCAGGCTGCGCACGGTGTTCATGAAAATCGTGGTGACGGGCGGCGCGAAGACGAGTTGCTGCCAGTCCATCCACTGTTCCGCCATGGCGAGACCGCGGTGCTCGGCTGGGCGCAGCACGCCCGGGCGGAACCGCGCGGAAAGATAGCGCACAATGGCATTCGACTCGAACATCGTCACGTCGCCGTCGCGGATCACAGGCACCAGGCCCATCGGGTTCATCGCCAGGAAGTCGGCGTCATGGTTGCCGCCGAACTGGCCGCCCACATTCTCACGGGTGTAGGGAACGTCGAGCTCCTCCAGCGCCCAGAGCACCTTCTGCACATTCACGGAGTTCCGCCGGCCCCACACGGTGATCATGCGATATCCTCCCTCAATCCGGACCTGAGAATGCAGCATCAAGGCCAAAAGGCAAGGGTAAGGCTTACAACAAGCATGCTGCGCGGTTTTCAATAGTGCCTGTTGGCCTCTTATTACCCTGGGTTGTTAAAGACTCCCGAGATATGCTACTCGTTCAGCAGCCGCGGTCTTGAGCGACAGCGTCGATGTTGGCGCGGCGCGGGTTCGTCCTCGCATCTACTAAAACATGAAGAGTGAGAGGCAAGCACACATGTGCATAAGGAGGCTGGGGTGACTGACGGTAGTCAATTCGGCAATTTCGTTCGCAGAAATGCAGCATGGATCAGCAGGACAAAACTACTACCAGAAAACACTGCTACTCGAATGGCCGTGTACCTTGGCAATAACAGGGCACTCACCAAGACCGTCTACGGCCACAAGATATATGTCGACACGCGGGATCACTCACTGACACCCCATATACTTCTCGACGGCAACTGGGAGGACTGGATTACCAAGGTCTTTCGTACCGTGGTGCGCGATGGCATGCGTGTCATTGATGTCGGAGCGAATATCGGCTGGTACTCCCTGATTGCCGGCGACCTTGTGGGAGCGGCAGGACGGGTCACATCATTCGAGGCCGACCCGGAAATGGCCGAAATCCTCTATCGAAACATCGTGGTGAATGGACTTGTGGACAGAGTGACCGTAGTCCCTAAGGCCGTTTACAGCGAAAGCAAACCCGTCGAGTTCAAGATTCACGAGCATCTAAAAGGCTCCAGTTCGCTTTTCTCGACAGATGCATCAGCTGCGGTATTCAACGATGAAGTGAGTCATGTAACCGTTCAGGCAACTGCAATCGACGACTTCCTACCGGAGAACTCCGTTGTGGACTTCATGAAGATCGATGCGGAAGGCGCGGAACCCTTCGTCCTTCAAGGAGCACGCCGTACGCTGTCCGAGAACAGGGACATCCAGATCATGATGGAGTTCTCGCCTGCAATGTTGTGCGCCTATGGCAGTGCCGAGACGTTCCTTGGAGAGATAAGCGGGCTGGGCTTTGGGGTTTGGCGCATTGCCGCCGACTCATCGCTTATACGCTCATCACATCAAGATCTTCTGTCGGCCGGCCATTGCGATGTTCTGCTGCGCCGCAGTTAGAGCATGATCTGCAAAAGTGGAAACCACTTTTGTGATTAGATCATGATCTAACCATTGATCTTGCGCCAGTTCTTTCCGACTAAGTGGTTCCACCTGGTCGGAAGGGGATGTCCCGAACTCTGTTGAAAATGCCGAGGCTGGCGTTGCTGTTTGAACGTTATGCGGCATCAGCGAGGCGGTCAACCGTCGGGGTGGTGGTCTGAGCGGTACGATGGCTTTGAAGTGCG
>NZ_JBIICB010000134.1:0-10945 GCF_044239095.1 Aestuariivirga sp. | reverse complement strand
AGGGCAGCGAGATGCGCGAGCGTGCCGCCGATCATGCCGCCGCCGATCAATGCGATTTTCTTCCGAGCCATGTCTGATTGTCCTTCTTGGAGCGCGAGCCGTCAGGTCGTTTTGCAGTGCAAAAGCGACGTTTGTGTAGACCCGATATCTATCACCTTCAAGACGCCCGCCTAGTCCTTTCGGACGAGAAACTTGACCAAAACGTCAAGTTTCGACGATTTTTTTGCCCCACCAGGAGGCCGACTGCATCTCCTTCAGGCGGGAGACGGTCCTGCCGAATTCGAAGGCGTGGTCTCCCTCCGGGTAGATATGCTCCGGGGCTTGCGCGGAGGTGGCGACCAGCCTGACCTTGCCGTCATAGAGCGTGTCGATGAGGAGCACGAAGCGGCGGGCCTCGTTGCGGCGGTCGGGGTTCAGGGCCGGGATGTGTTCGAGGAACAGGACCTGGAAAGTCTGGGCCAGCGCCAGATAATCCGGCGGGCCCAGCGGCTGCTCGCAGAGTTCCGCGAAGCTGAAGCGGGCGCAGCCGGCTGCTGCCTGCGGGACATGCAGTTTGCGGCCGAGGAGGTCGATGTCCAGGCCCAAGCCGCGCTCGGTGTCGGTGAGGCGCTGCCAGAGGTCCTGCAGGCGGGCATCGGTTTCGGGCGAGAGGGGGATGAGAAAGGTCTCATGCGCCTTGACGCGGCCGAGGCGGTAATCCGTGAGGCTGTCGAGGGAGACGACGTCCAGCCTGCCTTTGATCAGCTCGATGAAGGGGAGGAAGAGTTGGCGGTTGAGACCGTTGCGGTAGAGATCGTCCGGCTTCAGGTTCGAGGTGGTGACGATGACGGTGCCGTGGGCGAGAAGGCCCTCGAACAGGCGGCCGACGATCATGGCATCTGCAATGTCGGTGATCTGCATTTCGTCGAGGCAGAGCAGGCGGGCTTCCTTTGCGATGGCCTTGGCGACGGGGGCGATCGCATCTTGGCGGTCCGACTGGCGCGCGGCGTGCAGGCGCTTGTGCACCTCCTGCATGAAGGCGTGGAAATGGACGCGGCGCCTTGGCGTGGCGTCCGCCACGGAATGGAACAGGTCCATCAGCATGGTCTTGCCGCGGCCGACCTCGCCGTGGATGTAGAGGCCGCGCGGAGGCGGCGGGGGTTTCCTGAACTTGGCGAAGAGGCCAGAGGGGGCGGTTTGCTTCAGTGAATCGGCAAGGGTGTCGAGCTTCGCGACGACGGGCAGCTGCGCCGCATCAGGCTTGATCGCGCCTGAGTCGCGAAGGCGCTCGTATTCAGCGAGGACGGTGGACATCACACCCCAACTCATCCGTCATCCCGGCGAAGGCCGGGATCCAGCTTCCTTCACCGCGCGTGCTGACCCAAAGCTGGATCCCGGCCTTCGCCGGGATGACGGAAAGAGGGGAGTGCAATGCGGGCATTCTCGTTGATGCTTCCTGTTTGATTCCCTTCTCCCGTCCGAAGGATGGGAGAAGGTGGCCGACAGGCCGGATGAGGGCTCTTTCCGGCGGCAGGGCTTGCTGACAGAGGCCCTCATCCGCCCTTCGGGCACCTTCTCCCATAGCTGCGCAACGGGAGAAGGGAAGAGTGTCAGAGCGTCTGCCCGGTCTTCTTCCAGTCGGCCATGAACTGCTCGATGCCCTTGTCGGTGAGCGGGTGCTTGACCAGCGACTTGATGACGGAAAGGGAGTGCAATGCGGGCATTTTCGTGATGCTTACCGTTCGAGTCCCTTCTCCCGTCCGAAGGATGGGAGAAGGTGGCCGACAGGCCGGTTGAGGGCTCTTTCCAGCGGCAGGGCTTGCTGACAGAGGCCCTCATCCGCCCTTCGGGCACCTTCTCCCATTGCTGCGCAACGGGAGAAGGGAAGTGTGTCAGAGCGTCTGCCCGGTCTTCTTCCAGTCGGCCATGAACTGCTCGATGCCCTTGTCGGTGAGCGGGTGCTTGACCAGTGACTTGATGACGGAGGGCGGGCAGGTCGCCACATCCGCACCGATCAGCGCCACCTGCTTCACATGAAGCGCGGTGCGCACGGAGGCTGCGAGGATCTCGGTGTCGAAGGCGTAGTTATCATAGATCTGGCGGATCTCGGCGATGAGCTCCGTGCCGTCGAGGTGGATGTCGTCAAGCCGCCCGACGAAGGGCGAGATGAAGGTGGCCCCGGCCTTTGCGGCAAGCAGTGCCTGGTTGGCGGAGAAGCACAGCGTGACGTTGACCATGCAGCCATCAGACGAGAGGGCCTTGCAGGCCTTGAGGCCGTCGAGGGTGAGCGGCACCTTGATGGTGACGTTCTTGGCGATCTTCCGGAGGTCGGCCGCCTCGCGCATCATGCCGTCATAGTCGAGGGAGACGACTTCCGCCGAGACGGGGCCCTCGACGAGGCCGCAGATCTCCGCGATCACGTCCTTGAACTGCCGGCCCGACTTGGCGATGAGCGAGGGGTTGGTGGTGACGCCATCCAGCAGGCCCAGGTCGGCCAGTTCCTTGATGTCCTTCACTTCGGCGGTATCGGCAAAGAATTTCATGGGGGTGTCCTTTTCTCTGGGCGCGAGCCTTACCGCCCGGAAGGGGCCAAATCAACCATGCGCGGGTCTTGCCCGCACTGAAGGCGCGCGGCCTCGCACAGGATGGCGACCAGCGGCGACAGGTCGCCCTGCTTGAGCTGCTTGCCATCGAGCGACGCCACGGGGCGGATGAAGCGCAGGCTGTTGGTCAGGATTACGGCGTCGGCCTTGCGGAGCTCCGCGGGCGTCACGGCGCGCTCCTGCGTGCCAAAGCCCGCGCGGGCGGCGGAATGGAGCAAGGCCTGGCGCATGATGCCGGTGAGGATGCCCTCGCCCCGCGCCGGGGTGACCAAAGTGCCTCCGGCCAGCAGAAAGACATTGGCGATGGTGGAGCAGGCCACCTTGCCCTTGATGTTGCGCATCAGCGCATCATCCGCACCCTTGGCTGCGGCCTCGCGGGCGGCGGCGATGTTGTCGGCATAGGAGAGCGTCTTGTGGCGCGAGGCGACACTGGCCGGGTTGCGGCGGATGGCAGTGGAGGCGAGCGTTACCGGCGTGAACATCAGCGCGGGGTCGAAGGGATCGAGTGTCAAGAGCAGGCTGGGATTGGCGCCATCGGCGGCGAGCCCGCGCAGCCCGCTGCCGCGGGTGAGGGTGACGCGCAGCACCTGGTGGCCGCGCGGGGCATCGGCGAGGATGGCGCCCACGGCATCATCCAGCGCGTCACGGTCGAAGGCGAGGCCCAGCTCCTGCGCCGCAGCCTCGAGCCTCAGGAAATGCATGTTGCCCCACAGCGGCGTGCGGTTGAGGACGAGGATCGTTTCGAACAGCCCGTCGCCCAGCAGCAGCCCGCGCTCGCCGCGGTCCACGGCGAGTGGACCCTCGACGAGCGATCCGTTGAACCAGGTGCGGCTCATGCCACCACCTTCAGGAAATTGCGCAGCATGTCATAGCCCCCCTCCGTCAGAATCGATTCGGGGTGAAACTGGACGCCGAAGGTTGGGTGACGGTTGTGACGGAGCCCCATGATCTCGCCCTCGTCGCTGCGCGCGCTCACCTCGAGCGGCGTGTCCTGGGCCTCGAGCTCCACGATCAGCGAATGATAGCGCCCGGCGCTGAAGCGCTGGGGCAGGCCCTCGAACAGCCCCGAGCCGTCATGATTGATCTCGGAACTGTCACCATGCATGGGGCGGCGGGCGCGCTTGACGGTGCCGCCGAAGACCTCGCCCATCACCTGGTGGCCGAGGCAGATGCCCAGGATGGGGAGGCGGCCTGAGTACTCCCGCATGATCTCCATCGACTGGCCCGCCTCATGCGGGGTGCAGGGGCCGGGCGAGATGACGATGGCGCTGGCCGCACTGAGATCTTGCTTACTTACATGATCGTTACGGACCACGCGGGTTGCGGCACCCAGCTCCTCGAAATAGCGGGCCACGTTGTGGACGAAGCTGTCGTAATTGTCGACGATGAGGATCATGGGGCGAAGGCCTCCATGATGCGTTTGATCTTGGTGAGGCTCTCCTCATACTCCGCTGCCGGGTTCGAGCGCGCGGTGATGCCGCCGCCACCCTGCACGCGCGCAACGCCGTCTGCGAACTGCGCGGTGCGGATGGCGATGTTGAGATCCGCCTTGCCGTTGAAGCCCAGATATCCGATGGCGCCGCAATAGACGCCGCGCGGGGCCTGCTCGATCTCCGCGATGATCTCCATGGCGCGGATTTTCGGCGCACCCGTGATGGAGCCCCCGGGGAAGGTGGCGCCGATCAGCTCGCCAAGGCCCAGGCCGTCCTTGAGCTCTGAGGTGATGACGGAGACGAGGTGGTGGACATTGGCATAGGTCTCGAGCCCGCAGAGCACCGGCACTTTCACGCTTCCGGGCTTCGAGACGCGCGAGAGATCGTTGCGCAGCAGGTCGACGATCATGACGTTTTCCGCCCGGTCCTTGCGGCTGGACGTCAAGTCGGCGATGAGGTTCGCGTCGCGCGAGGGGTCGCTGTCACGCCGCCTCGTGCCCTTGATGGGGCGGGCCTCGACCGCGGCGCCATCATGGCGCAGCAGGCGCTCGGGACTGGAGGACGCGATCTGGACCGTGCCGTAGTCCATGAAGGCGGCGAAGGTGGCGGGGTTCTTGAGCCGCAGCACGCGGTAGAAGGCGAGGGGATCGAAGCCCTCCGGGATCGCGGCTTCAAACATCTGCGTGATGTTGGCCTGGAAGATATCGCCCGCGAGGATGAACTCCACGGTGCGGGCGATGGCCGTCTCATAGTCTTCACGCGTGAAGTTCGACTGCCAGCCGGTGATGGCGTGGCTGCCGAGCGGCCGGGGCCTGCCGTTGAGCAGGGCTTCGAATTGATCGGCACGCGCTGCCGACTCCGCGATAATCCATGCACGTTCCTGCATGTGATCGAAGGCGGCGACGCAGTCGAAGTGGTGGAGCACGAGGTCCGGGCAGAGGGCGGCAAAGCCGGGAATCCGCGCATCGGGCTCCAGCTGGCGGCCGAAATCATAGGAGATGTAGCCGGCAAGCCCGCCCTGGAAGGGCGGCAGGCCGGGCACATGGCGCTGGCGGTTGGCGGCCAGGATGCGGCTCACCAGGGTGAGCGCGTCCGTGTCCTGGCGCGTGCCGTCGAGGAAGGTGCCCTCGGCCGTCACCTCAAGGGAGGATGCCGGATTGCAGGCAAGGAAGGAGTAGCGCCCCAGATGCTCCGAGCGCATCACGCTTTCGAGCAGCGTCAGGTGGCGCTGGCCCTTGAGCCTGAGGGCAAGGGCCGAAGGCTCAAGGCAGACGATCTCTCTGATGTGAGGCTCCCGCATGGGAAAGCCATATAGGGCTGGAAGGAGCCTTCCCCCAAGTCTATTTCAGACCCTATGACCAGCGATTCCGCCATAGCCGAGGTCCTCCTGCCGCTGGCGCTCGAGGGGCCTTATTCCTACCGGGTGCCGTCTGGCATGGCGCTGGAGCTGGGAAGCTATGTGGTGGTGCCGCTGGGCCCGCGGCAGATGATCGGCGTCGTCTGGGCGCTGAAGGACAAGGCCGGGACGGAGAAGAAGCTGCGCGATGTGGCAGGCGTGTTCGACTTGGCCGTGCTTCCCGAGACCCACCGGAAATTCATCGAATGGCTGTCGGCCTATTACCTCGAACCCATGGGCAATGTGCTGCGCATGGTGCTGCGGGCACCGGGCGCCTTCGAGGGACCGCGCGAGCAGATCGCCTATCGCGCCTCCGAATCCGTGCCGAAGCGGATGACCCCGCAGCGGGCCCGCGTGCTGGAGATCGCGCGCGAGGGTTTCGCCATGCGGGCTTCAGAACTGGCGGAGGCGGCGGGCGTGGGCACCTCCGTGGTGAAGGCCTTAGCCAAGGATGGCGCACTCGAAACGGTGGCGCTGCCGGCGCTGAGGCGCTTTCCGGAGCCGGACCTCAATGCCGGGGGCTTCACCTTGTCGAAGGATCAACAGGCGGCGGCACAGGCGCTGCGCGCCGTGGTGGCGCAGCGCCAGCACAAGGTGATGCTGCTCGACGGTGTGACCGGCTCCGGCAAGACGGAGGTCTATTTCGAGGCGATGGCGGCAGCACTTGCTTCGGGGGGGCAGGTGCTGCTGCTGCTTCCTGAGATTGCGCTGACGCAGCCCTTCCTCGAGCGCGTGGAAAAGCGGTTTGGCTGCGAACCGGCGCAATGGCACTCCGACGTGCGCCCCCGGGAACGGGAACGCGTGTGGCGCGGCGTGGCCGATGGCTCGGCAAAGATCGTGGTGGGGGCGCGCTCGGCACTGTTCCTGCCGTGGAAGAAGCTCGCGCTCATCGTCGTCGATGAGGAGCATGAGAGCGCCTATAAGCAGGATGATGGCGTGCCCTATCATGCGCGCGACATGGCCGTGCTCTATGGGTCGATCGGGAAATTTCCGGTGGTGCTCTCCTCGGCGACACCGTCTCTCGAGACTTTGGTGAATGTCGACCGCGGGCGCTACGGCGTGGTGCGGCTGATGGACCGGCATGGGCGGCCAGAGCTTCCCGAGATCGGCCTCATCGACATGAAGCGTGTGGCGCTGGAGCCGGGCACGTGGCTGTCGACGCCGCTGTTCGAGGAGGTGCAGAAGACGCTGGCCGAGGGCGACCAGGCGCTGCTGTTCCTCAACCGCCGGGGCTATGCGCCCCTGACCCTGTGCCGCGCCTGCGGGCACCGGCTGGAATGCCCGAATTGCGCAGCCTCCCTCGTGGAGCACCGCTTCCGGCGGCAGCTGATGTGCCATCACTGCGGCCACCTCGAGCCCCTGCCGCAGGAATGCCCGCACTGCCAAGTGCCAGGCAAGATGGTGCCGGTGGGGCCGGGTGTGGAGCGGCTGGCGGAAGAGGCGGCGGCGCGCTTTCCCGATGCGCGGATCGCCATCCTGTCCAGCGACCTCTCGCGCGGCACGCTGCTGCGCGATGCGATCCGCGATGTGGCGGAGGGGCAGTATAATCTCGTCATCGGCACGCAGCTGGTGGCCAAGGGGCATCACTTTCCGCATCTGACGCTGGTGGGCGTGGTGGATGCAGACCTCGCACTGGAGTCCTCCGACCCGCGCGGCGGCGAGCGCACCTGGGCGCTGATGGCGCAAGTTGCGGGCCGTGCGGGGCGGGGCGCGAAGCCCGGGCGCGCTTTGGTACAAACTTATCTGCCCGAGCACCCGCTGATGCAGGCGCTGAAGAAGGGCGACCGTGATTCCTACCTGAACCAGGAAAAGGCCATTCGCGAAAATGCGGGGCTGCCGCCTTACGGCCGGCTGGCGGCGCTGGTGATCTCGGGGACGGAGGCCTCCGAGGTGGAGCGCTTTGCGCGGAACCTGGGGCTGATTGCGCCGCTGGCTGACGGCATCACGGTGCTGGGCCCGGCCCAGGCACCGATTGCCATGGTGCGCGGCCGGCACCGCTGGCGGTTTCTGGTGAAAGCCAACCGCGAGGTGAATGTGCAGGCCTTCCTGCGGCTGTGGCTGAAGGACGTGAAACCGAAAGGCTCGCTGGCGCTGCAGGTGGATGTGGATCCGTATAATTTTTTGTGAACCCGCCGTCCCCCTCTCCCCCCACGCATGCGGGGGCGAGGGCGGGGTGAGGGGTAGCGGACTCGCGGACGCACCCCCTCACCCCGGCCCTCTCCCCCTGCGGGGGCGAGGGGGAGGTATGCGGAATATAATCCTTGACAGCGCGCGGTCGGTGGGGTAGGAAGGGGTAGTCTCCAGACATGCGCGCTCAGTTCCCCAAACGGACGTCATCCCGGCGAAGGCCGGGATCCAGCTTTGCGTCAGCGCACGGGGAAAGAAGAAGCTGGATCCCGGCCTTCGCCGGGATGACGGAAAGAGAATGGGGGATGACGGAGAGAGGGGATAACAGCGCTACGTCGTGAACCGCCACTCCATGCGCTGCCGGTATACCTCGCCTGGCCGCAGCATCGCACTCGGGAAATTCGGGTGCGTGGGCGCATCGGGGAAGTTTTGGGGTTCGATGGCGATGGCGGCGTATTGCTGCAAGGGGCCGGTCTTGCCGGGGAAGCCGGGGTTCCAGTGTTCGGCGGTGTACATCTGCATGCCGGCCTCGGTGGTCCACACCTCCATGGTGCGGCCGGAGACGGGGTCCTTCAGCGTGAGGCCGTGCTTGAGGCTGCCGCGTGCGCCGTCGAGCACCCAGCAATTGTCATAGACGCCGCCCACCTGGCGGAGCTGGCGGAAATCCCAGCGGGTGCCGGTCACGTCACGCAACGCGCCTGACGGCAGCAGGAGCTCGTTGAGGGGCAGGTAGCGCGAGCCCATGATCTGCATCTCGTGGTCGAAGGCGTTCCGCTCTCCGCCGGACATGTTCCAATAGGCGTGGTTGGTGAGGTTGATGACGGTGGGCTTCGTGGTGCGCGCCTCGAATGCGAGCGAGAGGGTGTTGCCGTTCACCGCATAGGTGGCAGTGACGTCGAGGGCGCCGGGATAGCCCTGGTCACCATCGGGGGAATGGATGCTGAAGGTGAGGGAATTGTCCGCATGCTGAACGTTCCAGTGCCGCACCGAGAAGTTATCTGGCCCGCCATGCAACTGGTGATCGCCGGAATTCTTCGCCAGCGGATATTCCATGCCGTCGATGTTGATGCGGGAGTTGGTGATGCGGCCCGCGATGCGGCCTGCGACAGCGCCCGTGGTCCAGTCGCCCGCGAGAATGTCCGCATCCGTGCCGCCGCCCATGACCACGTCAGCGCCGGCGAAATCGAGCGACACGAGGCGGGCGCCCAGCGTGGTGAAGCTGGCGCGGATCTGATCGGTTTTCAGTTCGAGCATGGGAGGCGCTCCTCTGATGATGTGCCATTCCTCTCCCCCGGCGGGGGAGAGGAATGGGAGGTGTCAGTGATTGTCGCGCGGCAGGCCCATGGTCTTGGCGACGCGCTGGAACTTGGTGGCGCCCTTCAGCACCATGCCTTCGGCCAGCTGGCCCACTTCCTTGCGGAAGATTTCCTGCCAGGGTGTCTGGCTCGGGGGCACCTGGTAGCCGCCGTTCTTCTCAAGCTCCTCGCGGCGGCGCTGCAACTCGTCCTCGGCCACCAGCATGTCGCAGCTGCCCGTGTTGAGGTCGATCCGCACCTGGTCACCGTTCTTGAGGATGGCGAGCCCGCCGCCCGCCGCTGCTTCGGGCGAGGCATTGAGGATAGAGGGCGAGCCCGACGTGCCGGACTGGCGGCCGTCGCCCACGCAGGGGAGCGAGCGGATGCCCTTCTCGAGCAGGTAGTTGGGAGCGCGCATGTTGACGACCTCCGCCGCACCCGGATAGCCCAGCGGGCCGACGCCGCGGATGAAGAGAATGGTGTTCTCGTCGATCCCCATCTTCGGGTCGTCGATGTGGGCGTGATAGTCCTCCGGTCCGTCGAAAACGATGGCCTTGGCGACGAAGGCGTTGGGGTCCTTCGGGTTCGACAGGTAACGCTGGCGGAATTCATCCGAGATCACGGATGTCTTCATGATGGCGTTGTCGAAAAGATTGCCCGAGAGGCGCTTGAAGCCCGCATGCTCCTTCATCGGCTCCTTGAAGGCGCGGATGACCGAACGGTCCCAGGAGAACTTGCCCTTGCAGTTCTCGGCGATGGTCTTGCCATTGGCCGTGATGCAATCCTCATGGATCTTGCCGGCCTCGATGAGCTCCGCCACGACGGCGGGCACACCGCCGGCGCGGTGATAGTCCTCGCCCAGATATTCACCGGCAGGCTGCAGGTTGACGAGGAGCGGCAGGTTGTAGCCGTGCTTCTCCCAGTCCGCCATGGTGAGCTCGATGCCGAGATGGGCGGCGATGGCGTTCAAGTGATTGGGCGCATTGGTGGAGCCGCCGATGGCGGTGTTGACCGCAATGGCATTCTCGAAGGCCTGGCGCGTCATGATCTTCGAGGGCGTCAGGTCTTCCTTCACCATGTCGACGATGCGGCGGCCGGTGGCATAGGCCATCTGCCCGCGCTCGCGGTAGGGGGCGGGGATCACGCCATTGCCGGGAAGGCACATGCCGAGCGCCTCGGTGAGCGAGTTCATGGTCGTCGCCGTGCCCATGGTGTTGCAGAAGCCAGTCGAGGGCGCCGAGGTGGCGACAAGTTCGATGAAGCCTTCATAGTCGAGCTCGCCCGTCGCCAGCTTCTCGCGCGCCATCCAGACGATGGTGCCCGAACCTGTGCGCTGGCCCTTGTACCAGCCGTTCAGCATGGGGCCGGAGGAGAGCGCGATCGCCGGAATGTCGACGGTGGCCGCGGCCATCAGGCAGGCGGGCGTGGTCTTGTCGCAGCCGATGGTGAGAACGACGCCATCGAGCGGATAGCCGTAGAGCACTTCGACGAGGGAGAGGTAGGAGAGGTTCCGGTCCAGCGAGGCGGTGGGGCGCTTGCCGGTTTCCTGGATGGGGTGGATGGGGAATTCGAGCGGAATGCCGCCTGCCTCATAGATGCCGTCCCGCACGCGCTTGACGAGATCCACATGGGCGCGGTTGCAGGGGGCAAGGTCGGAACCGGTCTGGGCGATGCCGATGATCGGCTTGCCACCCTGCAGCTCCGAGCGGGTGAAGCCATAGTTGAGGTAGCGCTCAAGATAGAGCGCCGTCATGTCGGCATTGGCCGGATTGTCGAACCAGTTCTGCGAACGGTACTTGAGCGGCTTGTTGGCTTTGTCTGTCATGGGATCCTCCGAATTGTCATACCAATAAGCCCAGAGGCGCTGTCCGTCGAGACCTCCGGCGGGCCATTTGATCAACTGGATGATTTTCGCGCCGGAGGAAGGGGTGCGGCGCGTTGCTTCAGTCTTTCATGACGGATAAATGACGTTTTGAAATCAATCACTTATCGGAAAGTTGAAGATTTATGATTTGAGAAGCTTGACAGTTGAGTGTTGGTGGACCTATAAGCCGGGTCACTGAGGGACGCGGCGCTGCGGCGCGGCGGGTCTTCGTGCCGAAAGCCGACAGA
>NZ_JBIICB010000133.1:0-10975 GCF_044239095.1 Aestuariivirga sp. | reverse complement strand
ATTCATGGATTTCGGCCGTTGTCGGCGGCAGGAAGGCGAGCAGCCGGGACGAGCCGACGATGACCTCCGCCGTCTCGATGGCGTGGCGGGCCTTGAGGCTTAGGCCGTCCCAGCCATCCTCGCCCATGCCTGTGATGGTGAGCCACCTGCTCATGCCGCACCGCGCGTGAGGGCATTGATGGCGGCGGCGGCCATGGCGGAGCCACCCTTGCGGCCAAGCAGCGTGGCGTAAGCTATGCCGCGCGGGTTGGCGTGAAGCTCGTCCTTCGATTCCGCCGCTCCGACGAAGCCAACTGGGAATGCCGCAATGGCAGCAGGTTTCGGCGCGCCCCTGTCGATCATCTCGAGCAGGGCGAACAGCGCGGTTGGCGCATTGCCGATCACCACGACCGCGCCCTCCATATGATCCCCCCAGAGGTCCACGGCGGCCGCGGAGCGGGTGTTGCCGGTGGCAAGGCCGATCTCGCGCGCCTTGGGGTCATTCAGCGTGCAGATGACGGTGAGTTGCTTGTCGATGATGCCGTGGCGGACCATTTCGGCATCGACCAGCACGGGCTTGCCCGCAGCCAGAGCAGCTGAGGCAGCCGGCACAAAATCCGGCGAGATGTGGAGGTCAGCCACAATCTCCGGCATGCCGCAGGCGTGGATGATGCGCGTGGCCACGGGTTCGGCATCCGGCGGCAGGCTCGAGAAATCCGTCTCGGCACGGATGATCTCGAAGGAACGCTGGTAGATGGCGGCGGGGTCGCGCAGGTAGGGCGTCACTTCTTCAGCATGCTCCGGGGGCCCAGCGGATGGTCGGCATGGGGGTAAATGGCATGGGTGTGGCCGTGGTCATGGTCATGATCGTGGCCGTGCTCATGTCCGTGCTCGTCACCATGATGGTGATGGTGCGCGGGGCCCGCGAGGATCTTGGATGGGTCGATGGCCAGCACCGCGTCCTTCTTCTTTTTCTTCGGCATGGTCTTGCACATGGAGTTGCACACGCCGTCACAATATTCGCAGTCTTCCGCCGTGCCGATGCCTTCGACGTGGTGGTGATGGCTCTCCTGCACCGCACCCACTTCCGCCTCGAAGCCCAGCACCTGCGTGCGGTACTTGCACATCTGGCAGTTCATCGCGATGTCGCCGGTGAGGATCTGCTCGATCCGCTCCTGGAAGGTGGCGATCACCTGCGGATGATCGTTGAGGTAGGGGGCCTTGATGAACTCGATGTCCGGATGGCGCGCGGCCACCGCGTCCGTTGCGGCATAGATGCGGTCCACCAGGATTCCGGTGAACAGGAAATAGGGGAAGACGACGACGCGCTTGTAGCCGAGCCTGGCCGTATGCTCGAGGGCGGGTTCGACGAGCGGGAAGGTGACGCCGGAATAGGCCGTCTCCGCCCAGCCGAAGCCGAAGCCCTCCCAGAGGAGGCGCGTGACCTTGGAGACGTTGGAATTGGCATCGGGGTCGGAGGCACCACGGCCCACCACCACGAGCAGCGTGTCATGCTTGGCGATGCGGTCTCCCGCCTTGTCGAGTGCTTCCTGCACGCGGTCTGCTGCCGCGCGCATCATCTTGGGGTCGATGCCCAGTTCCTTGCCGTAGTCGATCTTGAGATCATTGGCGGCGGAATAGGTGTTGAGCACGGACGGAATGTCGTTCTTGGCGTGGCCCGCGGCAAACAGCATGCCGGGCACGGCCAGCACGCGGGTGACACCTTGCGCCTTCAGGCTGTCGAGGCCAGTGCGGATGATGGGAGTGGCGAATTCGAGATAGCCATATTCGACCGGATATTGCGGCAAGCGGGCCTTGAGGTGTTCGGAGAGCACGGCGAATTCCCGCACCGCATCCTTGTCGCGGCTGCCGTGGCCGCACAGCATCACACCCAGTTTTTCCGCCATTATCCTGCCTTCCATGCATCACGCGCCCCCGGGCGAGGCCCGGTCTGGAAGACAGCTCCGGCATTGGCCCCGCTGTTGGGTCGGCCGCACCGGAATTTGCTCTCAGTCCCGTCTCTGGGGACGCTGTGGAGGCCGGTTCTAGACCGGGGGTGAGGTGGCGACAAGCACGTTTGCGGCATCCTTTCCCCTTCTCCCGTCCGTAGGATGGGAGAAGGTGGCCGAAGGCCGGATGAGGGCTCTGTCAGGCTGCACGGCTCGCGGAGAGAAGCCCTCATCCGCCCTGTCGGGCACCTTCTCCCATTGCGTGCCGCAACGGGAGAAGGGACATGTCACTAAAACTCGATCCCGGCCTGCGCCTTAACCCCGGAGCGGAAGGGGTGCTTCACTTGCTCCATCTCGGTGACGAGGTCGGCGATCTCGATCAGCTCGTCCTTGGCGTTGCGCCCCGTCACGATCACGTGCTTGTCCGTGGGCTTGTTCTTCAGCACGTCCAGCACTTCGGCCAGCGGCAGGTAATCATAGCGCAGCACGATGTTGAGCTCATCCAGCAGCACCATCTTGTAGGCCGGGTCGGCGATCATCTTCTTGGCCTCTTCCCAGGCGGCGCGCGAGTGGGCGATGTCGCGCTCGCGGTCCTGCGTTTCCCAGGTGAAGCCTTCGCCCATGGCCTTGATGGTGACAAGTTCGGGGAACTTCTCCAGCACCGTGCGCTCGCCCGTGCCCCAGGCGCCTTTGACGAACTGGATGACGCCGGACTTCATGCCGTGGCCCACGCAGCGGAACACCATGCCGAAGGCCGCCGTGGACTTGCCCTTGCCCTTACCGGTGTGGACGATGAGCAGACCCTTCTCGATGGTCTTGCCCGCCATGATCTTGTCGCGCGCGGCCTTCTTCTTGGCCATCTTCTCATGGTGGCGGGCGTTGTCGTGGTCAGGGGTTTCGTCGGTCATCGTGAAAGCTCCTCGAGAAGATGATGGGCCGAGTTGAGGCGCGGCGTCCAGAGGCCGCGCGCTGCGGCCTCGCGGAAGCGCTCCGCGATTTCCTTCAGGGCGGCGGGGTTGTTGGCGGAAATGAAGTGCTGCGTCTCCTCGTCCGCGATGAAGGCATCGAAGGCCAGGTCGAAGTGGTGCGTGCGCACCGCGCCCGTGGTGGCGGCGAAGGCGAACATGTAGTCCACGGTTGCCGCAATCTCGAAAGCACCCTTATAGCCGTGGCGCTTGACCCCAGAGATCCATTTCGGATTGACGACGCGCGAGCGCATGACGCGGCCCACTTCTTCTTCCAGCGTGCGGATCACCGGGCGCTCGGGGCGTGAATGGTCATTGTGGTAGACGCGCGGGCGGCTGCCGGAGGCCTGCTCCACCGCGGCACTCATGCCGCCCTCGAACTGGTAGTAGTCGTCCGAGTCGAGCAGGTCATGCTCGCGGTTGTCCTGGTTGTGCACCACGGCCTCGATGCGGCGCAGGCGCTCGGTGAAGCTCCGCTCGTCATTGAGGCCTTCTGCCTTCGCGCCATAAGCATAAGCACCCCAGGTCACATAGGCGGCGGCGAGGTCGGCGCGGTCCGTCCAGATCTTCTCGTCGATCAGCGCCTGCAGGCCCGCGCCATAGGCCTCGGGCTTCGACCCAAAAATCCGGTGCCCGGACATGAGGCGGGCGACATCCGCCGCGATGCCGGAGGCTGCCAGCGTTGCGGCCTCTGCACGCATGCGGGCGGCAAGCGGATTGTCGTCGTCATCCTCGTCCAGCGCACCCACGGCGCGGATGGCCTTGTCGAGGAGTTCGATCTGCGCGGGGAAGGCATCACGGAAAAACCCCGAGATGCGGAGTGTCACGTCCACGCGCGGCCGGCCGAGTTTCGCCAGCGGGATGATCTCGAAGCCGGTGATACGCCAGCTTGACGGCTCCCACACAGGCTGCGCGCCGATCAGTGCCAGGGCCTGGGCAATGTCGTCCCCGCCCGTGCGCATGTTGGAGGTGCCCCAGGCGGAGAGGCCGAGCGCCTGCGGATAATGCCCGAAGTCCTGGAAGTGGCGGAGCAGCAGGTCCTCCGCCGATTTGCGGCCGAGGTTCCATGCGGTGGGTGTGGGAACCGTGCGGTTGTCGAGCGAATAGAAGTTGCGGCCCGTCGGCAACACATCCAGCCGCCCGCGTGTGGGGGCACCTGAGGAACCGGGAGCAACGAAGCGGCCAGCGAGGCCCTTGAGCAGCGAGGCGATCTCGTTTGGTCCGCAGCAGCGGAGGGTGGGGCGGATGTGGGAGTCGATGTGAGTCAACACGGCTTGCGTGTTGGTGAAGCCATCAGGGCAGGGTGTGCCTGAGAGGAGCGCAGTGGCAAACAGTTCCAGCCGTTCGACCGTGTCGCCATTGGTGCGCCAGGGTTCTGCTGCGGCGAGTTGTTTCGGCTGCGCTCCGGTCCAGGGCTCTGCCATGTTGCAGGTGAGTGGGTCGAAATCAGTGAAGCCGAAATCAAGGGCGAGCGCGCGGATCAGAGACTGGTCGCCCCCTTCGCCCAGCCCACGCGGAACGCGCGTGAGAGCCGCAAGCAGGTCGGTTTCGAGGCGGCCTTCGGGCGACTGGCCGAGAATATGCAGGCCATCGCGGATCTGTGCTTCCTTGAGATCACAGAGGAAGGAGTCAAGCCGCTGCAGGTCTACGTCCTCATCTCCCGTGAAGCCTGCGTCGAGGTCGAGCCGGGACGATTTGGTGAGGTCGAGGATGTCGCGGCGGAGCGAGTCCCGCCGCCGGGTGTCGAGGCCGGAGGCGAGGTAGTATTCATCGACGAGCGCTTCGAGGTCCTTGAGCGGCCCATAGGTTTCGGCGCGCGTCAGCGGCGGCGTGAGGTGGTCGATGATGACGGCACCGGTGCGGCGCTTGGCTTGCGTTCCCTCGCCGGGGTCATTGACGATGAAGGGATAGAGTTGCGGCAGGGGGCCGAGTGCAATCTCGGGCAGGCATTCAGGCGAGAGCGCATTGGCCTTGCCTGGCAGCCACTCGAGATTGCCGTGCTTGCCGTTGTGGATCACGGCATGGGCCTGGAACTGATGCTGTAGCCAGAAATAGAAGGCGAGATAGCCGTGCGGGGGCAAGAGGGCGGGGTCGTGGTAGGTGGATTTCGGATCGATATTGTAGCCGCGTGCCGGCTGGATGGCGACCGCAGCATTGCCACAGAGGCGGATGGGGAGATGGAAGGCATCACCCGTGAAGAATGGATCAGAAGAGGGATCGCCCCAGCGTTCGGTGATCCGTGTGCGGATGGAGTTGGGCAGTGTGGCGAAATGCTTCGTGTAATCTGCCAGCGAAAAGGATCGCCGGGTCAAGCCCGGCGAAGGTGAGTTCTCCAGAGTCTCACGATGCACGGGCTTGACCCGGGCATCCTTTGCATTCGTCGGACCACGCTGCAGCTCTTCGATGATGCCATTGCCCGTCTCCGGGAAATCTCCAACAGCATAGCTCTCACCCTGCATCGCCTGCAGGATCGCCACCGTGCTGGCGGGCGTGTCGTAGCCGACGCCATTGGCGATGCGCCCATCCTTGTTGGGGTAGTTGGCGAGGATGATCGCCACCTTGCGCTCAGAAGCTGGTGTGCGCCGCAGCCTCAGCCAGTTCATGGCGAGGTCGGCCACGAACTCCACCCGGTCCGGCACCGGCTTGTAGGTGACGATCCTGCACTGCGTGCCCTCATGCCACAGGCTGTCCGCCTTGAAGGAGATGGCGCGGGACATGATGCGGCCGTCGAGTTCGGGTAGCACGACGTTCATGGCGAGGTCGCGGGCGTTGAGGCCCTGGGCGCTTTCCCGCCAGCTTTCTTCAGACGAGCCAGAGAGGACAACCTGCAGCACGGGGCAGTCGTGGGCGGCCAGCGGATCGCTGCTGCCGCCGGAGGCGACAGCAAAGCTGGTGGCGTTGAGAATGATGTCCGGCGCGCCGATGCCCTGCATGAGCACATCGACCGATGCGCGGTCCTTGAGGCTTGCGACGTAGAAGGCGCGCGTGCCGATGCCGCGGTTGAAAAGCGCTTCCACCAGCGCATCAATGGGAGCCGTCTGCGCACCCTCGAGAACCGAGCGGTAGAAGACCAGGGCGGCGAGTGGCTGGCCGTCTTCCGACGTATCGCGGTAAAGGCCAGCCTTGGGAAGTTCGCGCGCGGGGGCGGGGGCTTCAATGCCCTCCAGCAGATGGCGGCAATAGGCGAGGAAGGCGGTTGCGTTCTCAGCCCCGCCTGTCACCAGATATTGCCTCAGGCGCTCGCAGTGATGTGGGGCGAGGGTGGAGCGTCGCGTGAGGTCCGGGTCTGGTTGCGCGTCACCGGGTAGCACGCAGAGCAGGATGCCGCGCTCCTCTGCCATGGCCTGCAGCTGGTCGAGGCCATAGGACCAGTAGCTGGCACCGCCCAGGATGCGGAGGATGATGAGCTTCGCATGCGCCAGCGTCTTCTCGATATAGAGATCCACCGAGAGCGGGTGCTGCAGCTGCAGCAGGTTCGACAGCCGCAGCGGGCAGGGCGACTGGTCATGCGCGCGGGCGAGTGAGGCGAGCTCACTGTCGGCGGCGGAGAGCACCACGATGTCGGCGGGCGGCTGGGCGAGGTCGATGGCCTCGGCGGCGCCGTCGATCACGCCCGATGTCGTGGCGAGGAGATGCATCAGCCTCGCAGCAGGCCGGTGATGGCCTCGCGGTCCATGTGCTTCTCGCCGATCACCACCAGTTCCGTGCCGCGCCGCTCACCGGTTTTCCACGGACGGTCGAAATAGCTGTTGAGGCGCGGGCCCACGGCCTGAACCAGAAGCCGCGCGGGCGAGCCCGTGACGTCCACGAAGCCCTTGATGCGCAGCACGTCATGGGCGGCAATTGTCTGCTCGAGGCGCTTCAGCATGGCTGCCTTGTCCGCCACTTCGCCCAAGCTGACGATGAAGGTGACGAAATCATCATGGTCATGCTGCTCCTCGCCTTCCATCTCATGGTGCGAGAGGCGGTTGTGCAAATCGTCCTCGGCGGAGGCGCCGACGCCGAGCAGTGCCGCGACTTCGATCTCGCCATGACGGGTGGGAACGAGGCGGGTTCCGGCGCGCACCCTCGTCTTGAGGTCGGCCGCCACTGCCGCGTGTTCGCCGCCCTCCAGCAGATCGGTCTTGTTGAGGATCACCATGTCGGCGCAGTTGAGCTGATCCTCGAAGAGTTCCTCGATCGGGTTCTCATGGTCGAGGTTCGGGTCCGCCGCGCGCTGGGCGGCCACCGCCTCCTCGTCATCGGCGAAGCGGCCCTCGGCCAGCGCCTTGGCATCAACGACGGTGACGACGCCATCGACGGTGACGCGTGACTTGATCTCCGGCCAGTTGAAGGCGCGCACCAGCGGCTGGGGCAGCGCGAGGCCGGAGGTCTCGATCACGATGTGTTGGGGCGGGTCCGGCCGGTCCAGCAGTTTCCGCATGGTGGGCACGAAGTCATCCGCAACCGTGCAGCAGATGCAGCCATTGGCGAGTTCGATCACGTCCTCGTCGCGGCAGGCTTCAACGCCGCAGCCGCGCAGGATCTCGCCGTCAACGCCCACGTCACCAAATTCGTTGATGATGAGGGCGATGCGGCGGCCATCGGCATTCTGCAGCATGTTGCGGATCAGCGTCGTCTTGCCCGCACCGAGGAAGCCGGTGATGACGGTAGCGGGAATCTTCTGGCTCATGTGGCGTAGATGTCCTTTGCGGTGCGGTTGAGGGCGAGCCCGAGGAACTGCCCGATGAGCACCCAGAATATGGCGTTGGCGGCGATGGCATTGGCGGCGAAGGAGGCGGCAAGCCCCGGCGGCACAGCGCTTTCGCTGTCAACGGCCCCTGGAGCGCCGATGAGGTGCGGAAGGCCGATCAGCACGATGGCCAGCGCGATGGCCCAGGCCTCACCCCGCGTGGCGATGAGGAAAATGCCGGCGGCGGTGGCGGCGATGGTGCCGATCCACCACACCTGGCGCGCCAGTAAGTCGCCTGCGGGCATGCCCGGAAGCTCCGGCGGCAGGCCCATGGCAGGGGCGAGTGTGACCGCAAGGAATCCGCACAGCCCCCACACCAGTCCGTTCTGTGGCGTGATGGGAAGTCCCGAGATGAGGGAGATTGCGGCCAGCACGGCGGCAAAGCCAGCGCCCGCCATCACGGCGGTGAGGGTGGTGGCCAGCGTCCGCTGCCAGCCATCAGCTGGCGCCCAGCCCTCGCCGTGGTCATGCGCGTGGCCGTGATCGTGATCCGCGTGGCTGTGGGCTTCGCTGCCGGCGCCAGCCTCCGGCGCCGCATGGGCATGGCCGGCCGCGCCAGCTGCCTCGAAGTTTTCAGCCGCGATGATGAATGGCGTCAGCCGAAGGTGCTGGATGGCGCCCATGATGAAACCTGCCGCGATCCCTGCCAGGAGCGCGGCGAGAACGACTCGCCCGATCATGTGAGTGGCCTTCTGCTCAGTGGCAGGGGAAGCCGATGGCGTGGCGCGTGTCATGCGCGGTGTTGTGCGCCACCGCCATGCTCGACAGGCCCACCGCGAAGGTCAGCGTCGCGCCGATGAACAGCAATGCCAGGCCCGCGGCGAGGCGCTTCGAGGCGGAAACAGTGGAAGTAGAAGAAATACGAGCGGTCATGAACACCCTCCGTGGTGACCAGTTAAGTTCCTGCGTGTGGCAGGTCTCCTGACTTGCGGGTCACCGAGTTTCGGCGGCCTTCCCGGTTTCCCAGTGGCCATAAGCGCCGAAGCCCTCTCCGCTCACAGTTGCGGGGGCAGTCACGGATTCAGCCCCGATTGGGTCGTCCTCACCGTGTTCCCTGTTAGGCCCGCCATCCGTCTGGCTGGCGGGCACCACACACTGGCATTAGTGACAGGACGTGCGGCATTCGTCAACTCGCGAAGACGCCACCCTGTCGTCCGGAAACGACACAGGCCGGCACGCGGATTAACCGGTTCTCAACGCTCTTTCGCACTTCCGGAAAGACGTTCTTAACCCTGAAAGACCAAGATCAACAATCATGAGGTTCCCCACAGTACTTCTCGCATCGGTCTGTTCCGTGTTTCTTGCTGCAAGTGCGGCGGCGCCCGGGGCTGTGGCCGGCACACCTGAAAATCAGCTCGTCGCTGAGGCCTATGCGGCGCTGCAGTCCGGTGATCCGGCCTTCGCGGTGACGGCCTACAGCAAGGCGATCGAGTCCCGCGCGCTGGAGCCGGAGGTTCTGGCAAATGCGCTGCTCAACCGGGGCCTGGCCTACCAGCGGCTCAACGAGCATGCCTTCGCCGTCGACGACTATACGGCCGCCCTGCGGATCGACGCCATGTCCGGCAAGCTCCGGGCGCTGGCGCTCTACAACCGCGGCCTCTCATACCAGCGGCTGCAGCGCGCCTCGCTCGCCATGGAAGACTTCACCTCGGCGCTGTTCCTCGACGGGCAGTTCAGCCACGCCTATTTCAGCCGCGGCACCTTGCTGCGCGATGGTGGCCAGCATCTGTTCGCGCTCGCCGATTTCGACAAGGCGCTGCGCTTCGACTACCCGGATCCGGCGCGCGTCTATGTGGCCCAGTCCGCAACCTACGAAAAGCTGCAGCGCTTGCCTGAGGCACGCGAGGCGCTGAACAAGGCGCTCGCCGCCAAGCCGGGTTATGAGCCCGCTCTCAAGCGGCTGGCGGTGCTCGACGGTGAGCGAGGCCCGGATGTTGCCCTGGCGGACACCATGCAGACCGCCACAGTGACGCCCGCCGCGACCACGCTTCCTGCCGCCGCCGCGCCCTCAGCCCTGCTGATGGGGGGCAATGATGCGGCCGCGGAGCCGTCCTCCGGCAAGCTCTTCACCGACCGGGTTCCCCAGGCGCAGGTCGAGCAAGTGGCCGCCGTGTCAACCTCCAAGGCCGAGGAGAAGATCCTCGCCGTCGAAGACGTGCCCGAGGAGCAGCCTGCCGCTGCCGCGGAAACCCAATTGGCCGCGGTGGCTGAACAGCCTGCAGCTGAAGAGCCCGCGGCTGAAGAGCCTGCCGAGGAGCGCAAGATCACCGGTTGGTCTGTCCAGATCGCCTCTGCCACCAGTGAGGATGCAGCCTGGTCCACATGGAACAACATGAAGAAGCGCCACAAAGTGCTCGCCAGCAAGGAACCGGTGGTGGTGCGGGCTGATCTTGGAACCAAGGGTATCTTCTATCGCGTGCGCCTGATCGGCTTCGAGACGCAGGGCGCTGCCGGCAGCGAATGCTCCAAGCTGAAGGCCCGCGGCGTTAAGTGTTTCATCAGCAAGGCCGCGTCCTGACCGTCTGGTCCTGAGATCCGGGTTTCACCCGAGGGTTGGCGCTAACAGCCTGTTAAAGGTTGTTCGCTTACCTATCGGCATGTCCATGATCTTTGACTTCCAGAAGCTGATGCAAGCCTCGAACGACGACAATGATCTTGCCGACCAGTACATGCCGCGCAGGCCTGCCCTGGCGGGTCCTGGTTCGGGTGCGCCATCATTCCTCCCCCAAGGCGGCGAGTGCCTCCTGAGGCTCGTCGAGGCCGCACATGCCGCGCTGCGCGCCGAGCTCATCGCACGCATCCATGTGCAGCCCCCGGCCTTCTTTGAGCGCCTGGTGATTGATGTGCTGCTCTCCATGGGATATGGCGCGGAACGCAGCGACACGGCGCAGCGCCTGGGCCGGTCGGGTGATGGCGGCATCGATGGCGTGATCACGCTGGACGAGCTGGGCTTCGACCTCATTTACATTCAGGCCAAGCGCCTCAAGCCTGGCGTTGCCGTTCCCATCTCCGACATCCGGGATTTCGCAGGCAGCCTCGAATCGCGCCAGGCATCAAAGGGCGTGTTCGTGACCACGACGCATTTCTCGCCAGGTGCCGCGGAATTCTGCTCGCGGCTCAGCCGCCGCGTGGTGCTGATCGACGGCAACCGCCTCGTCGACATCATGCTGCGCTACAACATCGGGGTCGAGGTGCAGCAATGCATCGTGCTCAAGGGTGTGGACGGCGGCTATTTCGCGTCCGCAGTCCCGGGCCTCGCGCGGGACGCCGGGGGCTGAAGCATGATCCGCAAAAGTGGACACCACTTTTGCGATAAGATCATGCTCCGGAATGCTCGGCTAGTGGATTGG
>NZ_JBIICB010000398.1:0-2735 GCF_044239095.1 Aestuariivirga sp. | reverse complement strand
CCAGCATCAGGGCCGAGCCCGCAAGGCACGCGCTGAGGCCGCCCCATTGATAAAGAAGCCCTGAGAGCAGCGTTCCCGCAAACCGTCCTGCGGCATTCGCCGCATAGTAAAATCCCACATCCTCGGCTGCCTTCTCTGATCCGGCATATGCCAGGATCAGGTAGGAGTGGACAGAGGAATTGATCGCGAATGCAACGCCGAATACCGCCAGACCGATGACGAGGATAATGTCGGGCCGCCACGCAATATCTGCTGCGAGCGCCGCGATGATGAGTGCGGGCACAAGTGCGAGCAGTGCACTCCACAGCCGCGCGGCAGGCACCTCCCGGGATAGTCCATCAGGGCTGCGGCGGATGACGGCCGGGGCTGAGGCCTGCACCAGACCGTAGAAGACGGTCCACACCGCCATGAACCCTCCGACCATCGTGAAGGTCCAGCCGCTGGCGTAGAGAAACACGGGAACGCCAACGACGAACCAGACATCGCGCGCACCAAACAGGAAGATTCGCGCCGCCGCCAAGAGGTTGACACATCTCGACTTGCCAAACAGCTCGCGAGCCGTGGAACTGGCCTTGCTCTTGCCCATCATTGGCGGCAGAGAAAGCACAACACCCAGCAAGATCACCGCGAGCGCACCGGCCATCACCCACAGCGCCGTACGAAAGCCCAAAGACTCGAGCAGCAGTCCGCCGAGGAAGAAGCCCGCGCCCTTCATCGCGTTCTTGGAGCCGGTAAACCACGCAACCCACTTGAACAGGCGGCCTTCCGCGCCCTCTGCACGCGCGTCCTTCTCGGCTACCTTGATTGCCGATTTGGATGCCGTCTTCGTCAGGTCCTTTGCAACCCCACAGATGCCCTGCGCGGCCACGACCCATGCCACCGACAGAGCTGCCGCCCAATCCGGCGAGAGCGCCGAGAGAATCAGGAAACCCGTGATCTGCGTGGCGAGGCCGATGGTGAGCATTCGGGTAATGCCAAAGCGCGTCGCCAGCCATCCGCCGATGAAATTCGCCGCGATGCCTGCTGCCTCGTAGAGCAGGAAGAGGAAGGAGAGCACGAAGGGTGAATATCCGAGCTGGAAAAAATGCAGCAGCACCAGCATGCGCAGCGCGCCGTCAGTCAGGGTGAAGCCCCAATATGCGGCGGTGACGATGGCATAGTTGCGCGTGCCGGGCGCCATCAGATGCCCAACTCGCGCATATGGCAGGCAAGGTCGACCATGCGGCAGGCATAGCCCATTTCATTGTCGTACCAGGCATAGACTTTGAGCAGCGTGCCATCGGTCACGAGCGTGGAAAGCCCGTCGACAATAGAGGAACGGGTATCGCGTGCGTAGTCAATGGACACCAGTGGACGCGGCTCATATCCCAGAATTCCAGCCAGCTGCCCCGCCGCGGCCTCAGCGAAAAGGGCGTTCACCTCATCCCTTGTCGTCTCCCGGCTGAGTTCGAAGACGCAATCTGTCAGGGACGCATTGAGAACGGGTGCCCGCACCGCATGGCCGTCGAGCTTGCCCTTGAGCTCCGGATAGATCAGTGCGATCGCCGTCGCGCTGCCGGTGGTTGTCGGCTGGAGTGACAGCATGGCGGAGCGGGCACGCCGCAGGTCCTTGTGGGGTGCATCGACCACCACATTGGTGTTGGTCGGATCATGGATCGTGGTGATCTGACCGTGCCGGATACCAAGCCTTTCGTGTACGACCTTGACGACTGGCGCGAGGCAATTGGTCGTGCAGGAGGCTGCCGTCACGATTGCGTGCTTGGCGGGATCGTAGAGGTGATGGTTCACCCCGACCACGACATTCAGAACATCCGGCTCCTTTACGGGGGCGGCGACGATCACCCGCCTTGCGCCGCGCTTCAGGTGCCCGTCGAGGGTCGCGTGGGTCAGGAACTTGCCAGTGCACTCAAGCACCAGGTCCACGCCGAGATCGCCCCAGGGGATGTCTCCGGCCGCCGGGAGCGCTGAAAAACTGACCCTGCTATCGCCGATGCGAATGGCTTCCTCGCCTTCAGTGCTGAGCTTGGTCCGCCAGCGGCCCTGCACCGAGTCGAACTCGAGCAGATGTGCTACCGCCGCTGCACCGCCCTTGATCTCGTTCACATGGACAATCTCGAGCCGGTTGTTCCGCCTTGGGTCCTCTTCGCCACGCTCAGCCGCTCCAAGCGCTGCTCTGAGCGCCAGACGTCCGATGCGGCCCATCCCGTTTATGCCGACACGCATGTTTTTCCTTCCCTTGCAGTTTCGATTACCATCACAATCAGGGTATCGCAGTGAGTGCCTTGGAACTTCTCGTCCATAGAGACTTGGTCTGGGCGGTCAGCCACAGCAAGTTCCGGCGGTTGAACTTGATCTGGCGATGTCCTTGATCAGCGGCGCGCAGAGCTCCGGGCGTCCGTTGCAGCAATCCTTCAGCATGAATAGCACCAACTGGCGCACCGCCTTGAGCTCTGCCCGGTAAATCATGCTTCGGCTGTGCCGCTCTACCGAGACAAGGCCTGAGCGGGCAAGGATGGCCAGGTGGGTGGACATCGTATTGTGCGGCACGTCGAGATGCCGGGCGATCTCACCTGCCGGGAGGCCAGCTTGCTCCTGCTGCACCAGAAGACGGAATGCCGCGAGACGCGTTGGCTGTGCGAGCGCTGTGAAGGCTTCGATTGCTGTTATGCTTTCCATATGTCGAGAGTCATCGACAAATTGTCTGACAGTCATGTGACAGAATTTCCCGTGCCCCG